>CAZZFQ010000053.1:3646-10032 GCA_964653695.1 uncultured Candidatus Bathyarchaeia archaeon | reverse complement strand
GATGGGGATTTAACACCGTTAATTTAATAAGGAGGTACCGCTCAGTTAACGCCGTTAACCAATCGAAAGGTATCTACCTTTGGCAAAGGCTACCAAGCAAGCCCAAACAACGATGATGGCAACGGAAAAGAGCCACTCTACTTCCCTAGAGGACTCTCAAGTCATTGCACGCGTATTAAACGCCATCAAGAACGAGAGAAGGCTTTCCATCCTTCAGCTGCTTCAAGAGGCTCCCTATTCTGAAAAAGAGATACAAGGCAGGCTTCGATCGATGGGACATACGCACAGTCCAACAACTATTCAAGGGTATCTAAAGCCATTAGTCGAAGCCGAACTCGTCGTGCATAGGCTTGGAAAGTACCAGACAACCGCCCAAGGCTCCAAGGTTCTTCAGTTGGTTTGCAAGACCAACTTTCTCCTACGCTTCCCTTCCAACTCGTCATGCCAAGAGGAATTGTCCCTCATCGCGATCAAGAATGGTTATCGAACATTCGAAGAACTTGGAAAGATAGTCGATCGCTCTCTACTGCCAAGAGCCTTGAACAGGCTTCAAAGAGAAGGACTTCTACAGTCAAACCACCCAAGGGACCATGTCCAGTTCTACCGTGTCAAGGTCCGCCTCCGTGGCGACACCTCACCGACGGAGCGAAGGGTCTTTCGCACGCTGAGCGAAGAGGGGATTTCAGCAAGAGACCTCTCCAAAGCTGTCGGGATCACGGTTCGGAGAACATACAAGTATCTTGCCAGATTAAAGAAGAAGGGGTTGGCCCTTCAACGCATTCTTCCTGTGACCTATGTGCTAACCTCGACAGGCAAGACTGTGGCCGACTTCATTGAAGAGACTATCGCACAAGCGCTCGACAGACCGCGGCGTATTATTCTGACACCTCAGATGGGTACCGAAGAACTCGGAATGAGAAGGCCTCTAGCCATTATCCAGCAATACGGAGGCAACGGAATATTGCAGTCCGAGCTCTGGAGGCGTCTAGGCCTGGATAGCAGAAGGGGTTCTAGGCAGGTGCTAAACCTTGAGAGACGGGGCTTTGTCGACAGAAGGAAAGAGTTGAACAGAGGAAGATGGACTTTCAGAATCTTTCCACGAAGGAGAGCCGCAACAGTTGACACCATAGCCAGCATTCCCTGCGCCTCATGCGACGAAGACTTCCGCGGAATATGTCCGACTCACACTACGAACCCTGCGACTTGTAGCAGGCTGACCCACTGGTTAATTGATCAGGGTAGGGAAACGCTATAGATGAGACAGCAGAATCACAGGGCTTCTCTCTGAAAGCGTCAGTAGCTAGTGCTACTTCATGCTGACCGGATCACTTTTTTGGAAACACGTATATCCTTACACGTGTAAGGCTCTTGAAGCACTTGCGTGAGGAGGGTGATATTTGCCCTCAATATTGAAAAGACAGACCATACGTGAAGGCGAGAAAGATTTCGTTAACGAGGTCATAGAGCAAGGTTCAAAGATCTTTCCGAAAGATGACATGGCAACGCTTAGAGCTTGTATACAGTGTGGCACATGCACTGGGTCATGTCCTTCAGGCAGAAGAACAGCTTGGAGGATAAGGCAGATATTCCTGAAGACCCTCACAGGTCAAAGAAAGGATGCGCTTGCAGCCGAAGACCTATGGAACTGCACCACGTGCTACACCTGCCAAGAGAGGTGCCCGCGAAAGGTCAAGACGACTGACATAGTCCGCGCCCTGCGAAATCTATCTGTAAGAGAAGGCTATTTGCGTCAAGACCATGCCAAGGTCTGCCAACTCGTCTTCAAACATGGCCATGCAGTTCCGATCAATGATGATGTCAAAGCTGTTAGAAAACGGCTAGGGCTCTCCGAGGTTCCGCCTACGGTTCATCAATATCCTGAGGCTCTGAAGGAAGTCATAGATCTCCTCGATGCAACCGGCTTCAGGTCGCTTGTTGAAAGGAAGGAGTAGAAACCGTGCGGGACTACGCCTACTTTCTTGGATGTATCACTCCGAACAGGTATCCTGGAATAGAGGTGGCCACCAAAAGGTCTCTCAAGGAGTTTGAGATCAATCTACTAGACGTGAACGGAGCCTCTTGCTGTCCAGCCCCAGGTGTCTTCGGCTCCTTTGATCTATGGACGTGGTTGGTTGTGGCAGCAAGGAACATTGTGATCGCGGAGGAGATGAATGCCGACATAACAACAACCTGCAATGGGTGCTACGCTACTCTTCAAGAAGCGAACCATCTTCTCAAGAATAGTGCTAACCTGAAGAATCGAGTCAACGAATCATTGGCGAAAATAGGGAAGCAATACCGAGGATCTCTCGAGGTCAAACATGTGATAGAGCTTCTCAGCGATCAGGTGGGGTTTGAACGCGTCGAGAAGAACGTTAAGAGGCCTCTCAGAGGGATCAAGGCAGCCGCACACTACGGTTGCCACTTTCTGAAGCCCAGCGAGACAAGGATGCACGGCTCGGCAGAAAGACCGACAGTTCTGGACAACTTGGTTAGGTCTCTAGGCGCAGAGAGCGTTGACTACAGGGACAAGGGCTTGTGCTGCGGGGCTGGAGGAGGAGTGAGATCTGCAAACCTTGAGGTGGCATTGGATATGACTGCTGAGAAGTTAGATAACATGATCGAGGCAGGCGCAGATTGCTTGGTGACTCCTTGCGCCTTTTGCCATCTGCAATTGGACCGCGGCCAAGTAGAGCTAAATGAGAAATACGGAAGAAGATACCAAATGCCAGTCGTCTTCATGACTCAGTTAATGGGCTTGGCACTGGGGATGGATGCACGAGAACTGGGGCTTTACGACAATGCGATCCCGACGGAAAGTCTCCTCAAGAAAATCCCTTGATATGACGCCGCCATCTGGTTTGGCTGCTTGTTCTGGATCTTCTTCACGGTCTCTTCGTAGCGTCAAGACCATAATCCTGCCTTTGTTATCCAGTAAAGCTACAGAAGATTCGCCTTACGGAGGTTTTCTCTGATAGCTTCTCCAGTATTCTGAGCCCAGGCACGGATCGTCGCTGTGTCAGTTCCTATGCAGAAGTCGCGGCAGCCAAGCTCAAGCCATTTCTGCATGTCCTCTACGTTACATTCGGCCCTGATGCGTATCCCTTTTCCCTTCGCCACTTGGTAGCTCTTCTCCATGGCCTCGGTGATATCAGGATTCTTGTAGCCTTCCCCCGGACGTCCTATTGAAATGGAGAAATCGCTCGGGCCGAATTGGACCATATCGATGCCAGGCACTGATAGTGCCTCCTCGATGTCGTCCACGAGGCTCTTGCTTTCGATCATGATGGCGATGACGATGTCATCGATGTGCTTGACGTAGTCCTCAAGCGTCACAGTTTTGCCTCTGACGATTCCGTAACCCATGACACGTCCGTATTGGATTCCATTGATTCCGCCCTGGGGGATGAGCTTGACGGATTGGACGCATTTCTTGACATCCTGAGCAGTATGACAGTCAGCGAAGAGCATTGCAGTGAAGCCTGCCTGAATCGCGCGCGTGGCGATGAAGGTTCTCGGTTCCTGGTCTATCTTTATCATCGCATCCATGCCTGTAAGTTCGCAGGCTCGTGCAAGGTGCTCAAGGTCATGGAGCGTGTACGGGCCGTATTGGCCTGTGAATTCTGCATAATCGAATTGCTGAGAATTACCTATTATCTCAACAAGGTTAGCCCAAGTGCATGTGTAGCGAGTTCCAACTGTGGGCTTTCCCTCCCTGAGGAGTTTTCTGAGTCTGTTTCTTGGCATCATAGTACCTTTCCTCATGCAGGAACATCCCTTGTCAAACGAATTTAAGGACTGTCGAGGTTGCTCTCAATCCCGCAATTGAGATCATGGCCTAGGCTAATCACCAACCTCAAAGGTCATAATGAAGTAAGCTTAGTATAACGTGGAGAGGATCGATTGTGTTATTGCCGGGTAAGGGAATCGCACTACTTCTGTTAGTTGCCTCTGTCTTTGCGTCTTCCCTTTTTGGCCTGAATGTACAAGCAGTTGCGGACCGTTCGCTCTACCTCACAGTTAACAAACCGCTGTACGTTTTCGGGGAGACCGTCACGTTCACTGTTCACATTGGAAAGGATAGCTGCAAGCAGCATGGACATATGGTCGATATCTATGTCTATAACTCAAAGAGTCTGGAGGACTACTTTCGCGTTGAGAAGGTCCGAGGTCTGGCTCTTCAGTCTTGGGACTTCCCTATCAACGCAAGCTACACGCCCCAGAAAGTCGATGTCTACGCAGTGAAACTCTGGGTCATCCATAGTGAGGCTTGGGGGCACCCACAAGCCTATGTAGAGGACACGGTGAACTTCGCGGTTGTAGCCTATACGGTGACGGCAAGTCAGACCACGATGATCATGACTACACAAACCGTGGAGACGACAGTCATAGCGCGTATTTCCGTCACACTAACAGTGACCAAGAGAGAGTCGGCCAGCGTTCAGTTGGACGTCGTGGCAATACCCCTGATAGCGTGCGCTGTAGGCGCTGTCATGTTGGTTCTTATGGTGGTCGTAATCGGCAGAAGAAAGAGGAGGTGAGCTCATCTCAAAGTGGCAAGACTGATCAGTCAAGAGTATATGGAAGACAAAGCATAGGTGGCTTCAGAGAATGCCGAGAGCAAGACAAGCGCGACAAGCAACTCCGCCGGCAAGGCTTGTGAGCGTAGAGTCACTAAGAAGCTTCTGCACGCAAGTCTTTGAAAGGCTACAGGTCTCGCATGGCGACGCAAAGATCACAAGCGATGTCCTAGTTTCAGCAGACCTTCGAGGCATAGATTCACACGGTGTAGCGCGTCTATCACGTTATGTAGACTATTTGAGGCAGGGTAGAGCTCGTCCGCAGTCTGAGGCATCCGTTGTCCATGAAACACCTGTTACCGCGGTGATGGACGGAGGTGCCGGCCTCGGGCCGCCGGTTGCTTATCGGGCAATGCAGCTTGCAATATCTAAGGCAAATGAGAGCTATGTCGGGTTTGTTGCGGTTCGAAACTCCAATCATTTTGGTATAGCTGGATACTATGCCATGATGGCCTTGCAACATGACATGATCGGGATCTCAACAAGCAACGCGAAGCCAGTTGTTCTGCCAACCTTTGGACGCGAAGCTATGCTAGGCACTAACCCCATTAGCATTGCAGTTCCCGCAGGTCGTGAACTTCCTTTCGTGCTTGACATGGCAACCAGCACGGTTGCTCAGGGAAAAGTGGAGATATGCAAGCGCGCAGGAAAACCAATTCCTTTGGGATGGGCAACAGATGAAAAAGGTCAGCTAACAAGCGATCCTTCGCTAGTGCTCAGGAACATAGGAGATCGATTAGGCGGCGGCCTTCTTCCTCTAGGCGGTATGGGAGAAGAAATGGGTGGCCACAAGGGGTATGGACTTGCCTTCGTCGTAGATGTCTTCAGCGCAATGCTCTCTGGCGGAGAGTGCTCAGCCTTGACGTACCCTGAGAACGAAGACGGCCGCCCACTTCCCTCCAATGTCAGCCATTTTCTTGGAGCAATCAGAGTAGATAGCTTTCAGCAACTATCTGAGTTCAAGCTGAGCATGGATGATCTTATTCGCCGCATCAGAAGCTCCTCCAGGCTGGAAGGATTCGATCGCATCTATATCCACGGTGAGAAGGAGTTTCATATGGCAGAGCAGCGGCAGAGGGAGGGTATCCCTCTGGATCATGAGGTTGTCCTTGATCTCCGAACCATCGCCGAGGAGTTCGGCTTGCGGTCTCCCTTTTGACTCCAACATGACGATTCGCTGAGCAGGTTCTTAAGGGGTTTCAGGAGTGAAGCCTTCGACGAAACCACTTACCTCCCAGCTCTTCATTGCCCTGCTGTTCTCGCCTATTCTGGTTCCATGTTCGATGCGCTGCGTGTCTGCGGCTACTGAAATTGCCTATGATGACGGAATCCCTGAGACTACATCTTCGCTGGACATCGGCTTGCATCTGGCTGTCAGATTTTCCCTTCCGTCAGGCCTGCCAAGCGCTAGGCTACTGATGTGTAGGATCTACAAGGCCGGTCGAAGCGGGGTGGGCATGAGAGTTCACGTCTTGGGAAGTGATGGAACTACTGAGCTAACATCTTCGTTTAACTTCAGCTTAGCTGCTGAAAGCGCTTGGAACAATGCTGATGTGGCCGCGCGAAACATCATTGTCTCGGATGTCTTCTACGTTACTGTTGAGTACTTGATGTACTACGATCCTTTGATTGGTGGAGATTCAACCGATCCGAAGAGCAGATCATACTATGGATATCCAGGCTTCTGGAGCCTGATCGACAAGGGTGAGAATGTTATGATTAGAGCGGTGATTGACCCTTCAGTCACTGTATCATCAATGGTTACAAAGATGCTGCCAGCTGAGAACCTCCTCGGCGCGTCTGGAC
>CAZZFQ010000053.1:1929-3546 GCA_964653695.1 uncultured Candidatus Bathyarchaeia archaeon | reverse complement strand
TTCACACTCCAGAGGAAGCTCTGCCCGTTCCAGTGGAGTCAGAAATCCTCAAAAGCACGAATAAAGTCATCCTTCTTGGGCTAACAAGAAATGGCCAAGCTTCAGAGAACTGAAACGCTCACCCTCAACACTGAACGGCCACGCAGCATGAAGTGTCAACACCGGAACAAGAAATACGTGATCAACAACATCGAGTTCAAGATATGGCGATGCCTGGACTGCGGCCTCATCCAAAAAGAAGAGTAGGGTCACTCAATCAGCTCGAGAACTGGATTCATTGGTTGTCCATTGTAAACGGAGCAATAGCGAGGCCTGTATTTTTCGCGTTGCCCCACTTTTTGGGCAGGAGATGTCTCGTGAACTATTGCGGTTTGGTTCTGAATATTCTTGATGCGTTTGCCTCCCACAGCTTCTGTTTTTGCATGTCTGTGAGATGGGCATGTCGAACACGTGTCATCTCGAACTCTTGATCGTAGATAGAACTGCCGCTGGCGAAGATTACTCGTTCCTCTCCAATCTCGGTCACTACCTCTTCGATGAAGTCTTCTCGGTATGTCCCTGCTGTTTCGATGGCGATGTTGGGGCAGTCTTCTAACATACGCCTCGCCTCATATAGGAGCATGCCACTGATGTTGATTTGACCGCCGTTGCAGGCAACGAATTGCACAGTAGGGTATTGGGAGGCTATGTCGCGAATCTGGGTTGGATGAGAGACTCGGACGTGCCCGGCGTTTAGGACAACCGGGATATTGTAGCGTTTAGCTTCCTCCATCACTGGGAATAGAATCTGGTCGTTGGCCTGAAAGTTCTCTTCCCAAGGATCCAAGTAGAGGCCGCATGCCCCATGTTCCTTAAGGCCTCTTCGTAGCTCGGCTATGGCGGCCTCGCCCTGCCAAGGATCGACACGACAAAGACCTGAGAACCGGTCAGGGTATCTCCTGACAGCGTCTGCTACAAGTTCGTTCGCGGGAGGAAGGCAGTAGTCCTTGGGCTTGACCGGGACAAGGACTGCTTTGTCGATGCCTAAGAGATCCATGTTGGCAGAAATTTCTAGAAGCGACTGCCCATATCTAAACAGGCCTGCGCCAAGGTAGACGCGTGCATCGACGATCATAGCTATTGCCCCTTCGCAGTCACGCCCTCAAGGATTTTCTTGATGTTTTGATGGAAAACTGCCTCCTCACCGTCAGCGTGTAGCCCAGCCATTTTCACTTTGTGTACCTCGATGGTGGGGTCGCAGCCCGGGCCGTCGCTGGCGTATAGCACTCTTGAAGCCCCTACACGTTCTACGGCTTCCCTGATGATTCGCGGGTAAGGCATGCCTGAGGTTTCTAGGATGATGTTGGGATAGCGTTCCGCTACTTGGATGGCATCTCTGGTGTGAAAGTAGCCGCCGCAGTGGCCGAGGATTATAGTCGCCTCGGGGCAGGCTTTGGCTGCTTCAGCGATCTGCAAAGGTAAGGTGAATTCTTCGTCGCCGCAATGGAACAAGACAGGGGCGTTGTATCGTGTGGCCACGCGAATCAAGTCGATAGTTTCTTGGCGTGCAGGGTGACATCGGTTGCCAGCCGGGTGTAGTTTTAGGCCTTTGAAGCCGTATTCTTCTATTGCTTTCCT
>CAZZFQ010000053.1:0-1829 GCA_964653695.1 uncultured Candidatus Bathyarchaeia archaeon | reverse complement strand
AGTGGATCAGCGTCGCCAAGGAGGATGACTCGAAGCTTGCCGAGAATAGACACCCAACCAAATGGGACTTGGACAAGGTAGCTCCGGATCACCCTGTCATCATAGACACCGTCGGTGGGCATTTCGCAGTTGTTAACAGCAAAGCCTTCGAATTGGCTGGAATATCTAAGGAGTCACCCGATCCGGTTGGTGGTAGGTTTGAAAGAGACCTGAAGACCGGGGAGCTGACCGGTTGGATACATGAGAGGGCTAGGCAGGTGATTTTGCCAGAAGGGTATGGAACAGAGCCGACGTTAGAGCAGGCAGTGGGGGGGATAAGATGGATGACGCAGCAGTATGCCGCCTCAGGTCTGACCTGCGCGAACGATGGGGGCATAAGGCAAGGCGTCTTCATCAGGGCTTTCCAGGTGCTTCTCGCTAGGGGTGAGCTTCCCATACGCATAAGGATAGATCCGCGCTGTGAACTCATGCCGCATCTGACGGCGCTTGGGATCCGGGAGGGCTTCGGGAACGAGATGCTGAAAGTCTGCGCCGTGAAGATCACAGCTGACGGGGCCATTTCAGCAAGAACCGCGGCTGTTGCCGAACCTTACCTTCACAGACCGAACTACTACGGAGAACTTGCCATAACGAAGGAGGAGCTACGTAACATCGTGATGGAGGGCTATCCGCAGGGTTATAGGTTCGCCATTCACGCCAACGGCGAACGCGCGATAAACATGGCGCTTGACGTCTTAGAGGAGGCTCAGGAGAAGTATCCTCGAAGGGATGCGCGAAACAAGATTATTCACTGTACGGTTGTGACTCCGGAGATTGTTTCGAGGATGAAGAAGTTAGGGATCCTTCCGACTATCTTTGGTCCGTACCCGTACTATCACGGAGACAAGATAATGCCTGCGTTTGGTGCCGACAGGCTGGAGCGCATGTTCGCAGCGAGAAGCTTTCTAGACGCAGGGATTAGGGTGTCGGCTCACTCAGACCACACCGCTTCCCCCTACCCACCGCTGATGGGCATCCACGCCTTGGTCAATAGGAGAACAGCAAAGGGCCTTCCGATAGGCACGAGCCAAAAGATCTCAGTGATGGAGGCGATCAAGCTCTACACGATCAACGCTGCATATCAAGGGTTCGAGGATGATCTCTCGGGATCCATTGAGCCTGGAAAGTTCGCTGACATGACGGTACTAGGCGGGGATATCCTCACGGCGAGGCCTGAAACGATCAAGGACATACCCATAGATATGACGATAGTCAGCGGAACGGCAGTATATCAGAAGAAACTCTAACCGCCGGTTGAGTCTCCAAGAGTCCCTGTGGAAAACTCAAATTTCGGTGGAAACGTTTGTCGAAACCCAGAGCAAGGCTGGGTGAGACTTAGCTGCATTTGTTCGAATCCATACAAAACCATAACTACTGGTACCGACGATCTTACTCTCTCGGGTTATTGCGATAGTTGAACCTCGGCTCCGAGGTGGGGAGCCATACAAATCCCAAGAAGGAAGGAGAGGTGACAAGACCATGGGAGATGGAATGCTAGAATGTGAACACGATACGGCTAGGGACCTCCATGACAAATTATGGAAGATATATCACAAATATATTGGTGACCAAGCATCGCCTGAGAATAGATTGACAAAGAAAACCGGACCCTATCACGAGAAGGGTAAAAAGTTCAGAGTTCGGAGTTGGGTCATCATAGATCTGCTCGCGGAGAGTGGCGACATTCATGATAGAGAGAAGGCCAAAGCATTCAGGCTGAGAGATGAATTGAATGAAGCTGAACCGGGCAAAGTAGCAGCAGAATTCCGGGAACTAACACCGTCAACTCC
>CAZZFQ010000052.1:0-10189 GCA_964653695.1 uncultured Candidatus Bathyarchaeia archaeon | reverse complement strand
TGTATGCTGAAGGTAGGCTAACCTTGGAGAGAGCTGCGATGGATTCCGATATCTCCGTCAGAGAGATGATGGAGTACTTCAAGGCGAGAAAGATACCCGCGCAGTATGACCTAGAGGACTTGGAAGAAGACATGAAGAACTTCTACAAGCGAATAGGACGATGAAAAACAAGCCCAGATGAACTGGTTTAGATTCCTGTTTGAAACTCTGTCAGGCAGAAAAGGACGGGATAGTGTTTATGGCGGGCCCGCGGGGATTTGAACCCCGGACCTTTAGCTCTCACCGAATCGTCTTAGGAGGCTTGGCCTTCTCAGTCTACCGCTCCATCCGGGCTGAGCTACGGGCCCTAAACCGAATCCTCCCGACTGCGATCTAAAAAAGTTGTCCACAATCGCTGAACGTCATTGGAACCGACTATCACGCAACTCACCGTGACAGCTTGCAATTCTATTGGTTCAAGCCTCAATGGAGGACAACGTGCCTAACACGAAGGCTGTGATCCCGCAAAGGTTTTTATTGACTGTTCATGGTTGTCCCTTCTGCGTGGGCCCGTAGCTCAGCCAGATCCGGCAGGATCCTGAAGAGGTAGAGCACCGGTGACAAACGAGCCTCATAGAAGGCTCGCGTCGGTGAAGCTTTTACCGCAAACCGGAAGCGACCCGGGAGTCGTGGGTTCAACTCCCGCCGGGCCCGCCAATGGTTAACTGGATAATGCGGAACTTCAACTGTGACGCAATTGTCTTTATCGCGATAGTTGGTCTTGAAACGCCTGGAATAGGTCCATTGCCTTTCTCTCGTCCTTGGCTGACATGAAGGCTCCGATGAGTTCCATGTGGACGAACACTTCGACATTGTCCTCGGTCCCGATCATACTCACCGAAACTGCCTTTCTGTACTGGTCGAAATCAATCGTCCAAATGGTTCCGCCTTCCGCTACGAGAGTACCTTCGTAGGCTTCGCTTTCACCTTCTGTCCGTCTTGCTAGTACCTTCTTCTTAATCGAAAGCTTCCTTTCCTTCCAGAATTCTGCAGCCCTATCGAGAAACTCCTTGTCCAATCGCCTATCAACGGTGAAGCTCTCCGACAATGTTGACCCAAAAGTTACCTTTCTCGCCTTGACAGAACTCAATCGATCGTTCCCCCAATCATACCGTCTTAAGGAAGTCTCGCAACTTGGTCGCGACCTCTCCAATGTCGCTTCCTTCGATCATAGCCAATCTGGATGCAATCGCGAACGCCCGCGCTCGGTCCGAAAGGGCAGGCACTACCAACAATAAGCCTACATTCGCTTTCACGTCAGATAGCTTTGCACAGGATGCCAGCACTGCAGGCACATCTGCAACTTCGTGAGCCTGCACGAAATCCACTGCGACACACTTATCGTTCTTCTTCGCAACTATTGTAAAGTCCTGAGGAACTCCAGAACTCCCGACCAAGGAGCCTGGCATTTCGACTTGAAGACCGCACTCCTCAAACGTCTTCTTCAGAATTGGAAGACGAAGAGCACTCTGAACCTCCTCTTTGACACTGGGGTTTAGCGAGTACGAGTGAACATCGAGAAGTTCAACATCTCCCAGATGGTTCTCTCTACCACAACTTCTGCAGAAGAAGGCCTCATCCAGCCTATCGAACTTGACTCCACACTTGCCACAAAACCACGTTATCCCGATCACACGAAAAGCTGATCTGTCAGAATTGGCAGCCACGTGACATTTGGGACAAGCGGCCTGCTCGATTGATGCTCTGAGTTCCCAGACAGAGCCACATGTTGAGTGCTCACATATGCTGATTCTTTCCAGCTCCAGGCCTCCGCATTTGGGACATTTATGTCGGACGAAGATCTCGCTCGGCGACTTGCATTCTGGACACAGAATCAGTCGCTCGTAGAACCTTTCGCTCAGGATTTCTGCGTCTTTCATCTTTTCGAGTAACGATCTTGCTTCTGCCGAGCCAACCTTGGCCACGTTTTCAACTATCAAGTACCTTGGCATCCTGTCGGAGTCGAAGGTCGGGTCTATGTCTGCTACCGAACCTTCTGTGAGGCCGCTCAAGATTATCTGGACAGTTTGATCGCTGAGAAGTTGAGCTCTCAACTCTGTGGGTTTTATCTGAGCTTTGCTGCGACTTTCATTCATGCTTGACGCATTTTCGACTTTTTCCACCGAACTCGCCTGCCTTTGATTTGCTTGAAGGCGCCGCTCACCTCGATGTCCTAGACCAAGCATGGCGCTCACGGACTCCCACCACAACATCAGCGGAGTAAGCTATTTACAATATCGTTTACACAGATCTGCAAGCTGCAAATCTCGATACCTAGCGCACTTGACTTCTTTGTCGTACAACTTTGAGGGCCATGGCCTCTGACGAAGGGTCACATTCAAAATCAATGTGTAACCGAGGCAGGGCGTAACGATCCGCTCACTTCGATCACGGATCGGAAATCCCTTTTCACGAAGCTTATACCGATCGTTGTGAGCCTCGGGTTACTGCGAAGCAACGTGTTCCGCTTAGCCATGTCTAGGCCATATTTAAGCCTGCCGCCGCGGCTTGCAGGGTCATTCGTCTTGAACCTTCAAGGCGTTCCAAAGCGCAATTCACTTACAAGAATAAGCTTATCATCATACGTAAACTGGCAAACGGTTGATGGCTCGTGGCTAAGCGCATAATAGGCTGTGATCTGGCTCTGCTGAACGGGAATATTCTGACGATGGATGTGAGACTGAGACGAGCGCAGGCAGTCGCCGTCTTAGGAGATAGGATTGTCCAGGTTGGCAAGAACTCTGAGGTCAGGCCCCTCATAGGCAGGAGGACCAAGGTTCTTGATCTTCACGGTAGGACTGTGATCCCCGGTATGATCGATACGCACATACACTTTGTTGACTATGGCCTCTCTCGTGGAAGAATAGGCCTTAGAGGTGTCGGATCGATTGCTGAGATTCAGGCTAAAGTTGCATCGAAAGCCAAAGAAACACCAACTGGGAAATGGATACTTGGACGAGGCTGGGATCAAGAGAGGCTCAAGGAGAAGAGGTACCCGAACAGACATGACTTGGACATGGCTTCTCCGGAGAACCCGGTTCTACTTAACAGGGTCTGTGGCCACGTATGTGTGACCAACAGCTTGGGTCTTCAACTTGCAGGAATAACGAGAGAGACCGGTAATCCCCAGGGAGGTCGAATCGACAAAGATGATGAGACACGAGAGCCAACAGGAATCCTGCGCGACGAAGCGATGCCGCTAGTTTGGCGGCATGTTCCTCCGCCTACCAAGCCCGAAATTGTGGCTGCGATTGAAGACGCAAGTCGCAGTGCCCTTTCAGCAGGATTGACTACCGTACACGCCCTCGTGAGAGATTCAGCCCAAGTGGAGGCATTGCAGGAGGCGCGTGCAATAGGTAGGCTCGGCGTCCGGGTCTACATGGGTATACCGGTTGATCTTTTGGAAAACCTGATTGGCCTTGGTGTCAAGTCAGGTTTCGGAGACGATTGGCTGAAGATTGGATGCGTCAAGATGCTCCTCGACGGTTCTCTTGGAGGACGTACTGCCGCGCTGAAAGAGCCATACGCAGATGACCCGGGTAACAAGGGCCTTCTCCTTTATCGAGAAGACGAGTTGCGTCAACTCGTGAAGAAAGCCCATGACTCAGGCTACCAGCTGGCGATTCACGCAATAGGCGATCAAGCCATGGGCCTTGCGTTAGATGCCATTGAAGAAGCCCAAAGCTTGACTCCAAGAAAAGACCATCGCCACCGGATAGAACATGCCTCCATAGTGAGCCCTCAGCAGATAGAGAGGATGTCGAGAATTGGGGTGATCGCCTCGGTGCAACCTGCATTCGTGACCTCAGATTTCTGGGCAGTGGACAGAGTCGGAAAGAAGAGGGAGACATGGGTATATCCATTCAAGACATTGTTCAAGAGCGTGGTGGCATCTGCTGGATCTGACTGCCCTGTTGAGCACCTAGATCCCATTGAAGGTATCTGGGCGGCCGTTACGAGGAAAGGTTTTCTGCCAGCTGAACGCCTGGGCGTGGACCAAGTTCTATACATGTATACACTGAACGGTGCTTACGCCAGCTTCGACGAGGACGAGAAGGGATCCATATCTGAGGGCAAACTCGCGGACATGGTTGTGCTCTCAAAAGACCCGTTCACAGTGGATCCCAATGAACTGAAGTCTATCAAAGTTGAAAGAGTCATAATTGGAGGAAGAGTGATCAAATCGAGGCCGGCCCTGCCTCAAGACTGAACTAGCCCGCGTCAGTGGAACGACACAACTCTTCAAGGAATACCTCAATCGCCTTGTTCACATGGTTGGGCTTCTCCATCATCACCATGTGACCCGTCCCTTGAATCACGACCAATCTCGATCCTGAAATGTTCTTGTTGAGATATTCCGAGTACTTGACAGGGGTCAGCTTGTCATCAGACCCGCAGATAATCAAGCTTGGTATCTCTATTCGCTGAATATCTTTCATGGAATCGAACCTGTCGCATGCTTCAAAGTCACCTAGGGCAACCTCAGGACGGATCCGTCGCATCTCCGTCAGAGACCTCTCTTTGAGCCAATCTGGTGTCTCAAGTGAAAACGCATAGTCCATGATGAGTTTCGTCACATTGGCATAATCTGTTTTGATCCCATTGAGGATGAGGGGAGTTACTCTTAGCCTTGCTCCTGTTGCAACCAGGACGATGCCTTTGAGGTAGCTTGGCTTCTCGAGAGCCAGCTTGAGAACGATCGCTCCTCCCATTGAGTGACCCACCAAGACAACGTTTGAGAGTTTTCTTTGGGCAACGAAGTCGTCTACGAAGGCCGCATAGCCTTCGATTGTCTTCTCTCCCTCTCCGTCGTGGTGTCCAGGTAGATCTATGGCCAGCGAGTCCGGAAACTGGTTCGTTTGATACGCCCAGACCTTGCCGGTTTCTCCGGCGCCGTGAATGAATATTAGTTTTGACATTCCTAGTTTCGGCTTCTGCAAGCTAAGCCGACCAGCTGTCCAATGCTTTCGAAGTGATTAGCCTCAAGGTATTGTCTGACTCCTCTCTCCAGTTCGGAGAAAACCTCTAGATCCCTGTACATGATCGCAGTGCCGACTTGGACGGCGCTGGCGCCAGCCAAGAGGAACTCTACGGCGTCGGTCCAAGTCGTGACCCCTCCACAACCGATAATTGGGATGTCGACTTCTCTGTGGATCTCGTAGACACATCTCAGAGCTATCGGCTTGATCGCAGGCCCTGATAGTCCCCCAGTTCCCGCCGCCAGAATGGGCTTCCGGACGTCTATGTCGATTAGGATGGCGCTCACTGTGTTTACAGCGGTGAGGGCGTCGGCTCCTGCCTCAGCAGCCCGCTTAGCAATCTTCACAATATCAGTGACGTTTGGAGTCAATTTGACTATGACTGGGAACTTGACTCGGCTCTTTACTGAAGCAGTTACAGACGCCACCGCCTCAGGGTCCTGACCTATATGCCTACCGACCTCCTTGACGTGAGGGCAGGACACGTTGAGTTCCACGGCGTCTGCGCCTGCTTCCTCGGCTTGGCTCGCTACCTCTGCGTACTCTCCTTCACTGCATCCGAAGACGCTCGCTATCACTGGAACATTCGTTCCCTTCACTTCCTCCAATTCCTCTTTGAGTGTTCCTATTCCAGGATTCGGGAGGCCCATCGCGTTCAGCAGTCCGCAAGGAGTCTCCACGACGGTTGGGTTCGGAAAACCTGTTCGCGGTTCCAATCCTAGGGATTTTGTGACTACTGCGCCTGCGCCGGCCTCTGCCACTTTCCGAAGCGTGTGTCCAGAGATTCCAAGTATCCCGGCAGCCAACATGAACGGATTCCTAAGCTGTAGTCCTGCTATCTCAGTTGCAGTTCTCCCGCTCATTTCATCCTACGACCTTGGAAATGTTTATTCACATATGGCAAATAATGCTAATGGCGTTTGAAGCCTCAGTTCTGCTGGAGGCTGATGATTTGCAAGGAGGAAAACAGGTCTGAAAGCGTATCTGGTCGAGAGCCCGATCGGAATCTTCGTTCTTGATGCAAAGGGAAAGATAGTTGAGAAGGCAGTCTTTGGAAAAGACAAGATGGAGGTTGCGGCCAAACTTGAGAGGCTTCGATCTGCCGAGCTCATAGAGGAGCTTATCGACATCTTGGAAAGGCTCTGCAAAGATCGATTCAAGACGCTTGTTATGGAGAATGACGGGCTAGCCCGCAAGATTGAGGAGAGGGGGGCGCTGAAGGTTGCAGTTGAGAGAGGATCCAAAGTTGTTCAAAGGTTCAGAACCAAGCTGCAGTCGATCGCAGTTGACCTGCACATATTCGAGAACGAGGACGACTTCAATGATTTCGCCAGAGAGGTCACAGTCCAGCTTGCCAAGGCAGCGGTCTCTGTCGCTGTTGGGAGAAGAGACCTCTACGCAGTTCAGACTGTAAGGGCTATAGACGACCTGGACAAGATGCTGAACCTCTTCGCAGGCAGGATTCGTGAATGGTACGGGCTACATTTTCCTGAACTAGATAGGATTTTGGAGAAACATGAGACATATGTCAGACTTGTCACAGATCTCGGCAAGAGAGAGAACTTCACCAAGAGCCATTTGGTCAATGAGGGGATCCCAGAGGACAGAGCCGCTGCAATCGAGGAATCTGCCAAACGTTCCATGGGCACGGACATGGCAGATGAGGACCTAGAGTGGTTGAAATCGTTCTGTAAGGATTGGCTGGAACTGCTGAAGTTCAGAGGAAGTGCTGAGGGTTACGTCGAGAAGATCATGAATCAAGTCGCGGCCAATATGACCAGCTTAGTCGGGCCCATGATTTCTGCAAGATTGATATCGATCGCAGGTGGGCTTGAGAATCTGGCGAAGATGCCTGCCAGCACTGTTCAAGTTCTCGGAGCAGAAAAGGCCCTGTTTCGATCATTGAAGACAGGTGCCCGACCTCCCAAACATGGGGTCATATTCCAACACGGAGCGATTCATCAATCTCCGAGATGGCAGCGAGGAAAGATCGCCAGAGCCCTCTCCGGGAAGCTTGCTATCGCAGCCAGATTGGACTATTTCGGTGGAGAGTTCGAAGGCGAAGCTCTTAGACAAGAGGTGGAGAAGAAGGTTAAGGAGATCTCCGAGAAGTATCAGACTCCGCCTGTGAAGGGAAGGCATGCCGAACGTGGACATTGAGCCCCACGCCGAACTGAAAGGTGTCTACTGGGTAAGACTTGAAGACGGCTCTAAACGCCTCGCGACTCTGAACCTCGATCCGGGCAGAAGTATATATGGGGAAAGGTTGGTTCGAGCAGAAAAGAAGGAATACAGAGTTTGGGACGCCTATCGAAGTAAGCTCGCCGCAGCCATACTCAAAGGTATTCAACTTGTGCCTATTTATCCAGGAGCCAAGGTTCTATACCTCGGGTCAGCATCAGGAACAACAGCATCCCATGTGAGCGACATAGTAGCTGAGAACGGAGCCGTCTATTGTGTTGATTTTGCGTCCAGAGCTATGAGGGAACTGATCAGCAATCTTTGCGTCGATAGGCGAAACGTCTATCCGATCCTTGAAGATGCGAGATTCCCCGAGCGGTACAGTACCATTGTCGGGACTGTGGATTCGATATACTGTGACATAGCACAACCTGAGCAGGCGAGAGTTCTTGCGGACAATGCTGATCTGTACTTAAAGAGGGGCTCAGGCTCAATGCTGGCCATCAAGTCAAGAAGTGTCGACGTGACACTCTCTCCCCCAGAAGTGTTCAAGAAAGAGATTCAAGTGCTCAACAGTCGAGGGTTCGAGGTTCAATCAGTGCTCAGGCTCGAGCCATTCGACCGAGATCACGCAATGGTCTCCATGATCTACAAACGAGGACGGCACTAGAACTTCGATTGCCTGATCTCCTGCTCAATCATTGCAATGGTCTTCCAAGATCTTCTGACGAAGTCCGGGAAGGATCCATTCCTTCTGAACCATTCTCTGAGAAAATCAATTGTCCGCGGGTCAGAGGGGTAGCCGCTTCCAAATTCTCCGTGAACCGTGCTTATCTCATCTATCCTCTCGTCTCTCGTCACCTTGGCTATGATTGACGCGGCGCTTACGACAGGATATTTCTCATCTGCGTGATGCTCCGAAACAATTCTGATCTTTCTTGGAAGAAGCTCTAGGATATCATTTCTGAATCTTTCTGGTCGAACATCTGAAGAGTCAACGTACGCAATAGCAGGATTCAGTTTCGTGATGACTTTCGCCATGGCTGTGGCTTCAAGGTAGTTCAGTTTCCTGAGCTTTCTTCCTTTGAGGACGAACTCGTCGATTTCCTTCGGAGCCAACTCAAGAACAGAAATATCGTGAGCTGTCTTTCTGATCTTCACGGCCAGATTGGATCTTCGAAGAGGCGTAAGAGCCTTTGAGTCCCTGACCCCTATTGATACAAGCTCGCTTAGTCTTGCCTTCTCGATCGAAATGCCGGCAATGACTAGTGGCCCTATCACTGGACCTGTCGGGGAGCTGGTTCTTGACTCAACTCTCTCCCGGCATCGTCTACTCCACAGACAAGGCCTCTAGAGGAAACTGCCTCCAGGCTCTACACCTTCTATCCTTTCAGCGTTCCTTCACAGATGTTTTCCTCATGAGATTAATCTCTTTCCTGCGATCACTTCAACTAGTTGTTGATGCAGTACGGATCTGCTTTCTTTCGTCACAGTGACTATTCTCACACCAGGTGCTGATCTGATCTCGCGAAGCAGCGGATCATTCGCTCTGTAATGAATTGTACCGATGATGGTTTTCTCGCTGGCAACGCTTTGCCTGACCGCAGCCTTGAACTTGTCGCTGAACAGCTCCATAGGCCCTAGCTCGTCTATAGCAACCATTCCTATCTTGGGGTCCTGCAATGCGGTTGTGATTGCTTGGACACCGATGCCTTCAAGCCCATGAAGATCGATACAGTATTTGCCGAACCTTGGGCCGACAGACTGTTTCGCTGTTGCCAACCAGCCTTCTCTTCCGGTCAGAATGTCAGTTATCTTGAATCCTATTCGGACACCGTATTCCCGTGCCTCTTGAGTGATCATTCCACCGACCTGGAAACCTCGGTGCTTCAATTCCTCAACCAGCTTCCATAGGACGGTGCTCTTGCCAATTCCAGGTGAGCCTGTCAGGAAGATCTTGTGGCTCAATATCTAGCCTCTGTAGCCCATCGCAAGCACGTAGATTTCAGAGCTTCTCTGCTTGCTTGCCGGCGGCTTGACGAACCTAACCTCCTCGAAACGTTCCTTTAGATGACCACGGTAGACTTCCAGGTCTGGCCCGTGAAAGACCTTGCTGAAGAAGTTACCATTCCTTCTGAGCACCAGCTTTGCGATTTCTAGTGATCGTTTGGCGAGATGCAGCTGTCTGGCGTGATCGACATCCCACGCCCCGCTTATCTTCGGTGAAACATCAGATATCACCACGTCAGCCTTCGAACCCAAGAGGTTGGTGATGACAGAATCGAGAGAACCGTTCGTTATGTCGGCGACCAATGTCTTGACGTTGGCCCATGGAAGCTCAGATATATGCTCCGTATCGATGCCTAGAACGAACCCTTCCTTTCCAACGATCTGTCTGGAGACTTGGAGCCATCCTCCCGGAGCGGCTCCAAGGTCGACTACCTTGTCTCCCTGTTTGATGAGCCGATATTTCTTGACTGCTTGTAGGAGCTTGAAAGCTGATCTGCTTCTGTATCCTCGCTCCTTGGCGAGCTTGTAGAACTGGTCTTTCCTTCTTTCCTGCTTCCAACGTTCCGACAAATGTTAAGCTCCAATCGGCTGAGGCGTGGGAACTCCTTCCAGCCAATGCGTGAGTTTCACGCATTTGCTAGGAGTAAGAATAGCCGAATGGCCACATTTGGATTCATCCTCGCAGAACGCGCACGGCACATCTTGCACACTGTCGATTCTAGACAGTTTTCGTCTCGAGAAGACCCTGAAAGTCCACCTGCCGTTATGCAGTTCACGTTTCCTCTCTATCAGACCTTTTCTCTCAAGTCTGAGGATTGCCCTAGATCCCTCGCGGCTATCTGCCTTCAGCTTCTTCCAGAGTTCTGATTGAAGTATCCCCGAGTCTCCGACGCCCATTACCACTTGCAGCATATCCTGCTCGGTCGATCCTTTTCTAGGCATCAGTCACACCCAGACGTGCTCCAATCGATATATGGCAG
>CAZZFQ010000051.1:0-10381 GCA_964653695.1 uncultured Candidatus Bathyarchaeia archaeon | reverse complement strand
GTGCAAAGCGAGTATATCCAGATTCACGACAGCCAAGCTTCTTCCCTAATCGTTAGTTCGCGAATTCCCATATAATTCTTACCCATTAGATCCCGGGCATGAGACTTAGCATTTGTAGACAGATGCTCGAATATCGATGCCTAGGTCCAAACTTGCTAGAGGAATCTCCAAAGTCTCGGTCGGCTCAACCTTTTCAAAGAGGGAGCGCACTTCAGAGAGAATTCTCTCAAGTTGTCTCTCTCGCTCTTTGAATGATTTGTCTGCTGAGGTGTATGAGATCTCGCTGAATATGATCGGGGCGATAAGTTTTGAACATGCCAGCATCGCCCAGGCCACAGTTCTGATCTCCCACTGCGCTTCAGCTCCACATCGCAGCTTGAACACATGCAAGAGTTCTCGTGGATTCATTGAGACCGCAATGTTTGTCTTTGCTGCGTTTGGAAGATAGAACCTAGCATCTTCAATCTTTCTCCCGGACTTTGACTCCTCCGCATACCAAGAGGCCACGTTCTTCATCCGTTCTTGGAACCTTCTTCGAGAGTCATCGTCGAAGCTCGGCGGTATCACATACCAGTCGCCATCTGTGTCGGTCCTCACATGTCTCTGGCTTTGTTGAGAGAATGAAGCGATCCTATGTCTCACGAGCTGGTGTGTGAAAGCCCTCGATACACCTTGAAGGTCGAAGGTGAATAAGCCATGTTCAAGGACGCTTTCGTGGCCAGCTCTCAACGCTCTCTGGATAAGCTCCTTGGCACGATCTTGAGTCAGAGGCTTCTCCGTCATATTGCCTTCCGGGAATTCGCCCTTGTACAAACTGAATGCCGGGACCTTCGAATAGCATGATCTCATCGCAGCAGCGCAGACTCTTTCAACATCCCGAGTATACGAGAACAGGATGACTCTCGCGCCTGTCAAGCCACTATTTCTCCTGAGAATATGCTCATATGGCCTTTCGATGGAGGTTTAATCGTTTCGAGGATCCGAGACTATCACGCCATCGGACGAAGAGCCATTGAGGCTTTCTAGTAGTGCTTTTCAATGGAGTGAAGCCTACTAGACAAGGAGGTCGAGTCTGTAATGGTGGATTTCGAGCTTTCCACTAGTGAGAGGGAGATTAAGGAAAGAGCTGAAGGATTCACAAGGGAGCTCATCACCCCTTACGCATCTGAGCTTGAGGCGAAGAGTGAGTTTCCAAGGGAACTTGTTCAGAGAGCCTTCGAAAGGGGCCTCATGAACCTACATGTCCCAAAGAGTGTTGGAGGCCTCGGCCGGACGCTTCTTGAAGAAACCTTGGTGAGCGAGGCCTTGGGATACGGCTGCGCAGGATGCGCAACATCCATTATGTGCAACAACCTCGCCTTCGCTCCTATACTGCTTGCTGCAACCGAGGAGCAGCTCAGGAAGTACGTCAAACCACTTGTCACCGGCCGTGAGGCTAAACTAGCGTCGTTCTGTCTAACTGAACGAGGGTCGGGCTCAGACGCAGCGTCCGTAGAGACACTGGCAAAACGCGATGGAGACGGATGGATCATAAATGGCGAGAAGTGCTTCATAACAAACGCGCCAGTCTCCTCTCTGCATACGGTCTTCGCTACGGTTGATCCTTCTCTCCACCACAGAGGAATCGCAGTGTTTATGGTTCCAGCGGACCTTCCAGGGGTCAAGATTGGGCACATAGAGAACAAGCTCGGCCAGAGAGCATCTGTGCAAAGCGAAGTTCTGTTTGAGAATGTACGGGTTGATGGAGATGCCCTCGTGGGCCGGGAGGGAGATGGCTTCAGATTGGCCATGATGACGCTCGACATGACGAGGGCAGGCATCGCAGCCATAGCCACTGGTGTTGCACAGAGGGCTGTCGATGAGGCATCGAGATTTGCCAATGTGCGAAAGCAATTTGGCCAAGTCATAGGCCAGTTTCAAGGCGTGAGCTTCACAATAGCTGATATGGCGTGTCGAGCTGCCGCTTCGAGGCATTTGACAAGGCATGCGGCCTGGCTTGCTGATAAACAACTTCCGAACACAGCCGAGTCAGCGTATGCAAAATGGTTCGCCAGCGACTCAGCAATGACCAACGCTGTTGAGTGCGCTCAGATCATGGGAGGATACGGTTACATGGAGGAGTATCCTGCGGCGAAGTTGATTCGAGACGCAAAGCTGCTCCAGATCTACGAGGGAACAAACCAGATTCAACGGTTGGTTGCGTCAAGTGTCATACTCAAGCAGGCAGCAAAGCTAGATACAGGATTCAGGCTTGAGTACAAGGGAAGAAACGCACCGAGAATATAGGTGAAGCTCGCTAGACTATTCCTCTAATCCAGCCTCCATCTACCTGAAACGTAGCTCCGGTTACGAAACTCGCGCGCTCCGAAGCCAAGAAAACCACTAGGTTTGCGATCTCCTTGGGTTGAGCCATTCGCTGAAGCGGCATGGCCCTAGCCCAGTCCTGAATTGTCTCGTCGACCCCCTTTCCTGTCCGCTTGCTCTCTGCTAGGGCAAGTTCCTGAACCCGCTCCGTCAGCGTGTAACCAGGGCAGACGCTGTTAACGAGAATGTTGTCTGCGGCGAATTCGTCGCTCAGAGTCTTCGTCAAACCCAAGATGCCCGATCTCAACGCATTAGATAAGACAAGGTTCTGTACAGGTTGCTTTGCGGCAATCGAGGTCATGTTTATGATGCGTCCCCATCGCCTCTTCTTCATACAAGGAGCAACTTCTTGGCAGGCGAGAACAACACTCATGAAGAGCTGGTCAAAAGCGCGCCTCCAATCCTCCTCTGAGGTTGCCGAGAAAAGTGCTGGAGGCGGGCCTCCCGTATTGTTAACGAGGATGTCTATTCTTCCGAACGCCTTGTAAGCTTCTGCTACGAGCTCTCTCACGTCCTCTGCGCGGTTCAGATCTGCTCTGACCCCAAAGACATCAGCTCCCGTTGCCGCCTTGATCTCTCGTTCAGTCACTCTTAGGGAGTCCTCGTTTCTCGCGCATATCGTGACCTTCGCGCCCTCCTCCGCAAATCCATACGCAATCGCCCTACCTATTCCTCGGCTTGAACCAGTGACGATCGCTGCTCGTCCTTTCAGTCCCAGATCCGTCGCTACTCACCTTCTTCGGAGATAGTGATCTTGTCCAGTTAGCCAATCCCTTCTGATGGGGCTGAAGATATCAAGGTCTATTGTGTCATCAAGCGCTACAGCGCCGTGCTCCAAGTACGGTGGGATAACTAGTACCTCACCCTCGCCTACTCTGACCTTTCTGTCAGGAAGCGTCAATTCGAGCAATCCTTTGAGAATGAAAGTCATCTGCTCGCTCTCATGCTTGTGAGTTGCAACAACGCAACCTTTCTTCAGGAAGACCTGAGCCAACATCTCATTCCTACCAGAAATCAGTTTTCGTGAAAGCATGTCTGTCAGTCGCTCTTCCGGAACATCACTCCATCTGTAGAGGCTCATACCGATCACAGAATTGGCCTAGCCGCTCTTGGTCTAAATGACTTGCGGCTCCGCGATTCCCAGTCGATCAGCACAATAGCGAAGTGATAGCTTGAGAAAGGCTTAAGATTCGGAGGCGTTGCGATAGGTATTCGCCCTGGACCGCCCTAGTCATCGATCGAACGGATGACGGCGAAGGTGGTGCAGCCCGGTCTAACATGTGCGGCTGTCGCCCGCACGACGCAGGCCGCTGCGTGAAGCGGGTTCGAATCCCGCCCATGAAAGATGGTGAAGAATCATCTCTCGGCGAAGGGCGCCAACTCGATTGGTGTGGGAATCCGCTTGCGGGTGGCATCATCGTGCGCTGCACTGAGGCACATCCAGGTTCCTAGACAAGTTACGCTTCTCTTGAGCAGACTGATTCATCTTAAGCTTACAACCCCATACTTATCGTAGTAGTCGATCCAGCTCTTTCTGATATCATCATTGATCTTGTCCTTGACAAGATCGTATATCCTTCTCATCTTCAGAATGGAGAAGACCTTGATCCCAAATCGATCCTCCACGTTCTGAACCGCGCCCTTCTCCTCAACGCGTGTCGCATCTCCCATCTTCTCCTCTCTATCGACCGCCAATACCATCCCGACAACGTCATGCTTACCGAGAGCTCGCAGCTTCTCCAACGCCTCAAGTTTTGTGTCTCCCGTTGTTATCACATCGTCTATGATCAGAATCTTGTCGCCTTCTTTGAAGTATCCTGATCCTACAATGATCTGATCCATCTTCTTGTCCGCGTAGGTCTTTTCTTCCTTCCGGTCGTAGAGGTATCTCTTGTTAATTCCACGTAGCTCGCTCAGACCTTCGCAGGCTAACGCCGCCAAGGCGATCCCCTTGTAGGCTGGGCCGAATATGAAGTCAAAATCTTGGAGCCCGCCTTCACTCAGGAGGTCTGCTATGAAATTGCCGAATGCCCGTTTCACCCTAGCCAGAGACTCTCCATCAGTGAGCGCGCCCATGTTTATGAAGTTCGGTGATATTCTTCCACTCTTGAAGACAAACATTTCTTGCACACTGGGTGCGATTCTCAGAGCCCCCTTTCCTAGAAGCAACTCTAGAAACTCTTTCTCGATCTCAGCCCTACTCATTGTCTCATCTCAATGTACGATGGGCCTGGTTCGAACATAAAACGAGAGCGATTGACATGCCGAGGTGAGATGGTCCCGCGGGCCTGATTTGAACAGGCGACACTCCGGTTTCAGTCGTTGTGTGCCTGGCAGGCTGACTTCCCCATACCAATCTGGTACAGGACTACAGCCGGAAGCTTTCAGTCTCGCGGAACGCGAGTCTACCAGGCTGAGCTACCGCGGGCTACGAATATAGACCGGAACGGGTTTACATAAGCCTTACCTGGGCCGTCTTACTCCTCTTGGCCCAGGATATCTTTGTAGACCGAACAGATCTTTGTTTTTCTATGTCGTGTCGTGAGAATTGCACTGAACATGATTCAGGACTGATAGGAGGAGGCAATACTATAAGCATGAGTCATTTGCAGTAGTGACAGTTGCCAAAGTGATCAGGCAAGAAGAACAGACTATGCAATCGGAGCCGCGATGAAAGAATAATGGTCAGATTCTCATCGTACCCTCGTCTCTATTTTGAACTTCTTTCCGTAGGTTTCTCGCTGATCTTAGGCATGGGGCTATCCTCGGCCTTCCTTCCCATCCTATCGTGGGAGCTTGACCCCACAGGCGTACTTGTAGGAATGGTTACCTCGGCTTGGTTCTTGGCTCGAATATTCACCGAGCTGCCTTCTGGCTTTCTCTCTGATAGAGCAGGGAGGAGGAGGTTGGTTCTTTTCGGACTGGCGCTCTCTGTTGCAGGGACTCTGACATGTGCGACATCTTCCTCAATATATCAGCTGATCCTCGGGCGAGCTCTGTGGGGCCTGGGGGCAGCGTTCTACTTCACGAATAATACGGCTCTAATGTTCGACATGTTCGAACCAAGTATGCGAGGAAAAGCCGTCGGGACGTTGCAGAGTATCGAATTCATCGGCAGCTTCATTGGAGCGCCCATAGGCGCCGTCATTGCTGCTTGGTTCGGGTACTACTCAGTGTTCTATGTCGCGTCACTGATGACTTTGTCTTCCTTCCTGATTGCTTTTCTCTCTAGAAGGCTGAAGCAGGTGGCCGATAGGCCGCGTGAGGGCTTCACGGCAACATCGGCAAGAGAAGCCTTGAAGGGTCTGACGAACTGGGGACTTCTTGTTGTCTGCTCGGTCGTCATGTCGAGGATGCTCGTGGTGCAAGGAATAATGTCCACGGTGTTTCAGCTTTACATGAATCAGGTGCTTTCGTACGATGTCGAGACAATAGGGATGACCATGAGTGTGAGAACAGCAGGATTCTGCGCCGCGACATTCTTTTCCGGACGGATGGCTGACCGCTTAGGGATTAAGCCAGTGATCATGGGCGGATTACTTGTTGAGGGCACATGCATCATTCTCTACTCTGCCACGAGTTCCCTGACTGATATTTCCCTTGTCAGCTTACTCGAAGGGGCCGGAGGTGGAATGATCTCAGTAACTTTGATTGTTCTTCTCTCCAAAGTGGCGAATCCGAATACAAGAGGAACCTTTGTTGGATTATACAGGACTTTCATGGATCTGGGCGGGATATTAGGACCTGTAGTCTTCGTGTTCGCGTATGACTATATCGGCAAGTGTGAGCCGTTTTTGGCCGGTGGAGCGCTGCTCATGATGAATATCCCTCTAGTGATCCTGCTGCGCAAGCGCCACATGCTAGAGACGACCGAAACATGAGCTGCTGTCCCACTTCACAACGAAGCCAAAAGGGCAAGAGGGAACGAGGAATCCGGTTCGTCACGGGTCTATGATGGCAGGATTATTTCTGGGCGAAGCATTCTCGTGCGTATCTGAGTTGAACCGTCTATGCTTGCCTGCTTCCTCTCATGAGACTTCAGGAAATTGAATATCTCTTCTTCCATAGGGTGTACCCCGAATCCTTCAGTGACGATTAGTGTGAAGCCAGTCTTCTCTTTGCCGGTTATCCCTGTTCCGATCTCGTATCCGAGAAAATCTACTAGATCTCTCTGGTCGACGCCGCCGACAATGATCCCATTTACACCTGTCGTTGCAGCCTTACGAAGCGCATCAACAGTTGCAAATGAGCCTCCGACTATGATCTTCCCTTTGTGGTCATCTTTGATCAGCTCAGTCGCGAGAGCTTCATCGGGATTGTCCACAGTCACGATCAACTCTCCAACTGTCTCGCCCCCAATGCCGAATATTCCTTGTAAGAGAGCGGCCCTGCACTCGACCACCGCTCCTTCATTAGGGATTACGTCCACAACTCTTCCCGGGATGTGGGCTCTCACCTCGACAGGAATCGGTTTACCCCTGATCAAGACCCGCCCAGATGATCTAAGAAAGGTCTCGATGCTTCCATCAACTGGCGACCTGCAGACCCTTGTAGAGCGGCCGAAAAAGGACCTGAGGATAGCTATGACCTCATCCTTCTTCACGTCATCCCCCTCGTCCTTCAGCATGTACTTCTCAGCCTCCTCAGGATAGACTTCTAGCTCGGCATAGACCTTCACATCGTGGATTTCTGGATTGAGAACGGTGCCCTTGGCTACGATCGTCTCAGAGCTGACTATGTCTCCCACTTTTACCAAGACTTGTCCCTGAGCGGGTATCCTCCTAACCTTCTTTACCGACGTATCTTCTTGGAATCTGAGTTCTAGCTGAGACATTTTCAGACAGCTCCTCTGCATCAAGCAAACGACTGCTGGTTAGGCGTCAGCGACTTTCCCCACTTCGCAAGAAGATGTTTCTCTGCTGGTACCTCTAAGGGCCTTCCTCGAGCATCCACTATCAGCCCTAGTTCTCCTCCGACCACGTCTACTTCCAATCTTCTTCCGTTACCTCTCCCAACGTCAAGTCCCCTTCTCGGCGTCACCTCAAGTCTTGCTCTATCTCCGTTGCCCAGGGCAAGAGTTCTTAGTTCTCCGAAGCTTACTTCATCTTCTGTCGTAGTGCCGTCAGCCTTGGTCATTCGTATCCACATTGCGACCCCACTCCGATTGCCCCTACCCTTGGGTGCCAAGCAGGTTCCCAACTTGAGCAAGCATTCTCTCGAGAGCAGTTGTACGGCCCCCTGAGGGCTTTCTTTCAGAAGCATTCCAAGGTGGGGCATCACACCGAGTCTGTCGATCATTATCTCAGTGACCCCCTGGGGTTGAAGGGCGTCCAAGAGCAGAATGGTTGCTTCAGTGGTCTGGTTTTGGGTGAACACTCTTCCTCTTCCTAAGACCACCTGGGTCTTCATCATGTCTAGGTAGGTTGACTCGAATGCCTGGCTGAAGATGTCCCCTATGTCGCGTCTCACTGAGACTCCTTTGAGTCTGCTTGCGATCTCCTTATGATTTTCCACCGCGAGCCTCATCGCTTCCCTGGCCGCAGCCTGTTGGACCAGAATCTCGTCGGATGTCAGGGATGGGGGCTGCTGTACCATCATATTACCGATGATGTTGCGAACCTCTCTTTCACTCATCTCCTTAGGGATCCAACGCATCACCTTTTCAATTCCTGCCATCTTCGCGATGTTGCTGATTCCATAGGTCAATCCAATGTCGGCGTTCAGAGACCTGTTGAAAACGCTATGGTAGATCGAGTAGACATCTGTTGTGGCTCCCCCGACATCTACTGCTAGCAGATTCACTTGCCTCTCAAGTGCGTAAGCGTAGAGAATCTTCCCTATCGCGGCCTGGGTTGGAATTATGGGTTCGTCGACCCAGCTCACGAGCTTACTGTATCCTGGGGAATGGACTATCACATGCTCCATAAAGGAATCGTAGATAGCCTCTTTGGCAGGACCAAGGTTTTCCCTCTCAACAGCAGGGCGGACGTTATCGACAGCCTTAGTAGCGTATCTCTCTTCGGATAGAGTCTCTGAAACTTGGTTTCTGATTTCAATGTTTCCAGCGTATATCATGGGTAGTTTGTATTTCGAGCCGAACCTGGGTCTTACGTCAGCGGTCTTTATCAGACGTGCCATATCCAAAACCTGTTGCACCGCGCCACCATCGGTGCCACCGGCAAGCAGGAAGATGTCCGGTTTCATGCTTCTCATTCTCTCTACCATCTCGTAGTCTGGGCGTGGATAGTCTTTCGAGAACACGTCTATGAGCAGCGCGCCTGCTCCAAGAGCTGCTCTCTGAGCGCTCTCAGCCGAGATCATACTTGTGATTCCTGCTACCATCATGTACAGACTCCCGCCTGTGCTACTGGAGCATAGAAATCTAAGGCCCTTGGACGGGCCATCAGCCGCCCACAGCGCCTTACCTACACTGTGACCGAGGTCCTTTGCAGCCTTCTCTGCGCCGATCGTGACATCAAGGTTGGGGGGATCAACAGTCGTGGATGTTTGGCTCGTCCCCTTGATCGCATAGCCTTGTTCGGTCTTGTCGATCAGAACAGCCTTCGTCAAAGAATCGTCTATGTCAAGGACAAGACAGGGCTCATTCCTGAGGTCTGCACCCATATCGTTTCCTCTCGACAGTGACTCCGCAAGTCATTTATATAACCGTTACCTTTGGTTAACCAAATGAGGTTTGGTTACGCAGATGGAGGCCAAGGTAGGCAAGGATGAACGCGGTAAGGTGTATGGGATGAACGCATCCAAGATGATAGCCGAGCAATCGAAGCTCCTGAAATCAATTGATGAGGAAGCTTTCAAGTTACTGCAGGACGAGACAAGAAGAAAGATCCTATTCCTTCTAAGAGATAGTGAATTGACCGTGAAGGAGATCTCCTCGGAGCTCAATCTGACAGCTCAGAATATCTACCATCACATCAAGAAGCTCCAAGACGCTGGTCTCATCAAGGTATCTGAAGAAAGGCGTTCAGGCCACCTTATCGAGAGTTCCTACACGACTACTGCTGACACATTCATTTATCACGCTGATGAGATGGTCGAGAAGAGCGTACAGAGTTCCATTGACATATTGAATGGCTTGAATGAGATGGGAATCCATGTCGACGTGAATGAGGAGAACGCGAGGAGGCTCTCTGAGCTCCATGGGCGACGACTGAGATTGTTGAATACTTCCTCGGTCACGAATGAGATATGTACTTCTTGCGGTTTCTCCGGTTACTTCATGAAGTTCGGACCAATGAACCCTATACTGCTGGACAGGATACTCCAGTACGCCAGCGTAGCGAATATGACGGATGAGGAATTTGATGAATCGCTTAGACTTACCAGGAAACTACGGCATTTCCTACTTTCCATAAGAACGAAAAAGCCCTGATACAACAGATCATCACACCCAAGCTACGCTGAACATGGCAACAGCCTTTATCTTTCTCCTAAACATTGATCTAGGATAAGGGAAAGTCTGAAACTTGCCTCAGGCGTTCATCTTCATAAATACTGAAGTGGGCTCAGAAGAAGAGATCTTGAAGCAGCTCAGAAAAATGGATAACGTCAAGGAGGCCCATGCGGTTTACGGAGTCTATGATATCGTTGCCAAGGTCGAAGCCATGACAATGGACAAACTCAGGGAAGTCCTAGCGTCCAAGGTGCGTAGGCTCGACAAGGTCAGGTCAACCCTGACCATGATAGTTATCGAATGAATTTCTGAACTCTTGACTACGAGTCATTCAAGTTGAGTTAGCCAACAAGTCACACGGTTCATAGTTGTTTCTCTGAGGGGGGTGACGCGACGCCCCCCACCAATCAGCCTTCAATCAGAACATAGATTATTCGGCGAACCATCAATCAACGCGTTCTGGCTACGATCTTCAGTCCAGCCAGTAATCTTTGGTCCAAGAGAATTCCCGATAATGATGGTGGCGGGCCCGGAGGGATTTGAACCCTCGACCTCCGGCTCCGAAGGCCTGTGCAGACACCTGTCTTCAGCATCCTAGTCCAA
>CAZZFQ010000050.1:1928-10584 GCA_964653695.1 uncultured Candidatus Bathyarchaeia archaeon | reverse complement strand
GAAAGAGGCTCAAAAAAGGCAAATACGTTAACAAATACGTTTGGGGTCGGTGACTTGTCGCAGATGTTAAAGAGATGGCTTTGAAGGCGTCATGTAGTGGCCCGGAACGCCTTCTCCATCTCCACGTACTTCGGTGGTATGGATGGCTTGGAAAGATAGGTCACCTTGACAGTCACAGACTCTCCGTACTGCGCACCCATTTCGTGCAACTCGGCAGCCATCGCATGTAGTGTTCTAAGCGCATCCTGTTCAGTGCGTGGTCCATGCTCGTTCAGGTCTATGATCACCCAAGCGCCTGAGGGGCGGTCATAGGGTCCAGCCCGCACGATTATTCTGTTCTTGATTTCCTTTGCAAGTTTATACTTGTAGAACACTCCCCACAACGCGTCGTGAAGCTTTTCAGACGTGCTATGCTCACAGTCTACTTCGCCATCTGGCGTTTTCTCAGACCTCCTTCTCTCTTGGTATTTCTATGGCTCCCCACCTCGGAGCTTGGTTCCACAATGGCCCAATACTGTGGGAGTATCCGATTTGCGAGATGTTATCACAATATGTTATAAATCTTTGGAGCGTGCTAACTTCTAGGTTGTTGGTAGGTGAGTAGCGTCTAATGGATCTGCTGGAGTTCGCTGCCCTAATGCAGGCTCTGGGAATCCTCGTAGGAATTGCGGTGGCTTTGCTGCAGCTCAGGGACCTTGGCAAAACGAGAAAGGCAGATCTCCTCATGGAACTCTATGCGACTTTCAGGAGCAAGGACTTCACCCGGGACTACATGGAGGTTCTTCAGCACAGCTGGAAGGAAGTCGATGACTGGATGGAAATACGGGCCGGCTTGCCGACCATAAAGAATCTTGAAGCGATTTCTCTTTGGCTATCGGTTCCATTATACTTTGAAGGAGTGGGCGTTCTTCTCTACAGAAAGATGATTGACATCGCTCTCGTGGATGACTTACTTTCATCTGAGACACTGATCCTGTGGGAAAAGATAGAGCCTGCGGTGAAGCAAATGCGCATACGCATGAACCGCCCTCAACTGTTTGAGTACTTTGAGCACCTTTACGAACAGATAAGGCGGAGGGAACAGAAGCTATCCAGCGGGCAGATAGAATCCTAGCGAGTGCATGCAGAAAATCGAGAGAGATTCGAAGTCGTAGGCGGCATCTAGGCCAAGGCATCGAAGGGAGAATTGACTAGACCATATGGGCCTAGGGACAAGGTGAGCCTGAGACTAGGAGACACGGAAATACTCGTGTCTCCACTGGAAGTCAAGCTCAAAGCTTACGTAACATTGTAGAGAGCAAAGAGCCCAGAAGACAAGAGAAGTTTTGAAAGAATACTCGAACTTATTCAAAGATCGAAGGCTCGTCTCACTTCATACGTCAACGTCGAGACGCGCGGTCAATCATGTCAAACGCTTCAGGTCCCGTTCCAATAAGTGTGATCGGAATCCTCATTTCCGCCTCAAGATTGTCGATGAATTGTCTTGCCTCGTGTGGAAGCTTCTCGTATGAGCGGAGACCGAAGCAGCCAGAGTAGACCGCGTCCAGCTTCGTTATGGCTATTTCCGTCGCACCGTTCAGCTTCACGGCTCGCTTTGCCATCTCCAAGTTGAAAGGCGCAACCCTTCTAGTCCTTCCGGTTACAGTAGTTGTTTCCTGCCAGCCTTTCTTCTGCGCATCTTCCTCCGGCAACTCTCCTGGTAAGGCACCTGCTGGGCTTGACCTCGTTACTATTGACTTGAAAACCACGATCACATCATCAACCTTCGTCGGGCCGATACCCACATCGCCGCATATGCTGGAGGCAGTCACGTCCTTTACTGTGCAATAGGGATACGTTCCATGATAGAGGGAGAGAAAGGTTCCTTGCGTGCCCTCTACAAGGACAGGCTTGCCCTCATCCAAAGCAGCGTGTATCTCTCCAGCCACGTCTGTCAAGTACGGGGCCAGATCAGGATAATTCTTTGCCAGCTTGGCGACTCGCCTAACACGGTCCTCCATGCAAGGCCCTACGCCCGTGCCAGAGCTCTTGACGACTTGGCTTAAGTATGGATCCTTCGCCTCACGCTGTATGTGCATCGGCTCAACCACCGCGCACTGGTTATCAACTCCTATCCTCCCACGAGTGTCAGTGGTCTCCACCTCACGGAGGAAAACATCAGGGTCAATTAGCACGCCGGCACCAATAAGCAGACGAGAGTCTCTATTCGTGAAGCCGCTTGGTATCTGACGAAGCTTGTACTCACGTCCGGAATAGACAATCGTATGACCAGCGTTCGGTCCGACTCCGCCGCGAGCCACTATTGAGGGACGGTTCCGAAGCGCCAAGTACGCCACAACCTTTCCTTTGCCCTCACTGCCGAAGAAGCCTCCTACTACAACTGTGCAGGCCAAGTATCCTCACGGAAAGGAGTACCGAGCCAGTGCTCCCTTAAAAGCTTCGAAGTTTGGTTGCCACCGATTTCTCCGCTATATGCGCATCATGTGGAATCAATCTGGCTGTGCCGCAGTTAAGTCTCAGGAAAGATCTCTGCTAGGCAAAATCTATCTGCTCTGCGGCCCATCCCAGGTCGAGTTCGTGAAGCTTTGCGGGATCAGGGATGCCCGTATCCCTATTCCAACCCATCATCTCATAGTAGAGCCGCAAAGCTGTGGCGAACTGTTGCCGATCGATCTTCGATCCCTTTCGCTGCCCAAATGAGAGCTCTTCGAAGAGTCGGTTTGGCAGGTTATCATCCGCAGCCGTGAAGCCCTCCCTAATATTGAAGCAACGTGCCAATGTTAGCGCTCTCTCGCTAGCTTTCATTAGGCTCCAGAGGCTCGTCTCCCATCCGGTTGAGGCGTTCACCAGCTCAACGAGATGACTTGCATTCAGCACGCCAGCATTGTGAGGAATGAATGTGAACTTGCAGGCTCCAAGGCAATCTAGAAGGCCCCACCAAAGCTGGCCGTACATGAACAGCCTGACCTTCTCCGGGCCTAGGCTGTCCACACTAACCCCCTCAGTTATTCCAAGCGCCTCAACCCATTTGGACGGGTTGACAAACACTGGGTCGTGCGCATTTTGCAGATGATCTGCGCCACTGGGAGAGACAGCATACGCTAGAGCCAGTCCTGTCTTTCCGCGAGGGTCATGCATTGGTAACTCCTTCCCCTTCACGTGAAGCGCGAACCTATCTGCGCCTTTTCCGATTTTCTCTGCTGCTCTCTTGACACCTTCCGCCAGCAGGTTTCCTATTCCTCTGCGGTGCGCAATCATTTCCACGAGTTGGAGCATGGCATCTGCGTTTCCAAAGCGGAGTTCAAGCCCGTTCGTATCTTGTTTCGTTAGAATCCCATTCTCGAAGCACTCCATCGCAAAGGCGATCGCACTTCCAGTGCTTATCGTGTCCAATGAGTACGCGTTGCAGAGCTGATTGGCCTTAGATACTGCACCTAGGTCGCCTATGTCGCAAAGTGAGCCGAAAGCTGCAATGGTCTCATACTCGGGGCCACCATATGCCGGATCAGTTGCGTAGGGCCCGTATACAGTAACTTCTCTCTTACACCTCAACGGGCAGGCGTAGCAACCGTCGGTTCCAGACAGTATCGTAGCCTTCATGGTCTCCCCAGAGATGTCTTCCGCCATGGCAAAAGATCCGCCTTGGAAGTTTCTCGTTGGCAATATTCCCGAGGTGTCCAAAGGCATAACCGCGTCAGCGGTTCCATAGGTGCTTCGAGTGACAGCTCCAGGAAACTCTTTCCAGTGAATCGCCATCCACCCCGCGATCTCCTGAACTTTTTCTGGCGATCTCAGCTCCGGTTTTCTGTGCCCTCGTGCTGCGATGGCTTTCAGTCTCTTTGAGCCCATCACCGCGCCCAGCCCTCCCCGTCCGTGTACATACTTCAGTTCGTTGAGGATGTTGGCGTAGCGAACGAGGTTTTCTCCTGCAGGCCCAATCAGAGCGATTCGGAGAAGCGGGTCGTCGAGGTCCTTGCGTATCTCGTTCTGCGCCTCCTTGGTGACCTTGCCCCAGAGAGCAGAGGCGTCCTTAAACTCAATCTCGCCGTCTTGCACCAGTATGTAGACCGGAGTCTTGGACGCACCTTGAACAACTAGTGCGTCATAGCCTGCGGCTTTGAGTTCCGATCCAAAAAATCCGCCTGCCTCGGCCTCAGCAAAGCTGCCCGTAAGGGGAGATTTCGTCACTATGCTGAACCTTGACATTCCAGCGATCGGGATTCCTGTTATCACACTTGTTGTGAGAATCAACTCATTCTTGGGCCCAAGGGGATCAATTCCTGGGGGAAGATCGCGGAAGAGATAGTAGACGCCAAGCCCCCTGCCTCCCAAGTACTTCTTGTATATTGATACATTCGGTTCCTCGATCTTGGCCGATCGTTCTTCAAGGTCGATCCTTGCAATCTTACCATTGTATGCGTAAGTCATCTTGTGTCACCGTTTCATTGTTGCAGCCCATCACAGAACAGCTGATACGTTACTATTCCTATAAGGAAATAGTTTGACCATATTTGGTTCGGATGACGGTGTCGAATTAACAGGAACCGCGACGCCAACTCAGCGTCGGCGACATCCTTTTCAACGCTGAGAAAATGATCAATTGGGGAGTGAATCAGAATGATGTATGAGCTCTCAAACATGAGTTGGATTGAGGCTGAGGAGAAGTTCAAGAAGACTCGACTCGCCATCGTCCCAACCGGCTCCGTCGAACAGCACGGCCCTCACCTCGGAGTCGGAGCTGACTGGATCCAAGCATGGGCAATTGCCAAGAAGGTCGGAGAGAGGACAGGCGCAATAGTCCTACCTGTAATGCCCTATGGCGTTTCAGGTCACCACAGAGACTTCGCTGGAACCGTCTACTTGGAACCTGCCACCTTCCAGAAGGTCGTCTCCGAAATACTCAGCTGTCTGGATCGTTACGGCACGAAGCGAGTCGTATTCGTAAACGGCCATGGCGGTAATGTCCAAGCGATCTCGGAAGCGGCCAAAGATGCTAGAGAGAAGTACGGCATGATCTGTGCGATTGTTCAGTGGTGGGATGTCCTGAAGAAGAAGCCAGTGCTGGGTCAACCTGCCGAGACCCACGCGGGATATGCTGAGACAGCGTTCATGCTCGCTTCAAGGCCTGAAGCTGTGAAGATTGAACGCGCGGTGCTCTCTCCCACGAAACAAGTGGACAAGGACATTCAACTGGTCAGTTCTGGGTCGGCAAGGTTTAGAGACGGCTTCGTAAGAATCATACTAAGGACGGCAGACGTGTCCGAGACTGGTTCAATGACTGAGAATCATCCAGACGACGTGCCTGGCACCACAGACTACTCAGGCGTCACCAAAGAGTTTGCAGAGAACCTCATGGACGATGTCGTGGACTACGTTTCTGAGTTTGTCGAGAGATTTGAGAAACTAGAAATACCTGCCATCACCGTATCCAAAGAGAAGGCATTGAAAGCCTTCAAGAGATAACGCCCTTAATCGACCCCTTCCTTTCTTCCTTGAATGACCCAGTAAAAGAATTGTCCGGTGGATCTTCCATTCAGTCAAGGTCTTTCATAGTGGCCGAATCAAGGCTGTTCATGGAAATGAGTCTTCATGAAGTAGGTGGCGGCTCTGTTTGCTTGGTCCGAGGAACCTTTTGAAGCAAAATGATTGCGCCCATTAGGAGTGTTGCAGCCAGGAGGAACGAGCTCCACATCCCATAGAGTTCGGCAGATGCTGTCCCAATCGCAGGTGCAACTGCCCCCGCGATGTATGAAGGTAAGAAGTAGAGTGCGTACCCGAGTCCCCTCTTGGAACTGGGAGTGAAATGGGACACTAGGGCTGCGTTTGGTGCCATCCCGCTGTAGACCGAGTAGCCGTACATGATTCCGAGAAGATATAGCCCCTCAACCGTTCTCACATTCGTAAAGCCGACCAGTGCGACAAGAGATGATGTCATTGACAACGTGAGCCATTTCTTTTCTCCGATCCTGTCGGCGATGAAACCTCCCACAGGGGCTGCAACAATTCCTGTCAGCGCGATTAGTCCGATGATGTAGCTTGCCGTTTGAACGGAGAACCCTCGCATCAGCACTATGTAAGGTGACATAAGAGTTGACACTATCTGCCTGCCAACTGAGTTGATGGCGATCACTGCGAGAACCGTTGAGAAGGCTACTGTGAACATGGACTTTAGACCTTCTCCGCCTCTTTCGATTGCGGTGTGAGCCTTCATATCTGGTAGCCTCATCTTCATCAGAAGGAATATGCAGATCAGGGTTGGGGGAACCCACAGGAGGTAGACAAGCCTCCATCCTGCGACTTCCAGCAACAAACCAACCGACAGGGGGCCAAGCGCCCAGCCTAAGGTTCCGCCGGCCCCATGTATGCCTAGAGCCTTGTTCCTTTCTGCCTGAAACATTTGGCTAACGGCCCCGTACGCAGGCGGATGGTAGATTGTTGTCGAGAGAGCTAGGAGAGACAGAGAGATAATCACAAAGTACACGTTTGAGGCCTGAGTCATAAGAATGGCTGCTGCCGCTGTCAGGCATAAGCTGACTATGATCTGGCGAGAACATCCAAGTTTGTCAGCGAGGAACCCGGCGGGTATTGTTGTGAAGGCTTCAAAGAGGATCGGGATCATGACCATTATTCCGATGAGTCCGAGGCTGAGGTCGAACTCCTTCATGAAGACCGGAATTAACGCCAGATGTATCTGCACGTAGACGTGGTTGGCGAAATGTGTGAACGCCATTATTACTAGGTCGGGCAAACTATACGAGGATTTCTCTGAGTCGACAGCGCTTTCCATCTGTCTCATCCCCACCGTAACCTTCAGTGTTAAGGCTGCATCGCCTCTCTCGAGCGAAATAAGCCTTGCAGCATACTGTCAATCGAGAGCGGTGGATGAGGACGAATGTGTCTCTTCAAATCCGACCGCGATGAGCCGGCTAACTCAGAAGCAAGTACCGGTGAACAGAGCTAGTCTGCCGAGTCCTATGCCAATTGCCGGAGAGCTTGCAGGCGCTTCACTATGTTCGGATGTGTCGAGAACACTTCCAGCACTCTGTCCAGCGCTGTGATCTTTCTTGAAAGCATCTCTTCTACAAGTTGCTGATCTGTTCCGAACATTCTTGAGGCGGCGATCGCCACTTGATCGCTTTCAGCCCTGTCAGGGTCGCTGATGAAGAGCGCCTTAAAACTGTTTGAACTCCCCGCGCCGACGTGTCGGGTCTTGATTCTGCCAGTCGACGCGACAATCTTCGCAAGAGCCTCTGAGAGCTTACGTGAACCATCCTCGACCGACGTGGCACTCGTCCGGTCTGCGTAGTATTCACGCATGCGACTCAATCCTAAAACGAAGAGTGTGAGAACCCAGTAGAGGATCATGGAACCAATCCCGATCAGAGCGGCCAATCCGCTACCCTCCTGTCTACGGTTCCCACGGCTATATGCCGAAGACATCATCATCGAATAGCCCAAGTAGTAGAAGATCGCGGGCAGCACTGACACTAACATCATTACTTGAACGTCCCTGTGCTTCAAGTGGCCTAGCTCATGCCCGACCACAGCCTCAACCTCTTCGTCTTCAAGGTCCTTGAGCAGGCCGCTTGTGACGGCAATCCTGTTTCCTGCGATCGGTGAACCGTATGCGAAGGCGTTCGGAATTGGGATATTGGCTAACATTAGCTTAGGCGTCTTTACTCCGATCTTTTGGCTCAGACTCTCAATCATGGCCCATAGCTTGGGGTTATCTGCCTTCGAAACGCTTCGTGTTCCATACAAACCACTTATGAGGTAAGGCGCGACAAGCCATTGAGCTATGTTGAATACTACGACGAAGAACGCAAGAGCTAGGAAACTCAACGTACCCATCAAACTCAGAACGACAGTGAAGAAAAGCGTCGAGACAGCAATGACAAAAGCTAGAGTACCGATCATGCCTAGGCGAAGTTTCAGTAGACTCATGAGCCTACCCTCGACAGTTTTCTGAGAATCACAATGAGCCCTATTTAAATCTAGTCTGATAGTCAGAAAGCGGAATAACACACCAGCTATCTAGGCCTGCGTGGGTCTTCTTATGCTGGCTCCGCCTCTTATGAATCTCCTATCGCTATGATTCCTAGTCAAGGTCATTGGCATCTGGCATCACCTCAAATAAGCAAGAAATGACTTAACAATTGGTCAAGACTCATACACTGGCTGAGACAATGAGCTACCAACGGTTCGTCGACGAAGTACGCCAAGCAATAGCAGGTGCTTTGGGGAAGCTTCGCTGTGACGAAAAGATCCCACTGGAGATTCCACCTGACCCCGCCATGGGAGACCTAGCCACAACTGTTGCATTTGCCATCTCTAAGAAGAAAAAGCAAGACGCGTCCAAAGTCGCGAACGACATTCTCACTCACATATCTGTGCCCGAACCGTCGCTGATAGATCGCGTTGAAGTTGCGGGGCCGTACTTGAACTTCTTCATGAGAGTAGACAGGATCGCAGGTGAAGTGTTCGAGTCGGTGACGCAACAGGGATCTTCGTACGGAAGCGCGGACTTAGGCCAGAGAAGACGCGTGCTAGTAGAGCATACGAATGTGAACCCGAACAAGGCAATCCATATTGGACACGCAAGAAACACCTGCCTAGGCGACTCTCTAGCGAGGATCCTGCGGTTTACAGGATACGA
>CAZZFQ010000050.1:0-1828 GCA_964653695.1 uncultured Candidatus Bathyarchaeia archaeon | reverse complement strand
TGAGCCCGAAAACAGCGAAAGATTTGGGAGTTACTGTGTCAGAAGATGAGGAACGAAGAAAGATGCTGCACATGGAAGGGAGGCGAGGCCTATTCGTAAACGCCGACACGGTCCTAGATGGCCTTGCAAAGAAAGCGCTTGAGGAGACAAGGAAGAGGAACCCCGAGGCTGAGGAGAGCTGGCTGATAGAAACCGCGCAGAAGATTGCAACAGCAGCTTTCAGGTATAACCTCACAAAGGTGGATAACGACAAGATCATAGTGTTCGACCTAGACGAGGCAATTGACTTAGAAGGCGAAACTGGACCCTATGTTCAGTACGCACATGTCAGAGCTTGCAGAATCCTTGAGAAAGCAGCAGCCACTGCACAAGATCTTGAGGTAGATCCTTCGCTTCTGACCCAATCTGAAGAAATTACTCTAATAAAGGAGCTTTCGAAGTTTCCTTATATCGTCAAGACAGCTTCAGAAAGCCTGTCGCCGCAACGAGTCACCAGATACTCATACAGTCTTGCAACAGTCTTTAACGCATTCTATGAAAAATGTAGAGTCATCGGAGCGGAACCACGGAGCCTTGAGCAGACGAGACTTCGGTTGGTCGACTGTACCAAAACTGTTCTCAAAAACTGTCTTACTTTGCTGGGGATAGACACGCCTGACGGGATGTAATAGGCTGATTCCCAAGTTTCCAGTGCAAGAATCGTTAGGGATTTCCGAATTGCCAAAGGCGCGGGAAGTATCTGCCTCCATAGGGCTGGCTACTCGCGCACCCGCTCCGCAATCATTTTCTTGAGTTCAGTTTCATCGAAGAGTCCGGGGTACCGGCTTGCAATGAGCTTCTCATACTCTTCAGTTTCTTCGTCGGTCATGTATTGGAACATGTAGGTTCCTGTGTAAGGCGCGGGGTCTCCGCTTCTGGTCATGAACTCTATGTGCATCAGCGGGTCCCCTTTCTTGATCGTTATCGGCTGGCGTTCATTGTGAAGGTTGACGAGCTCCAAAGCAAGTCTCCCAACGAAACCGCTGTGGACCTTTGCAGCGTTGAGGAAGGACAGCCCCACTCGGCCGTATTTGCTCTTGGCGGTTAGGTGAGCCACATAGTCTGGAGGAGTGAATACAATCTCATGCGATATGAGGTTCTTGTGTTCAAGGTAGTGGAGTGAGGTTTCCTCCCTAACTGTAAGGACGTAGCCATCTCCATCTAGGAGATCAGCGTTGAAGGGATGAATACACTTGCGCCCATCGATGAGCTTCACGAGCTCGCTCTTGCCAACTATGCACATTGGTTCTCACCATTTGTGAGGAAAATCATTTCAGGATCGTGATGGTTGGAGAGTTTTGGAACAAGCGGTCGGTCCGGGCCTTGGTGGAATTAGTCTTGAAGTCCAGAAGAAGTATCCTTTCTTCGCCATTGCTGATGCTAAGCTCAAGACTCAGCGTCACACCTGGTTGGCTGACTGACAGGTTGACCCTACTGCCGTTCAGAACGGCGATTGCCTCGGCCCAGGCGAATCTGATCTTGTCATAATGGCCAGCGGTTATCCGCGATCTGAGCAAAGTTTCCGTTATGTTTCGGAGGCTTGTCAGGTCGTAAGTCGAAGTCATATTAATCAATTCTATCCACCCTGTCTTCTCTCCTTCACCAGTTCTATGGAGGGCGATCTTTGAGCACTTTGCGTAGATAGGCTCGCCGGGGAGAGCTCCGCTGTCAGTGATCTTCAGAGTGACTACTCCCATTGCGAATGAAGGATAGAAGATGACTGCTAACACAAGGACAAGGAGGATCGCACTGACAGGTCTCCTTAGGTTCAAGCTCTTCACCGCGCGCT
>CAZZFQ010000049.1:0-10778 GCA_964653695.1 uncultured Candidatus Bathyarchaeia archaeon | reverse complement strand
TGCATCTCTTCGCAAGGTTTCCTCAGAGTTCCCATTGAAATTCTCCAGATTTACGGTTTCACCCACCTTAAGGCTTTCGGAGGACGAGTAATTCTGCACAACTAGATATTCTCGCTCCTAAGCCCCGGTTTGAACACCACATGGCAATAGCGATGGTTAGTTCTATATACGGGACTCGGCGCCTCGGTTACAGAGATGCACCATTGGAGGAGCAGTAAGTGAAGATAGGAATTGCCGGACTAAAGCATGAAACAGTCACATTCTGGCCGGGAGTTACCGACCTGAAAGATTTCGAACACGACGCTTTGCACGGCATGAAGGTTATAGAGAAAAGGCGAGGCACTAACACATCAGTCGGGGGTTTCATTGAGGTCTGTGAGAAGGAAGGCGTAGAGTTGTTTCCGGTATGTGATGCAGATGGAGGAGCGACGGCTACTGTCGCGGATTCCGTCTATGACTTCTACGTGGGCGAGATGAAACGAGAGTTTGCCAAAGTGGCCACTGAGTTAGACGGAATATTGCTAGCCCTGCACGGGGCCATGGTCACACAGAGCCTGCAGGACACCGAGACTCACATGGTCAGGGAAGTACGCAAAGTCGTTGGATACGAGATGCCGATAATGGTGGCTCTTGATCTTCACGGCAATCTGGATCCTGCTATCTTGAAGGAAGCGACCGCGCTGTTTGGTTTTCAAAGTAGTCCGCATGTTGATGCAGGTGAAACTGGTCGTCGGGCAGCCAGAACTATGCTGGCTACACTGAAAGGCGAGATCAAACCCACCACTGCAATGGCGAAGCCGGGTTTAGTGGTTCCCAGTGTGTTCAGTGCGACCACCGTGCCTCCGGCTAAGGACATCATTGATCGGCTGCACGAGTGGGAGAAGCGGCCTGGAGTAGTTGATGTCTCTGTCTTCTTCGGATTTTCTTGGTCGGATGTCCATCAGCTTGGAATGTCCACAGTCGCTGTAACGAATAATGACCTGAAGTTAGCTAAGGAGATTGTAGATGATCTGGCGAAACTGGCGTGGGGGAATAGACAACGTTTGACCGGACGGGAAGGAAACCTCTACAACGTGAAGGACGGGGTTGCCGTTGCTATCAAGAAGGCAAAGACAGCGAAGAAACCAATTGTAATACTCGACCACGCCGACCGCACAGGTGACACTACGTGGGTTCTTCAAGAGCTTCTCGCTCAAAATGCCAAGAACGCTGCAATACCATGCTTCTGTGACCCTAAGGCTGCCAAAATCTGCATCGATGCAGGAGTGGGAGAGACCGTTGACGTTGAAGTCGGCGCACGCACAGGATGGCGTGACGGCGGACCAGTGAAAGTGAAAGGCAAGGTACTCTGGGCCGGAGAAGGAAAGTACATGGGTACCGGTCCCATGAGGAAGAATCAAGAAATCAAATTCGGGCCAACTGCCATAATCAAAACCAACGGAATATGGCTCCAACTGGCTACTATTGAACACTCACTTATTGACGAAGACCCAATCTTGCAGTTTGGCTATAAGACGAGTGACTTCGATATCATCGTGAGCAAGTCCAAGACTCACTTTCGGGCGGTCTACGAGAAGGTGGGAGAAGAGATCATCATCGTTGACGCACCAGGACAATGCCCTGCAGACCTAAGCGTATTCCAATACAAGAACGTCCCACCCGGAATCTACCCAATAACCAGAAAAGATTGAACAATCGCTCACGATCTTCTCAACTGCGCGTGTGCAAGCGCAGGGATGCAGAGAGAGATTTACAGTCCTGAAGCTTTTGCCTGCCACTGCTTTATGAGGAACCGATCCACTCCGCCATAGAACTTCCCGGTTCCTAGTTTTCGGACTATGGCGTTAAGGGTTGCGAAGCGCGTATTCTCAACCACAGTATGGTGTCCCTTCTTCTGCAGGCCTCTCACAATCGAAGTGGGCATAGTCGACTCAACGTACAAGGGTCGGTCCATTTCTCTCCTGATGCGAGGCGCATCTACAGCCTTCTGTATGCTCATCTTGAAGTCAACCACGTTCAGTATGACCTGTAGAGTAGTTGTCTCAATCTGTCTACTCCCGGCCGCCCCCACAGTCATGAAAGATTCGCCATCTTTGGTCAGAATTGTAGGGGCCATGTTGCTGAGGGCGTTCTTGCTGGGGCCAATTGAGTTTGCTCTTCCTGGAAGAGGGTTGAAGGAGGCCATCATGTTGTTCATGAGTATCCCAGTTCCCGGAATTGTGACGCCGGATCCAAAGGTATTCTCATTCGTGTAGGTTAAGGCTACCATGTTCCCTTTTTCGTCGGCTGCAGATATGTGAGTGGTCGATTCTTCCAAACGACTTGGGTTGACAACTTGGATTTCTTCTATCATTCTATCTTGGGCAATCTTATTTCTCAGTTTCTTTGCGTGGCTCTTGGATTCTAGTCTGTCTACGGGAATCTTGTCGAAGTATCCTCCCATCAAGGTTTGCCTATCGACGTATGCTAGACGCATGGCTTCTGCGATAAGATGCAGAGATTGAGTCGAGTTCTGACGAAATCTGGCCAAATCAAAGCCTTCGAGGATGTTCATCATTTCGATGCAAGTTGTTCCGCCCACATATGACGCATAATGAACGTCCAAGTCGCGGTACGTAGTCCTACGTTGGTCAAAGACAATAGGTCGGTATTTCGCGAAATCCTCCTCAGTTACTGTTCCGCCATTTTTCTGAATATCGTTGGTATTGTCTTCACGAGTTTTCCGTTGTAGAATGATTCGACTCCGTCCTCGGCAAGATTTGTCATAGTTCTTGCTGGATCTTCGCAGATGATCCGGTCTCCAACTGGTTGACTGAGGTGCATGGGCCCTCTCTGAATTTGTGTCTCGCACGAGCTACGTACCTTCCTTAATGCTCGGCCTGAGAAGCAAAGGTCATCTAACACCAGGAGCCGATGCCGACATGACTATTGTCGATCTTGAGAAACGTGAAGCAGTGGCAACAATAGTTCATGGTGGCTTCATCTGTGTAAATGGAGTAGTCACAGGCAAAGGTGGAACGATCTTGTGCACAAAACGCGGAGAGGGAAAGTGCAAAGAACTGGGAATCAGCCACCAAGCCGTAGACCTAGGACAGAGCATGCTGTATCGCGGCAGAAACTCGAGCTGAAATCAGCGCTCTCTAGAGTAATCTTTTATATGAAGCTGAAAGGGATTGGTGAGCCGGTGAGTAGTGTGACTGATCTAAGCGCGCTTCAAGTAGTCAAATCCGCCAACCTAATCATCACAAAATTACTGAAGGTCAGACCTAACGAGAAAGTCTTGCTTGTAGCAGATACTACGACGGAGATGAGCATGGTTACAGCACTGGCAGGAGAATCATCATCCATGGGTGCAGAATACCTGATCACGGTAATGCCTAGTAGAGAGACACTTGGAATAGGATCCCACACCGCTTTGCCTGAATCGATAAGAAAAATTCTGGACACTTTTCAAGTTGTAGTCGGCCTCAATGCAACCTCAGGTGCTCCTTCCTATGACAGCCAAGTAGCTGAATTGCTCCACACCCAGAAGATACGATATATGTCCATGGTGTTGCGGTCGATTGACAACTGGATAGGTGGCGCAGCAACAGCGAACTATGAAGAAGTCTATTCGACTGCTCTGAAACTGGCAAAGGTATTTGCGGGAAAAGACATCAAGGTAACAACACCTGCAGGAACCAATCTGACAGCGCGAATCGACGGAAGAAAGGCAATAGTTGAGGCAGGGATTGCCACTGAAGCTGGTCAATCAGCCGCATTCTCAGATGGAGAAGTCTCGCTCAGTACAATCGAGGGAACTGCCAACGGAACAGTCGTCGTCGATGGTCCAACCGCCTATCTGGGGTTGCCAAGGGAACCGATTAGAATTGAGATTGAGAAAGGAAGAGTTGCCAAAGTTACTGGAGGAAGAGAGGCAACGATCCTAAGAGAATGGATTTCCAGAATTCAGAACTTCGACAACTTTGCAGAAATCGGAATAGGAGTAAACCCAGAATCACGAAGGAACGGCGACTTCCAAGAAGAAAAGAAAGGATTGGGTACTGCTCACTTCGCATTTGGCGACAATATCTACTACTATGGAAAGGTACATTGTCCGATTCATTTTGACGTAGTCATGTACGAGCCTACCGTGATCGTAGACGGAAATGTGATTGCGAATGAGCGGCGACTCCATCTGAAAGCATGACTTGCGTACTTGTACCCAAGTTGCGTGGGGATTTGTAGATGCCTCTAAGGGACGTAAGAATTCTGGAACTTGGGCACACAGTAGCTGTACCGTTTACCACCATGTTACTGTCCGGTTTCGGTGAGGGCCCTACGGCGATGGACCCGAACCTATCAGATTCGCCTATTCAGGCCTAGCGTACGGCCGGCCGTCGGCACACTGAACTGTAGGTTCACATCAACAATCATATCATGATAGCTTTCTCACATGAGCTCTCGCTCTTTCGCAAGCTCTCTGAGTCTCATGATATCAACCTCGGCGATGTTCCTGCCTTTCGGACACACTTTGTTGCACTCTCCACACAATGTACACTCAGAGAGCCCTTCGGAAAGGGCTATTGTCACTCTATCCAATTCATCCCGTGAGTCGACTGCGAATCTTGCGATATATGTTATCAATGCCGGGCCGATGAACTTTGTTCCTGGTTTCTTCAATACTGGGCATACTACCTGGCATAGAAGACAGTCGATGCAATCGACGTACTGTCTGTACTTCTGCGCCACCTCATAGGTTACCTCTGGTTCCGGGAATTCCTTCGGTTTTCTCACTCGTTCAATGAAGGGTCGCAGCTGGCTACGTTTTCTGTAGTAAGAGCCTATGTCTACGACTAGGTCCTTGATTACTGGGAATATTGGCAGAGGGCCTATTTTCATGCCATCCTGAGCAGCCTGTTTGCAGGCGAGCACCGGACGGCCGTTGGCCATGACTCCACATGCCCCGCAGTCCCAGAACCGACATTCGTATCGGAAGGCTATGGGTTCTATGTTGTCGTTCACATACATTAGAGTGTCGAGAACAGTCATGCTCTCTTCGATCGGCACCTTATATGATTTGTATCTTGGTTCGTTGTCCTTGGTTGGGTCGAAGCGATGGACATGTACTGTCATGTTTGGTTTGGGCATCTTACTCACCTGGCTTCAGCTTGGTTACAACCACTGGCCTGGTTGTAAGCTTCATCTTTCCGTTGACGCACTTAGTGACTATATTCTTAAGCCAGTTATCGTTATCCTTCTTCGGGTAGTCTTCTCTTGCATGCGCCCCACGCGTTTCTGTTCTTGCCAAGGCTGATCGCAGAATCATTTCTGCCACCATGGTCATGTTTGCGGTCTCCAATGCCTCGATCCAATCGTAATTCCATCTTGGACTGTCGGAAGACATCTTCATTCGGGGCAGATATTGTTCCCTAATCCGCCTTAACCCTTCGAGAGCAGTCTTCAGTCCTTTTTCATGCCTGAGCAAATGCGCATGTTCCCACATCAGTTCCCGAATCATGTTCTTTATCGCGACTGGGCGCACGCCCTTGCCTGAGGTTTTTCGTTTCAGCAAGTCTACCACTTTCGTTTGATATTTGGCAACTTGCTCCCAATCGATTTTCGGATTTCCACTTCTCAGCGCTTTCTCGGCAGCCTTCTTCCCGGCTCTGTATCCAAAAACAGTTACGTCTGCAACAGAGCAACCGGCCAGTCTTTCAGCTCCATGAAGGCCACTGGCAACCTCAGCTACGGCAAAGAGCCCTGGAACACTACTCTCATGATTCTCATTGACATAAACGCCTCCCATGAAGTAATGCTCTACAGGAACAGTCTCTGCATAATCTTTGCTCAGATCTAGCCCTACATTGGCTGCCAACGGATATAGGTAGTAGTAGTGGGGTTGCTTCTCGGTTCCCATTCTGGTCAAATCAAAATACACTCCCCCGTGTTTCGTTCCACGGCCTTCCCTGATTTCGCGCAAAACTGCCCGACCGTGAACATCCTTGGGGGTGTTGTCAATGTTTATCGGATCTACCTTTTCCCCGAAACGCTCCTCCTTAACATTGAACAACTTTCCGCCCACGAGAGCAGGCTCACCTATGCCAATACCGCGAAGAGCCCTAGGCCAAGCAAATCCCAGCATAGTTTGGACATACTCCATGTCTCTCAGTTCAGCACCTGCTCTATATGCCATAGCAAACCCATCACCCGTTGAACCCCTAGAGTTGTCAGTGAACTTGTAGACCTGCCCAAGCCCACCTGTCGCCAAAACAGTTGATTTGGCTCTGAAAACAATGAAATCTCCGCTCACGATATCTATACCGAGGGCCCCAACACAAAGGCCATGGCATGTCAGTAGATCCGTTATCGCAATTTCACTGAGAACTTCTATGCCGCGCTTTGTTAAGTCGCCTATTACTCCTCTCCATATGCAAGGTGCATCATTCCAAGTTACAACAAGGTCCCTTGCATACGAATGCCCCCCCATCTTTTTTCGAACCAGGCCACCATTCTCCATCCTGTCAAAGACGAATCCGTATTTGCCCTCCAACTCTAGAACTTTTCCAGCAGCAATCTCTTCAGCGAAAACCTCCACCAACTTCTGATTATTCAAGAACTCTCCTGCCCTTATCATGTCACTAAAGAGAACATCAGCATTGTCCGGTGGTTCGAGGTAGGCACAAACTATCCCAAAGGATAGCTGAGTGATGCCTGCTTTACCGAAGACACCCTTGTCAACCAAGGCGACCTTGGCTCCGGCCTCATTTGCTGCGATTGCCGCTCTAGCACCAGCTCCTCCTCCTATCACCAAAACATCAGTCTCAAATACCCGACGATCTTCCAAAACGACCAGATCTCCTATTTGGGTGCCAATATGAGACAATATCTATAAAAGATCTGTCGTGTTGTGTCGAATAACTCTGCTTTTTGGTGAGCTTCTTTTGCTGTCTCTGCTGGTTTTGTTAGAAGTTGGCCGTTAATTCTATGAAGGTGTTGTACAGGTTGGCTTTGACCATCAGCTCCTTAGCCATATTACCCATCTTCTTGGCGTAGACGTATTCTGCAAAGGTTCGTTTGTAGGAGGAGAAGACGGTTTCAGTCATCCATCGTTTTCCATAGTTGTAGCGGCGCTTTCAGGCTTCAGCGTCGCGTAGGTATTCTTGGGCTGCAAGCTTCCGAGGCATGCATCCTCCCGCTTTGCTGGATGCGTGGTTTAATCTTCTTCGCGTTGAGGTAGTGGAAGTTGCTTTTCGGGCCGTATGCGTTGTCGCCCAGCATCTTGGTGACCTTGGCTTTCCTGGAGGCTTCTTCAACCAGTGGCTGAAGCATCCTTCCATCGCCCATCTTCTCATCAGTCACCTTTAACGTCATAATCTTCTTCCGCCGCTTCAATCCACAGCGATATGGATCTTCAAGTAGCCGCGTTGCATCTTCCGTATTGACGTATCCATTCGCTGCGATTCGAGACCTTGATGCCTGACACATCCAAGGCTATGAGCACGCGCTATGGCAACGTCCTCATTCGAGTCTGCAAGCATCTTGTCAAGTTTGATGGGTATCCGCGCTATAATAGAAGCAATGCCGGCACTTGGGAGTCCGCACAGATTTTTTCAGCGAATACCAAGAAGCTGCCTTGGGTTCTCTTTTGTCATCTTCTCAATCTCTCGCTCTGAGATACCGCATTTCATCATCTCCTCAATGTAGTCTCGCATGCCATCGATGGGGTCTGAAATCAACTTGTGTCCGTGATCGGTAGCCATCACACAATGCTCTGCTCCCACAGCCCTTATCTGTAATGCGATTTCTCGCGGGTTGAGTTTTCCCCCAAGCTCTGTGGTCGCGTAATGGCAATGTTCCAAGAAGGCACCTTTCCTAGCAAGTTCAACCTGAACTTCAACTGGAGTCTTGATCATTTCCCATTCCGGGTGAGTAATAAGGATCTTTTTCACACCGATTCTTCTCGCAGTATCGACTAATTCAGTACATTCGTCAACAGATAGATGCCCTGTTCCCAATATGATATCTGCATCTGCAATCATATTAAGTATCTCGACGACCTCAGGAATCATTTCGCCGTTCTTGTTCAAGATGGTTAACCCTTTGCTTGGATCATTTCCTTCGTATCGCATGTGGTGAGCAGAGGAGATTGTGGGCATCCAGACTTCTTTGGCACCAAGTTTTATCGCTGTCTCTACAGCCTGAGGGTTGAGCCCTCCCGTTGCCGGAATGTTGAGTGTTACTGAACCATGTACTTCGAAGTCCGGTTCAATCTTTCTTATCAGCCAAGCCATGTCCGCCGTTAACGTATGGTGTGACTTCAGAAGAACGCCCCCTATGCCAACTGACTTCATTTTCTTCACAAGGTCTATCCCGTCAAGCTTCCTAGGAAATATGTCAGGTGCCGAATGCACGTGCATATCGATGATGCCTTGCAAGAAACTCGCGTTCTTCTTCATGGATGTCATCCAAATACTGGATGCTTGCAGAGATATGATGCTCAAACTTAAATTCACTGGTCATTGCAGTCAAAGATCACGATAGCCAAGGACTGCGATCTTGTCTTCGGCGCGCCCTACAGGAGGACGGCCGGCCGAGAAAGTTGAAGGTTCCAGTCGACGCTGGGGTTGTAGAGTTGCCGCATTCGGAGGCTCGCAGAATCAAAATCAGGACCGCTGACGGCCAGGAGGGAAGCCCACAGTGAGAATGATTTTGGAGGATGTGAGAGCCTACTATCGACGCGCCAACCTAGGCTTCCATCCATGGATGGAGCCGGCGGAAGCACTACCGCATCGAGGTTGGGAACGGCAGGTTCCTCAAGTTGAATCAGTTCAAGAATCGAATCCGACCTGAGAAGCTTCAGAGTCTTCTCGTCAAGTATGCGCCTACGCATGCCTACATGAGCGTCCTCAGCTGGCTCTTCCCCGAACGGGTTGCAGGAAGACAGAAGGCGAATAAGGCATATCCATTGAACGGCACCTTTCTCTTGGACTTGGACGTGAAGACGGATAGATTCCACTATCACGCAATGAATCGGCGTGGAGTCTGTGAAGGATGTCTCTGTCTAGTGCGATTCAACACCCTCAACGCATGCAACATAGTCGAGGAGAACTACCGTGAGTATTTGGTCGTCTTCTCGGGCCGGAAAGTTTTCCATATACCCCTACCTTTCTCCGCAGAGGATTGGACTCATTACCGTGTCACAGATCCGCTAAGGACGCAGGCCGCTGCCTGCTTCAAGTATGCATTATACCTCAGGCATCGCGGCGTCTGGTTCGACTTCAAGATAAGCGTAGACCCGCTCAGGATCCATTCGGTTCCCGGCAGCCTCAACGCTGAAACAAGCTTGATTGTAAAACCAATCAGACAAAGAGTAGATCTGGAAGCCCTGAGCTTTGGAAGGATACTGGACCTAACGAATCCAACTCCATTCATTCACCCTCCAGAATTCGCCTCGGTCAAAGTCACGCTGAAGCCCAATTCGGGCTGATGAAAGTCTCCGGCCGTAGAAACAGGGCGGGGTGGAACAGGCTCGCGTGACAGAGATGACCCATCCCTCCCAAAATTTCCGCTCCCCTGTTTTTCCACGGCCAGTCGTGGCGTCACGCCCCCACCTTCGCCAAGTAGCCCTCGATTATGGCATAGATCGCTTGGTTAACAGTTAATCTGTGTCTTCTGGCTACGATCTCCAAGGCGGCGAGGATCCTTGGTCTAGACCGAGCGAAATCTTCCAACTTTCAAAAGACGCGAATATGTTATCGAAAACCAGATCAGCATAATGATGCCTAAAGCTAGCGAAATCCAGAAGATGTATACGTGAAAATCTCCAGTCAATGCGAAGGCGATTATCGGCAGGAATGCAAGAAGGATTTCAACGACAACAACCGCCCAAAAAAGCCTCCAACCATACCGAGCAGCCCTCGCTTGCGGCCACAAGGTCTCACCGTTACTTGATTAGCTAGGGTCTCTCCAGAATTACCCGTTTATACTTAGGGTCCACTTTCACTAGCACTTCTTCGCCTTCCTCAAAGGGGAAAAGCCCATCTCAGGCAATCTCTGTTGGTATGTACACGAAGAACTTGTCGTAAGTATGCTTTCCTGTCTTTGTCGGACGGTTGATGAATCGTCCCTTTCCTTGTAGCAAGGTGGTGTCCCTTTTTGGTATCACAATATCGCTCTCCGTAAGCCAGTTTCCGATACACAATTTGTGATGTCTATTGTGTAGGATCCAACGAAGAAAAGAACTATTATGCAAAACAGCAACACAGCCTTCTTTCGAAAGGCTCTACTCGGCATCTGCAAGTGCTCCTATTCCCCAGCTGAAAAGCTCGCCACTATTTCAAAGCATCCTCGGCAGGCTGGTTACTCGTCTATTCTCAGTTGAGTTGCGGAGTTTTCACTGGTCTTGGTTTGCTACTTAGATAATGCTTGAAGCCTTCTATTCACTTCATCCCAATTGATGATGTTCCAAAACGCCTCAATGAACTTGGCTCTATCGTTCCTGTAGTCGAGGTAGTACGCATGTTCAAAGACATCGAGAACCATTAGGATTCTGAACATCGGATAGACATTGGTATTATGCTTTTCCACCTGCATTATTATCGGTCGGTTCGTTTGCCTACAGAAAGTGAGTGCTCCCCATCCCGAACCTTCTACACTGGCGGCAGCCTGAGTGAACTCTTTTCTGAATCTCTCGAAGCTTCCAAACTCCTTCTCGAGGGCATCGCCCAAAGCTCCGCCCGGTTTTCCTTCCCCTTTGCCGCTCGGTGTCATGTTCTCCCAGAAGAGCGAGTGCAGCA
>CAZZFQ010000048.1:5079-10850 GCA_964653695.1 uncultured Candidatus Bathyarchaeia archaeon | reverse complement strand
TTGGTCTCAGGTTCGGAGAGAACTTCCTCCACTCGATGGAGTTGTTTGGGAGTCAGCATGTGTCGAATAGTTTGAGTTTGAATGATTCCAGGAAATAATTGACGTTCTCTCTTAGGAAGGGATCCAAAGAGATTTCTAGTCCTCTATCCGCTATGCTTTGGCCATAGTGACAGACATCGAGGAGACATCACCATCGTGTCAATTGCCCAAACGCTGGTCTTCCTGACAGTTGTGAAGTCGGCGCAAGAGGAACATTACGCAAGCATTCTGATCGACAGTATCCGCGACTTCTCAGGCCAATACAGAGACTGCGAGATCTATGTTGCGCGGTCAGGTCAGGAGCGTCTGCCCTGCGAACATCTGAAAGCACGTGGGGCAAAGATCGTGACGTTGGAGATGGATGACAGGCTTAAGGGCTACCCTCTGGCAGACAAGGTCTATGCCTGCGCTCAACTCGAAAGGATGATCGGCAACGAGTCACGGGCACTGGTGTGGATGAATCCCGAGTGCCTTGTGCTACGTCCGCCTGTTGAGTTGACTCTCAAGCCTCATGAAGCTATCGCAGTCCGGCCAGTGCACATCAGGAACGTTGGCTCGCCAATAGTCGAGCCAGTAAATGATTACTGGCTAGCAGTTTTCAAGGCCCTTGGTGTGGACCCGGCCAGAGCCTTCGCCGTTGAGTCGTTCGTTGACGGGCAGAAGATTCGTGCTTACTTCAATTGTGGTACGATGAGTATCCGTCCAGAGAGAAAACTTTGCCAATTCTGGAAGGAGAGCTTTGAAGAGCTTGCCTTGGACAAAGCATTCCAGCAGACTCTTGACAAACGTCATGTGCTCTTTCTGCACCAAGTAGTCTTCAGTACTCTGCTAGTTGCCCGTCTCCAGCCGCCAGAGATCAAGATGCTGCCTCCCGAGTATGGCTACCCGCTGCACCTGCACGGGGAGCTTCCTTCAGAGAGGAAATCACGATCGCTCAACGATCTGACGACTGTCATCTACGAGGAATACTTCCAAAGGCCCAACTGGGCCGAGGGCATAGCAATCCACGAACCCTTGAAAAGCTGGCTGGCATCACGCCTTCCCAGATAGGCTTCTGTCCCTCAATTTGCATACATGTACTTTAGAGCCGCATATCGGCGCTTAGTGAGGACCAATCTCTGGATTTGCTGACACTATGAGCTGGCTGCCTGGCTCTGACAGGGAGAATGGTGAGTATATACGTGCCGCAGTAGGAGCAGGAGGGCGAGTCAGCCGACGACTCTTTCGATGATCTTCAGTGCGTTTCCTCCTGTGATCTTCTCTATCTCCTGGTCGGAGTATCCCCGAGAGACAAGTCCTCGCGTAATGTTCGGCCACTCTTCTGGACTCTCAATGCCCTCCATGTACTCGGCGTTCAATTGCTGGCCAGTGCCCCGCATCAGTTTCCTTATGAGTGTTCTGTGGAACGCCACGTGGTCATCGAAGCAGATGTCAAGTCCTATCGCGACATGTTCCACTCCAACCAGCTTGACTACGTAGTCGACATGGTTGAGCAGATCGTGAATCCCTTGTCTCTTCGCTTTAGAGAGCTGATTTGGAATCGCTGAAACTCCGAAGACTCCATCCTTTTCTGCTAGGGCATGGATCTGTTCGTCGCTCTTGAGCCTAGTCATCTCCGGGTTCAGGGCCCTTGCTCCGGCGTGATTGATCAGAACAGGGTCCTTCGAGGCTTCAATAGCATCTAAGGTTGTTCTATCACCGCAGTGAGACAGGTCAATGAGCATTCCGACCTTGTTCATTCTCTCAACGACGTCGAAGCCAAGGTTGCTCAGGCCGCTATTGCTTTTCTCTCCACATCCGTCGCCTAGAAAGTTGCGACTGTTGAATGTCAGAAGCATGCACCTGACTCCAAGATTATAACCGGCATCCACCCGGTCAACTATCGGGCCAATGGTCTGAGGTTCAAGCTGCAGCATAACGGCCTCTTTCTGCTCTCTCTTGGCTCGACGAATGTCCTCGGCAGACAATGCAAGAATGAAGCCGGGAGCCTGCTGAAGCATGGCGCGTGTCGATCCAATCTGCTCCAAGGTTACTTGGAAATCTTCGGCAGGATTCAAGAGATGATCCAACGCTTCGAAAAAACAAGTTACTCCAGAGTTCCAGAGCCGCTCTCTATCTTTCTCCCATCCGCTCTCCTCATGATGAGTCGTAACGTGGGTATGGAGATCTATCGAGATCAGTTTCTTATGGAGCTGTTCCGCCCTCTCCTCTTCAGGTCCTGTGAGCTGAACTGTTCGCCTAAATCTTTCCTTCAAGGGAAGTTTCAGATAGTCAGAGCGGGGCAGAAATGGAGCGCTCAATTCTCATCTGCAACCTCCAGCAATTCGAGCTAGGTTCCTCTTTGCGTCCTGTCCAATTCGATAAAAGGCTTTCGACATGAGTACAGACGATTTGAAGATAAGAAAGATGTGGCAGAGTTCTACTGTTGTATGCATGGATAGTCGAACATAGCTCGACTAGACCTTACTGAATATGTGTTGTGGTTTGCACGCAGTTGCTGACTTAACTCACAGTTCAACATGTGTTCAGTGTAAGGATCTACAGTTCAGACGCACGCTATTTTGTCGAAGATCCCGACGACTATTACTGATGCAAGAAGGATCATTATGACAATCGCTAGCGTGAATGGGTATTGTGGGGAGTGCTCATACAAGACTCCGCCTATATAGGGAGCAAGAGTCGATGTGAACATGCTAATTGATTGTGGTACAGAGACCCAGCGGGCCTTTGCAGATTCTGGGCCAAGAGGGGTGATGATCGCATTCATGAGAGACCATACCGTGTATGAGCATCCACCTAGGAAGACCGCGATCATCAGAACGTAGAATTCGCCGAACATCATGAGAAGGACGAGCGAAACGCTGCATAAAGCTAGCACAGTTGAGACCGCGTACGATTTGCGCCACATGTCTCCAAGTCTTCCCAGCATGATCCCGAGTACAGAGGATCCGAAGAACAGGATTGAGCCCAAGATACCGATCTTGACCTCGCTGTAGCCATACACGTCTGAAAGAAATCTGGGGATGAAAGGCCTGAAGAGCATCATGGTAAACATGGTCGATGAGAAGAGGATTGAAAGCGCGAGTACCTGTCTCTTTCTTAGAAGTTGAAGAATTGAATAGCCTTCCTCTGAATGATACGGGCCAGGGCTAGATGGTCGCTGACTAGTGATGAAGAGAAGCATGATGCCTGCTGACGCGTACAGCATCGAGGCCATGAAGAAGACGATCCGCATTCCAACTGCAGCTGCTAAGTAACCACCCAAAGCCGGCGAGAAAATATAGCCAAGCGACCACCCGGCAGACATTGCTGTGAAGGCGAAAGTCAACTTGTCCTTTTCTGCAGCCCTGACAACATAGGCTGCCACTGACGGTCCGCCAAGCCAAGACCCCCAGAGAATCATGCCGGGAATCGTCTCAGGCCAATTCGTGGCAAGGGCGAAGATTATCGGTACAGGCACCCAAATGCACCATCCAACGACCAAAACCTTCTTCAGGTCATATCTATCAGCAAGAATTCCGCTGATCAAGAGAGTTGAGGCTGCGATCAGGTTCACGACAGCGTAAAGCGCACCAATCTCAACGGAACTAGCTCCCAAGGTCTTAGTCATGTAGACGGGCAGAAGATAGGCGTAGAGGCCGTCGCCAAACGAGCCAAGGAAGTTGGAGACAATAATCAAGCTCAGATCCCTTCCCAGAGTACGATGAGAAACCGCAACCTTGACCTTGTACTCTCTCGATGGATCCCGTTTCAAGCCTCAGTCTATCTCTTTTGGAAGGACTCATACACACTAGACATTGAATTCTTATTGGTTTGCATCTCTGAAAACGTACGCAGTCAACTGATCCACCGTGCTGAATGCTCACATGAGGCCCGAGGTTCATACTCCGGCAAAGTCAAAGACCTAAAAGGCATTATAAGACACGCATCGGCAATACACGAACCACGAGGTCTACTCGTTGTCAGTGAAGTTATGGTCTGGAAAGGAAATACCCATCGAAATGCACAAAGCGAGAATGGTACAGAAGATCTGGCTAGTACCAGTAGAAGAGCGGATAAAGGCCATAGAGGAGGCTGGCTACAACACATTTCTGCTCAAGACCAAAGACATATTCCTAGACATGCTCACCGACAGCGGGGTAAATGCCATGAGCGACAACCAGTTCGCTGGCATGATAAGAACCGATGACGCTTACGCTGGCAGCATGACCTTCTATGAATTCGCTGAAGCAGTGACCGATGTCCTAGGGTACAAGTATGTAATGAATACGCACCAAGGGAGAGCGGCCGAGCATCTTCTGGCAAAGGTCTTCGCCAGGTCGGGCGATGTTGTCCCAACAAACTACCATTTCACTACGACCAAGGCCCACATTGAGCTCCCTGGAGCTCTCTGCTTGGAAATCTACTACGATGAGGCCCTAAAGACTGAGAGCATCAACCCGTTCAAAGGGAACATGGATCCACAGAAACTGAAGAATGTAATAGAGAAGTACGGTAAGGAAAGGATCGCCTTCGTACGGATGGAAGCGACGACAAATCTGATCGGCGGACAACCGTTCTCCATCGCAAACTTGAGGGAAATAAAGCGGATTTGTACTGAACATGGCTTGATCCTAGTTTTGGATGGAAGCTTGGTCTGCGAAAATGCCTACCTGATCAAGCAGCGAGAGAAGGGATATGAAAACAAGACCGTAGCTGAGATCGTTCGGGAGATGTGCAGCCTAGTCGACGTATATTATATGAGTGGAAGAAAGAATACCTCAGTCAGAGGCGGCTTGATAGCGACAAACAACAAGCAGCTATTTGATAAGATCAGGCCCTGGCTTCCAGTCTACGAAGGCTTCTACACGTATGGTGGCATGTCTATGAGGGAGATTGGAGCCATGGCTGTGGGTGTTCGAGAAATGGTTGATCCAGCAGTTGCAGGTTGCTCAGTTGAGCAGATAAAATACTTCGTCAACAGGCTTCATGAGACTGGAATTCCAGTGGTTACACCTCCAGGCGGACTGGCTTGTCACCTAGATGCGATGAAGTTCCTGCCACATGTTCCCCAAACCCAGTATCCTGCTGGATCACTGGCAGCCGCCCTCTACATAGCATCGGGGATAAGAAGCATGGAGAGAGGAACCATCTCAATGGACAGAGACAAGGAAGGGAAGGAGGTCCTAGCAGACATGGAACTGACAAGGATTGCACTTCCTAGGAGAGTCTACACGATATCGCACATTGAATATGCCGTCGACAGAATAAACTGGCTATATAAGCATCGAGATTTGGTGAAGGGGCTGGGATTTGTGTATGAGCCGCCAGTACTCAGGTTCTTCGACGGAAGATTGGAAGCCATCAATGATTGGGGAACGCACCTGAGTGAAGCCTTCAAGAGAGAAATAGGCGACTATTGATTCATTTCTAATCGTTCCCAGCAACGATTCTATTTAATGTCCTGAGGCAACTTACTACGGAGATTGCCAACAATGTCCAAACTGAAACTTTACCCCTACAGCAGGAGGTTCGCAGCGATCTTCAATAGGGAAAAAGAGCTCATATCATCAGTTCTTGGCAAATGTGAGATACATCACATTGGAAGCACGGCAGTTCCGGAGCTTGGCGGGAAAGGGATCGTTGACATCATGATAGCGCTAGACAGTTGGAAAGGCGAGAGAAAGATCGTCGAAAGATTGCGAAACGAGGGCTTTCGTCATATTCATCCGAAGGAGGGAGGCCAGATATTC
>CAZZFQ010000048.1:0-4979 GCA_964653695.1 uncultured Candidatus Bathyarchaeia archaeon | reverse complement strand
GTCTGTGGTGCAAGCAGGCAAAAGGCGTCCGCACTTGCTATACGACATTGAAGGGGCGCTACATCGAAATTGTATTGAAGAAGTGCCGACAGCAAGAGTGCGTGCAAAAGCATTCTAACACGACAGCTTAGAAGGCTCCGTTCTGCTCTAACCGCTGATTCTGTTTGCGTAAGCATCCGTCACAGCCGACGAAGTTCTTGTAGCTATGTCACTACTTGCCGTTTGCTGTGAGTAATGACCTTACCTAAGGCATTCGCGAATTCCTGATTTTGGCAGAAGGGATCACGACCGCGGCTTTCTGCCCCATACGCAAACGTATCGCATCAGCCCGTTTACTGGTCCCTTCTGCATATGTTGTTCAAGGCGTCGAAGGCCGCATAGAAGCTCCTCTTGAGATATTAACTGTAGACAGGAGAAGGCCTTCTTCCTGTAGGGCGTCGAATCGGCAATCTGGTAGGGCATCTCGATCTGACTCTCTTCGATATCTACAAAGCCAACAGATGTCATTTGTTCCCGAAGTACAGGAATCGGAGGATATCGAGCAAGGTCCACTTGGACGGTGCCTGGCCAATACACAGCAAGAGGATTTCTACTCTTGATTATCTCCTCTGAATCTGTGATAGTGCATATCGCCCCAAGTCGCTTTAGCACACGGAAAGCCTCACCGAAGTACGCTTCGGTATCCTTCAAATGGTGTATGACATCTACAGAGAAGACAAGGTCGAAGAAATCCTTGTTCAGAGGAAGCATCTCTGCCTGCCCCACGCAGAGCTGGAGGTCCCGAATGTGCGATGAATACTGTAGCATTCTGGGCGATGGGTCGATTCCCAATCCAAAGCAATTGGTTGCACTGATCAGCGACGAAACATGAGCACCAGTCCCGCAACCCACCTCAAGCACCTTGGACTCAACGCCAAGCGTGACGCGTTGTTTCAACTCCCTTAGCGCTGGCGATACTGGCTTTCGAAGCGACGCATACGTAGCAGCTATGCTGTCATAATCGATCTGTCTCTTCACCCTGATTTACCTTCGAGGCTACACCAGTCCTTGCTTCTCTGTGGAGGAAAGTGCACATAGTATGAGGAAAAACGGAACTGCGCATGTGGGGAAGCTATTTCTTCGTCTGGCGGATCGCCTCAGCCACGGATTCTCCCAATTTCCTGCACTTCGCAAGATCACTTTCACCTGGGCTTTCAACGACTTTAAGCATTGGATATTTCACGGTCATTCCAAGCAATCTGACGGCGCCGGCTAGCCGCTCAAGCGCCTCGCCGCTCCAACCATACGAGCCGAAGCCTCCCCCTATCTTTCCTTTGAGATTCAGCTTACGAGCCCTTCTCAGCTCATCGAGCGACTCGAGAAAATGTCGCATCTCGGCGGTTGTACTTGCATAATGAGTCGGCGATCCAACCAGAATCGCATCAGCCTTGGAGAGCTCATCCATCGTAAACTTCTCACCAAGCTTTCGCACAACGGCCTCAGCTCCTTTAGATCTCACTCCTTCGGCTATGGCGCTTGCCATCCGAGCAGTGTTACCCGTCCTGCTGTCAAAGATTATGAGCACAGTCGGCATCCGAGTGACCTCTCGTAGTTCCCAGCCACTTCAATAGTAGCCAATAAAAGTGTTTCTAGGCATCACTTTCTCAAGGTATGCTTGATGAAGCTGGTAAGCTACGACTTTCGGGGCGCGACTAGGATCGGAGTTCTTTCAAATGAAACAATAATCGACCTAGTCTCAGCAAACAACGAACTCGCAAGTAATGGCAATCTGGAATTCGCTAGCATCGTTCGCGCATCGGACATGCTTTCTCTTCTAAACGCTGGAGAGCAAGCTTTCAAAGGCGTAAGAAATCTTGTAGATGAGGTGTTAGGCTTGATAGCAGACAGGTCTGACGCTTCTCTACGTAAAGCGTCAGCTATACTCCCTTTTGCCGAGGCCTCCCTTAGATCCCCCATTCCGCGTCCAAGCAAGAACATTATATGCCTAGGCCTGAACTATCATGATCACTGGGCTGAAACCGCAGGAAGGAGAGGAGAGCCGTTACCTTCTGTCCCTGTATTCTTCACGAAGTCACCTACGGCTGTGATCGGCCCATTCGATGACATAGAATATCCGTCAGCCACTGGGGAGTTAGACTACGAGGTTGAGCTTGCTGTAGTCATTGGCCGAAGAGGCAAAGACATTTCTAGAAAGGATGCTTTCAACCACGTAGCAGGATACGCTATTCTCAACGATGTTAGTGCGCGGGATCTTCAGCGGAGACATAATCAATGGTTCAGAAGCAAGAGCCTCGACACCTTCGCCCCCTTGGGGCCATACTTGGTCACGAAAGACGAGATAAGCGATCCACATGATCTCGACATGGACTTGACTGTGAACAATGAAATACGGCAGAAATCGAGTACACGCAACATGATCTTCAAGATTCCGGACATAATCGAGGTTCTATCTCAAGACATGACGCTTGAGCCAGGAGACATAATCGGCACAGGTACACCTGCCGGTGTGGCGCTCGGAATGCTGCCTCCGAAATATCTGAAGGTAAACGACGTAGTTGAGGCGAGGATCGAGGGCCTGGGGCATATAAGAAACAGAGTTGTGGAAAAACAGACGTCCAAACCCTCCTAGGCGGCATTGTCGTTGGTTCGATTACACCATGCGATGCTTCATTGCATGTGTCAGTCTAGCGGGTTATCTTTGGCTTTGGTCGTGGGGTATTGAAGGACGTCCTCTCCTTTGGCCGTGAGTCGATAATATCTCCTCTCTGGCTTTCCTCCAATGCTTTGGGTCTTGGTTTTTCTGATCATCTCAGCAGCCTCGAGTTCTGCAAGATGTTGGTATACACTGGAAATGTCGAGTTTAGCATTAGCTTGTCCGAGGGCCGTCCATACGCCGTATCCGTGGAGTTCTCGCCCACTTAATACCTGGAGGATGCTTAGCTTCGTTTTTCCCATTCTATGGATCACGCCTATGCTCTCAACCTTTCTCACAGCCTTCTTGGCCTCGTCAGTTCGCCTAGCGAGCTTTCTCGCTGACATAGGATCTTTCAGGCCCATTCCTGTCACAACGCACACGACGCTCTCAGTTCTATCTACTTGTCCGGAATCTACGAGAAGTTTGATTCCAGCTATGGTAGATGCCGCTGCTGGCTCCGCAAAGATTCCTTCAGCCTTGGCGAGAAGCTTCATTGCCTCTATTATCTCCGGATCCGAAACCGTGATTCCAGTTCCCTTGGATTCTCTCAAGGCCCGGAGCGCCAAGTAGCCATGCCTCGGGTTTCTCACCGCCATGTCAAGAGCGATCGTTCTCACGGCCTTCACAGGCCTGATGGTGTCCGCGCCTCTCTCCAACGCCTCCACTATGGGTGCACATCCCTCAGCCTGAACTCCGGCAATCCTCACATTACTACCATCAACTATTCCGATCGCTTCGAGTTCCTTGATCCCTTTCCAGATCATCGCAAGGTGACTTCCGCTCCCCATTGGCACGACGACCCAATCAGGGCCAGACCAGCCAAGTTGCTGGCATATCTCATATCCAGTAGTCTTCTCGCCTTCCAAGAGAAACGGGTCGTTCGTCGTGACCGGGTAGCTTTCTGTGTGATTGGCCCTCAGCGCGGATGCCGTTTCGTCATGATCACTTTCAGCTCCGTGGCGGGAAAGCTCGATGTGAACTCCGAATGCGACCATCTGATAGAACTTCCCTAGATCTATCCTTCCGGGCACGAGGATATTGCATCTGAACCCTGCCTTTGCTGAATAGGCGGCGAGTGAAGCACCCAAGTTCCCTTTGGTTCTGCAGTGAACCGAGTGATATCCAAACTCCTTCGCTTTGGAGACTACGACAGTTGTGCCTCTGTCGACGAACGCGCCAGTGGGATTGGTTGACTCGTCTTTCGCGAAAAGTCTCCTCAGACCTATCTGCTCAGCCAGTCTTTCACAGCTATGGAGAAACGTGTTTCCTTCTCCGAGAGAAACGATGTTGGTCTTGTTGTCTAGTGGAAGAAGCTCCCAGAATCCCCATACACCTGGCGGACGTGTTCCGTTCCTTAGCGAGGTCTGATCAATGGAATCGTAGTCATACTTGACTGTCAGAGTCCCATTGCACATCTTGCAGAGAAGGTAAGGTTGCGAGATCGGATAGGTTCTATTGCATTTGGTGCATTCCAGGAGTCCCGCAGGCATGGCCGTGTCGAGGCCTATGCTGCGCTAGGCCCATATATGGGAATTCTGATGAGGCGCCTAGATCAGGCCGACATATACGAGAGTTGTGACACCCATGCCGACAACGGCGCCTATGACCACTTGAGGCACCGTATGTGCCTCAATCTCAGTTCGTGCCCATCCGAGAGGGAGAGCGAGAAGATATAGCAGAGCGTAGTTTGCTCCAAGAACTAGGGTCAAGGCGGTTATTGCGCCAGTAAGCCCAGCCATGTGTATACTGATCTTCCAAAACAAGGTGACGAGTAGAACTGTGAGAGAGATTGAGAGGTAGGCGACCGAGAGGAGGTAGAGTATCTTGCATTCCAACGATACGAAGACTACTGCCGCAGAGATGTATGCCGCTAGAGCTGGAATAAAGAATATCGGACGTCTCTCTCCTCGGGATACGTGGAGGTCCACGTATCCTTTCTTGAAAAGATACAGAACCATGACAACCGGAGCCACGGCTATCAGGGGTATGCCTAGGCCTATTGCTTCAAGCGGAGATAGGATCGATCCAAGACCCTTAGGGCTGAAGAATGAGAACGCGACAACGACTGCGGCTGCCACAAGAGGCAACGAAAGTAAGTTCGAGATAGCCTCGGCAGCCCTTCTATTGAGTGAGTTCACGAATCGAATCGACCCTGCTCCTTTTTACGATGATAACTTGTACATAAGATGTCGCTAGGGGCCAATTCAAGCTTGAGCAGAAGGACAGTCCTCATCTACGACGACGCCTTCCTCTCATATGATTTCGGGCCTTATCACCCACTCAA
>CAZZFQ010000047.1:0-10870 GCA_964653695.1 uncultured Candidatus Bathyarchaeia archaeon | reverse complement strand
CGACCTCCGGCTCCGAAGGCCTGTGCAGACACCTGTCTTCAGCATCCTAGTCCAACTAGACCACGGGCCCGCTTCAAACGTGTAGTTTCAGAAGAGAGGATGGTAATAAGCCCCTCCCCGAGGCGCCTGCAAGCCCCAGGCAGGCCAGTCATTCAATACGTTGGTGTTTGGAGAAGCATTAGACCGAATGACAGGCTTTGGGTTTCTTCGTGGCGACAACTGCGATTAGCGCGATGATGATAGGCCCGTAACCTCCTTCGCCTGTCTTTTTTTGCCTGCCGAAAGCTTTCTTGGGATTCCTGACCTTCTGCAACAACGCGTCACTCAGGTGCTTCAAACGATGCCGGTCACGCCACTTGTCACGTTCGTCCATGTTGAGAGATTTCTGAGAAATGGAACACGGCCTGCAAGTAGGAATTTCAAGTCTACGTAAAACTCACGCGGACGTGAATCCCGACCGAAGGTCTTATAGATGCAAGCATGAAGGTGGTAATGGTAGGATTGTGTCAAAAACGAGCTCCCGGATCTTCGATTTGAAATATAAACTTGGGACTATTGACTTGTTGAACCTTGCGAAGAACTATTACACGTACAGAGAACTGGCTCAAATAATCGGTCTCCCTGAGACAGTGCTAAGCAGATACGTGAAGGGCCATGTTCTGCCGACGATCGCACGTGCGAGAGAGATGAACAAGACTCTTCAGAAGGTTCTCAGGCTTGAGGTTGAACTTCAGAAGAGAATGAAGTTTGACGATGATGACTACTTTGACAACACTGCTATTGTGTCTGATCCCATGCTCTTGGAGAGAGCTGTGCAGCAGGCGATAAACGCATTCGCAGGGAAGAGGGTTACAAAGGTGCTTACTCCTGCAGTGGACGGTGTTCCCTTGGCGACTCTTGTGGCTCATAGGCTCGGTGTGGGGCTGGTCGTGGCGAAGCAGACAAGGGAGATAGGAGTAAGAGAGTTCATTGAGGAGGTTTTCGTACCGGGCAAGACTGCTACTGTCCATAGCCTATTCGTTCCGAGAGATGCGATAAAGAGAAATGACTGTGTCCTGATTGTCGATGACGTGTTGGATAGCGGGGAGCCGCATAAGGCATTGATTCGCATAATTCAGAAGGCTAGGGCGGAAGTAACCGGCGTATATGCTTTGACGGCGATTGGAAGCGAGTGGAAGACGAGTATTGGTGAAGTGGCAGGCAACTGCCCTGTTGAGATCGCCCTGGAGCTTCCGAGAAAGTCTAGGAAGACGCCAGTCAGGTAGCCACGGGATCCTAGGAACGAGCAGATTCAGCCAGTCTTCCCAAGGTCACTTCGTAAGGAGGAGGCAGCACTCCTTCTTCCGTGATTATTGCTGTCACATTTTCCGGTGGCGTGACGTCGAAAGCAGGGTTTAACGCACCAACACCTTTAGGAGCGATCCGCTTCCCACCAAAATAGAGAACTTCTTCTTCTCTTCTATGTTCTATGACAATAGACTCAACCGATCCTGTGAAGTCAAATGTCGATATGGGGGCAGCCACGTAGAAGGGGACACCGTGCCCCTTAGCTAATGAGGAGATAGTGTAGGTTCCTATTTTGTTGACGACATGCCCCGTTCGCAGCACCCTGTCAGCCCCTACGATCACCTTGTTGACGATCATATGTTGGAATACATATCCAACCATGCTGTCCGTGATCAATGTGACAGGAACATGTTCTGAAGAGAGTTCGTAAGCTGTCAGTCTAGCACCTTGAAGAAGAGGGCGGGTCTCTGTGGCTACCACTTTTACCTTCTTTCCCTCTTCAACCGCAGCTCGAACGACTCCAAGGGCAGTTCCGTAGCCAGCGGTCGCCAGCGCTCCGGCATTGCAGTGCGTCAGAACGGTGTCACCATCTTCAATCAAGGCGGCTCCACTCTTTCCAATGCGGACGTTTGAGCGAATATCCTCGTCGCGAATCTTGTCAGCTTCGTCTAGGACGAAGGCTTTTAGATCCTTGACATTGTCGAAGGCGCGCGCCTTTCTCATAATCCTCTCAACAGCCCATCTCAGGTTTGCTCCCGTCGGCCTCGTCTCAACAAGCATCCTTGCAGATCGTTCCAACTCCTTGATCATCGTTTCAACAGTTCTGGATCTACTTCGAAGCGCAGTAAGAGCTAGCCCATATCCTGCTGCAGCACCTATCAGAGGCGCTCCCCTAATCTTCATTTCTCTAATCGCTTGGCAGATCTCCCTACAACTTCTCTGTCGAATCTCTTTGCGCCAACCAGGAAGCTTCGTCTGATCGATCGTAACGACCGCTCCCTTTTTCAGCTCGATGGTTTTCAACAGTCTCGTTGCACCTCAAGGCGAACATCTAACGTATGTTTCGCCGTTGGTTTCTCCCTCACACCAAAGATTTTAGGGTTCTTATGCACTTTCTCAAGCTGATTTGGATGGAAGGAGTCAAGCTCGAAGCAGTGGAGGCATTTCTCGCCAACAATAGGGTGTATGTTCCTCTTTCAGAGACGCCTTCAGAGCTTCGCGAGAGAGGGTTCGGTACACTAAGAGGAAGAAGAATCTATTTCTCCGTGCTAGAGGCGATTTATCTTGCGGACAAGAAAAGAACTAAGGTTCTTAGCTCTGCGACCGGCAGCGAAATCAAGTTCGCCGATCTGGTCAGGAGGCTTTCCCAAGGCAAGCCTGAGGTTTGGATGAAGTATCTGGTTTACCGTGACCTTCGCGACAGAGGATACATAGTAAGAGAGGAGGAGGCCTTTGACTTCGAAATATACGGCAAGGGCGCAGTGAGAAGGCTAGTGTCGATTGTCTATGAGGGACGCGAGGCAAGTATCGAGAGGCTACAGAAGCTACTGAGAATGGCCGTCACCGAGAAAAAGGAACTTCTCCTAGCCGTCATAGACAGAAGAACAGACATCGTCTACTACACCCTGGGACAACTATCTCTCAAATAGTACCTGAAACTGAGTCTCCACTCCCTGTCTGATGCTTCCTGAGATTGATGCCCTGAGCGGGCTCCTAGTGTGCCAACTGATCCAGTGGAGGCTTCTGGCCAGGGGGAACCGGGCTCTTGTATGTGAACCCTTTCGTCTTTGCTTCAAACTCCTCTCTAACCCTGCTCAGCTCTTCGGACTTTGTGAGAAGGTCTATCCCTGTCAGGGCAAGGGTCTTGGCTGCGAGAATCATGCCCTTATGACCTATACTCGTTCCAGAGGTGGCAGCTTCCTGCCAAGAGTGGCCTGGCATTCCCAGCACACACGTCGCCGTCACAAGGTTTGTTGTAGGTGTGACCCAGCTAACATCCCCCACGTCTGTGGAGCCTGCCATCACTTCCTTTTCATCTTCGGGATCGTCTATCCCGTCGTCGAGAAGCTTTTCCGCCTTCTCCTCCTTCTTTGGCATCTTGGACTTCAATATGGCGTTCCTTCTTTCCTGAGGGGCCATCGACTCAGCCAATTTCTTCGCGAAGTTCGAATCCTCTTCAGACCATTGGGGAGGGCCAATCTCTCTCATGTTTCTGAGCATTAGATCGCTGAGAGACCTGTTCGGGAGCATCTCATAGCATCCGACAAGGAACTCAAGATCCATAGATGTGTCTGTCATCAGGCAGGCTCCCTTGGCAATGTTTACGACGCGACTATAGATCTGGTCCGCTTCATCTCGCTTCGGCGCTCTGATGTAGTACCAGACCTGTGAATATTCTGGCACGACGTTTGGCTCTCCGCCTCCATGAGGAATGACGTAGTGCAGGCGGGCCTTCTCGCTGATGTGTTCTCGAAGATAGTTAGATCCAACGTTCATGAGTTCAACTGCGTCTAGCGCTGACTTTCCTCTCTCAGGGTCCGCGGCTGCATGCGAGGTCAAGCCATGAAAGTTGAACTTGACAGAGTTCAACGCGTTTGAAGACGACATCCATACCGAGTTGTAACTTGACGGATGCCACGATAGAGCCGCATCGACACCAGCAAACAAACCGTCCCTTACCATGAAGACCTTGCCCACCAAGGTTTCCTCAGCAGGACAACCGAACAACTTCACTGTGCCATTCAGATTCTTTCTCGCAATTGCTTCGCGAATAGCCAAAGCTGCAGCTGCACTTCCAGCGCCGAAGAGGTTGTGCCCACAACCATGCCCTGCGGCACCTTTCTTCAACGGCTCTCGTGTTGGCTGTGCCTTTTGGGACACTCCTGGCAAAGCATCGTACTCAGCTAGTATCCCTATCACAGGTCTTCCGGACCCGTAGGACGCGACGAAGGCGGTGGGCATGCCTGCAACTCCTAGGTCAACCTTGAACCCATCTTTGCGCAGTTCATTTGCGAGAAGTTTCGACGACTCATATTCTTGCAGACCGACCTCAGCCAACTCCCAGATCCTGTTGCTAATCGCGATGACTCTTGGCTCATTCTTTTCCAACCAATCTAACGCAACTTCTCTTGGCATCGCTCAACAACTCACTCACTCATAGTGTATCTTATGGATAAACACGTTTCAAGCGGCCGCGTCTCTGACTCTTGTGGGACGGAGTGGTCGGACATTTTCTAGGAAACATAGTTAAGCGCAGCACGTCACCTTATCCTGTGGTGCCAAGATAACACTGTACAGACAGGAGAGCCGATGTCCTTGTCACAAAAGTTCTCTACGCCGAGAGGAATGAGGGACATAGAGCCTCAAGAGGTAGCGAAGCGAGTCTGGGTTGAAGGCAAGATATCCGAAGTGCTCCAACGGTACGGATTCAGGATGATGGAACCAACGCCGATCGAGCACCTAGAGACACTTGAGGCCAAGTCGGGCCCCCAGATCAGGGAGGAAATCTACTGGTTTGCAGACAAAGCTGGCAGGAATCTGGGCCTTAGGTTCGATCTTACCGTTGGAATGGCGAGGATGGTCGCAAACAGACTTGACCTTCCCGAGCCCATCAGGCTGTGTTCGATCGCCGATTCATGGCGGTATGATGAACCTCAATTCGCCAGATATAGACACTTCCGCCAATGGGACGCAGAGATATTCGGAACCAGTGACCCGCTGGCTGACGGTGAAGCGATCTGCGTCGGCATGGACGCCTTAGAGAGCGTTGGACTGAGAGAGTATGAGGTTCGAATCAGTGATAGGACGCTTGTGGAGGCCCTTCTTCGGAAGATTGGCGTAGAGACCAGAGCACAGATTGACAGCACACTAGTCACCGTTGACAAACTGTCGAAATTGCCTGAGACAGAGGTCACAAAGGAGTTCGAGAGGAGCGGTCTGTCTGGGAGACAGATTGAAGCCATAAAGGAGCTTTGCTCACTTAGAGGACCTCCTGAAAAGGTTCTCTCTGAACTTCCAAGACTGTTTCGTGAGGACATGATCGCAGAGGCGGCACGAAGCAAGCTAACCAGACTGGCAGATGTTCTCAAGTCGCTTGGCAGAAGTGGCAAATGCATGTATGATCTGAGCGTCGTCCGCGGCATTGGATACTACGACGGCATCGTATTCGAAGCATATGATAAAGGAGGCGAGGATATAGGGTCAATCTTCGGGGGAGGCAGATACGACAAGCTATGCGCCATCTATGGCAAACGAGATATGCCAGCGACGGGTGTGGCAGGCGGGATAGAGCGACTCATGATTTCTCTCGAAAGATCCTCGCTCTATCCGAAGCTACCTGAGACACCGAGAGTATTCGTTGCATCTGCCACTGCAGACGTTCTCTCCAGGGCCTTGGATCTGGTCGGGAAGTTGAGGCGCACTGGACTGGCAACTGACTTCGATTTGAAGGAGAGAAGTCTCGAAAAACAGCTGGAATATGCGGATTCTATGAGAATTCCTTACGTGGTTGTTGTTGGACGAAGGGAATTAGAAAGGGGATTTGTTAAGCTTAGAGATATGCAGAGTCGGAAGGAGAAGGAAATCAGAATCGAAGACATTCAGAAAGAGTTGTAGGTGGTATGCAAGAGAGCATGCTGCAACAATCCTAACGGCGACTCTGTCGAAGCAGTGCGTTTTCAGATTCTCGGATGTTTTCGATGATTTCTGGAGTTAGCTCAATGCAAGAGGAAGTTAGTGCAAGCATGAAGGCACCCGTGACAGAACTAAATTGAGGCTTGACCACTTCGGCGTCGTCTCCCAACTCTTCAATGAACCTCTTCGTAAACCACTGAGAACCCTCAAAAACGCCTCCGAACAATGCAAGCCTAGGCGTGTCAAGGGAGAGCCTCGCTCTCAGAACTCTCACCATCTGCTTCAAGGCTTTACATTCCGAAGCAACTATCTCGATAGCTACGCCGTCTCCTCTCGAAGCAGCAGCCAACACTTCTTCTGAGAAGGCTGCCAATCTCTCCTTTCCGACGCCATCCAAATAGAAAACCCTCACCAGCTCTTCGACTCGTTCTGCGCCGAAGAAGCTGAGGGCCTTCTCTGTTAGCTCAGTTGACGGCAGCAAACAATCGTGAGCCCTCGTCACAGCGCGCACGCCTTCAAGGCCAAGATGGAATCCACTTCCTTCATCTCCCAGGATGTGCCCCCAGCCGCCAACTCTTGCAACCTTCCCGTTTTCATTAGACCCCATAGCGATTGATCCAGTGCCTGACACCAATATCATTCCGGGACCGCCAGCGAAAGCCCCATGCATCGCGACATAGCCGTCGTTGTTGATGAAGGTTTTTTTGGATCCGGTGGCCTTCTGCACAGTGTTTTCGAGAATTGGTGGCTGATGGAGCAAACCTACTCCGGCAAGGCCAACGTATGCCCCTTCTAAAGACCGTAATACGCCACACGCCTTGAGAGCGCTGTCTAACGCTTCCCTGAGGGATTTCTTCACAGTTTCCATGCTCACTGTAAGGTAGTTGGAAGGACCGCCGTAGCCGACACCCAGGAGCTTTCCAGTCTCGTCTCCTATGACGCATGTAGTCCTTGAGGCCCCTCCTTCAATCCCAGAGAAGACCTTCATCCCACAAGTCTCCAAACATTATGCCTACTTTCTTCGGATGGTTCTATACCTTTCGTGTCCACTCATCTGGTTTCGTTGCCCTGTTCAGAACCTCCGACGATTGTCGCGTGCGAGTTCTCCGAGAAGGAAGGATGTTCGTTGTTACGAGTATGGTGTCCTTCACTATTTCTGTCTTTTCTGGTATGAATTGCCAATATCTTCGAATATTGACAGCGCCGCTTCTGCTCCCTGGCCGGCAGCGGTGACTATCTGCTTGAAGCCTCCTTCTACATCGCCAGCAGAGTATATCCTTTGGACACTAGTTCTGTGATGGCTGTCGTGCTTGATATATCCGTTCTCCGTCAACTCAACATTTGCCTTCTTGGCCAGTTCGGTCTGGGGATCATATCCTATGGCGATGAAGACTCCATCTACATTCGCGACAGTGTCTTCTCCACTTCTGTTATTATGAAGCAGAACTTCCTTCACCTTCTCCTCACCTCTGATCTCACGAACCTCAGTGTTCCATAGCACAGGTATTCGCAGGGCCGAGATCTGCTTACTGAGATGCTCTTGCGCACTCAGCCGGTCACCCCTGTGAACCAATGTCACCTTCACTCCCATATTATGAAGGTACAATGATTCCGTTGTAGCACTATCCCCACCACCCACAACGATCACCTTCCTGCCTTTGAAAAGAGGTCCGTCGCATGTGCTGCAATAGCTTACGCCAAGTCCGGTCAGTCTACTCTCTCCAGGGACATCAAGACGGCGATGGGTTGCACCAGTGGCAAGCAAGACAGCCTTTGTGAGAAAGCGTCGCCTACTGGTCGTAACAGTGAATGTCGCTCCAGGCTTTATGTCCAAAACAGCTTCGCCCGGAAATATCTGGACATACTGCAACGCATGATTGACCATCAGATCGACCAGAGCCTTGCCGCCCACCATCGTGAAGCCAGTGTAGTTCTCTACGAAAGGCGTAATTGCTACCTGTCCGCCCAGTGTTCCTCTCTCAACAACACAGACATTGAGGCCACTCCTTGCTGCGTATATTCCTGCTGTCAGACCAGCGGGGCCTCCGCCCACTATGACTAGATCCTTCTCAACTAGCTCGGCATCAATGTCCGGAATGAAGTAGGTCTGCTGTTCCATCTTTTGTAGAGACAGTACGAAGAGCTCCTCTGGCTGAGCACCGCTCGCTATCAGCTTACCATTGGCGAAGGTCTGAGGAACCCCTTGAACTCGGTATTGAACGGCAAGATCCTGATTCGCCATTGTGTCGATGATTTCTAAGGAAACCAGATCTGGCTTCTCCACAGCCGCTCTGATCCCATTCACCACTTGCTGCGGGCAGTACGGACAGGTAATGCTCACGAAAACCTTGACATCTCTGACAGAGTCTATATCCTTCATCACCTTCAATGACTGATCGCTAAGGCCTCCATGCCTACTGCCGATCAGCAAGATCGCTTGAAGAAAGGCCTGCGTCTCTTGCCCGGCAGGGGCACCAAGCCATCGTATATGATAGATTTCAGGCTCGAACAGGATCGTTGGTGACCGTTTGATACTCCACTCTTTCGCGAGAGGATGGTCTAATCCATGCTCTTCAAGTCTTACTTTGTTTGAGAGCCCTGAAAAGGCCGAGATGACGCTTCTTGCAATGTCATTGAGATCATCGTTTCTTCCCTTCTTTGTGAAGAGATGTATTGTTACGCTATGGGGCAATCTGTCCAGAAGCGCCCTGAGCCTAGAAGTGAGCTCACTGGAAATCATCTCCTCTGTCGGCGTTATGACACCCGTGCTTCTTGCCATTTCACAATCAACTCAGCTTTGACTATGTCTCACATCAAAGTGTGCTTTGCTGCTCACGACGAGAAATGAGGCGAACGCTCCTCATAATCTTTAAAGCATTTCAAGGATCTGGATGAAGCCGAGACAACCATGGCTCGTAGAGTTGAAGCTTTAGTGATTGGCAGTGGCCCTGGCGGGTATGCTGCGGCGATTCGTCTGGGCCAGTTGGCTAAGCGAGTTGCATTGGTCGAGAAGGAACGTCTGGGCGGAGAGTGCTTGAATCACGCTTGCATTCCATCAAAGGCCCTGATTTCTGTCGCAAGGTTGATAGAAAATATCAACAGAGCCGAAGAGATCGGCGTAAGAAGCGAGGGTCTGCGGCTGGACTTCCGGCAGGTCCAATTGTGGAAAAAAAGGATTGTCGATGGGCGGGCTTCAGGCATAGAGTATCTATGCAGGGAAAATGATGTTGAGGTGGTCTATGGCGAGGCGGTGTTTCGATCGCCTAGGGAAATCGAGGTCAGAGGGAAATCAGGGTCAGAGGTCTTCAACGCGGATAGGATCATCATAGCGGTCGGTTCAAAGCCGATTGAGCTCCCTAACTTTCGGTTCGATGGACAACTTGTTCTGAGCTCCAGAGAGGCTTTGGAGCTAGAGGAGGTTCCAGGCCGGTTGCTTGTGATCGGGGGAGGCGTAGTGGGCTCGGAAATCGGCTCGATGTATGCAATGCTAGGTAGCCACGTTACGATCGTGGAGATGATGGATCAGATCCTACCTAGTGTCGATCATGAGCTAGTATCGATCGTTCAAAGGAGACTTCTGAGACTGGGGGTGACGATCCATGTGAAGTCCTCGGCCAATGGTTTTAGACTGGTTGACGGGGCTGCCCGGGTCCAGGTGGGAACCCCTCAAGGCGAGACCTTGGTTGATGTAGATCGCATATTGGTTTCCGTAGGAAGAGCGCCGAACACTTCTGCAATAGAACGTGCAGGGGTTGAGTTGGATGAGAAGGGATTTGTTAGAGTTGATGACCATCTGCAAACGAGTGTTCCGGGAACTTACGCAATCGGAGATATCACAGGTCCCCCCCTTCTAGCCCACAAAGCCTCACATGAGGGAATAGTAGTGGCTGAGGAGATATCTGGGATAGAACAGAAAAGAGACACAGTGATTCCTGAAGTCATTTACACTGAGCCGGAGATTGCTACTATTGGCCTTACTGAGAGAAAAGCCAAGGAGCTGGGTTACACAACTGTGGCCGGACGCTTTCCGTTCGTTGCATCGGGACGTGCGCAGGCAGCCAACGAAAAAGAAGGTTTTGTGAAGGTCGTCGGAGAAAAGTCTTCAGGGAGTCTTCTAGGAATCCAAATAGTGGGATCCGGCGCTTCTGAGCTCATTGGCGAAGGCGTGCTCGCCCTCAAGGTGGGTGCCAGAATAGAAGACCTGAGTTCTGCGGTTCATCCTCACCCGACATTGTCAGAGGCTTTGATGGAGGCCGCTGGGAACGCCTTGGGAAAAGCAATCAACATTCCCAATACTTAGAACCTAACCTTTGACATGTTCCCTTCCTTCCATGAGTATGTAGTCCGACGCGACGTCCTTAGCACACAAGACTGGATAGTTGATGTGATATCGCATAATCTCCTGTCAATGATTACAGCGCAAAACAAAGACCCGGATGGTATTTGTGGCGGGCCCGCGGGAACTCGGTTCTCCCGGGTCTCAGGAAACGGTCTTCGAGTAGAGTTTTACCGGTAAACTGGTGCGCGAATCCCACCCCACGCTCCAATTCTGAGATTTGGATCGTGACCATAAAAAGAGCTCAAAGATTAACGCCCAAGAAGATATGGGAGAAGACATCTACGGCATCAAAGGCAGAATGGAAGCCGTAATTAAGAGAATCAATGCGCGTAATCAGATCTCAAAACGAAACCGTCAGCTGATCTTCGATTTCTGCGAGTATTGATCAATGCAGGGGCTCTAATCTCAGGGTACTATCACCATCCAGTTTCGAAGGCCCTTCAAGACGGCCATCTCCATCACAGGTCTCACATGCTCGCAGACGTAGCACCTGCAGAATTGATGTTGTTAACATATTTATCAGACGTTAACTATTTATGATCCCGGCTACAGTATTCTACTATGCCAGTGGTTACGAATGCATCGCCAGTAATCGTCTTGGCAAGAATTAGG
>CAZZFQ010000046.1:0-11051 GCA_964653695.1 uncultured Candidatus Bathyarchaeia archaeon | reverse complement strand
CCGAAGATATTGGGATCAACCAAGATTGCCATGAGTTCGGTAATCTGTTCAAAGGAGATGAGAATCTTGCAGGGAGGGAAAAGGACTGGAAGAGATTCTGGAGTGGCCCAATTGGCCTAGGCTTCTTCTGGCAGGCTCTGTGGTGAGATATAGTCCCCGAACCGTTCCTTAGCCTCTATCAGGCGTTTACGCTGCGCAGCGAGGACTTCGAAAAGGACAGGTGGTGCGTCGGGCACTTCTCTGCGATGGAACTTTTCGACACGGTCCACCTTAGCTAGGTTCTCGTTGATGCGAATTGTGAACTGTCTAACATAGTCTTCCCGGGTGTAATCGGTCTGGAGTACCTGCCTGAAGAGCCTCGCGAGGTCCTCATATTTCGGAATCCATCCTGTTGGGCTCCTGATCGCTCTGATGTCTCCGTGAACCCGGAGTTCCATCCATTTCATCCACACTGCCTTGTCGCGCATCACAAGTTTCTCCACGAACCTCCCCTCTTTGTCGCGGAGGAAATAGTTAACTCCGAAGATTAAGGGGGGCTTCTTCAGGCCCTTGGCGAAGTTTAGGTTGTTCTGGATGTACTTGCCCAGCGGGATTGCTACAAAGTCCTGAATGCTCATCAGGTTGATCTCCGGCACGCCTTCCTTTCCAAGAATAGCAAAAGTAGTTTCGGTCTCGAGCGATGCGCCAAAGGCGGCGATGCCGTGATCCCAGTTGAAGCTCTGCTGAACTGGAACATAGCCATAGGAGTCACGCCCGCCGTACATGATTCCGCCGACCGGTATACCAAGAGGGTTCTCCAATTCTGGATCAGCATTCGCCAATGCTTTCAGGCAGACAGTGTATCTTGCGTTCTTATGTGCTGGTGGAATCTCATCGCCCGCCTCATCTTTTTTCCCTGGCCACCAGGGGCCAGAGAAGTTCACGCCGTCCTTGGGCAGTTCGCGGCCCATGCCGAGCCAATAGGGCATACCGTCCTTGATCAGCACATTCGAAAAGATTACTTCTCCCGGCTTAGTGAGGACCTCGTAGATTACTGGGTCAGTTGCCGCCTTGACGTTCTGAATTATGCCAAAAATGCCGAGTTCTGCGTTGACAGCGTGAGCCTCCCCTCTAATGTTTCGGAAATAGGCAATGTCATCACCCAGAATGGTCTCTCCGGGCAACATGGCTGTGGAAGTCTTTCCACATGCGCTGGGAAATGCCCCGGCGAAGTAGGTCTTCCGTCCTTTCGGGCCCTTGACGCCCATAAGGAGCATATGCTCCGCCAGCCACCCCTCTCTGTCCGCCTTACGAATCGTCAACCGCAGCGCCAACTTCTTCAAGCCCACAGTGTTGCCAGCATACTGCGTGTTGGCGCTGTAGATCGTGTCGCGAACATAGTCAATATAGATCCGCTTCTTCTCCGGCTCAGCGCTGACCATGTTCTCGTTCAATTTCCCCGCAGAATGAATGAAGCGGAAGAAATCTCCCTTCTCCCCGAGCCGCTTCAACTGCTCATAGCCTGGACGGTACAGCAGATCCTCGCTGTGAGCAACGTAAAACGAGTCCGTACATTGCACGCAGGGGATGCTGAAGATCGAATTGGTCGGACCAAGCGACAAGAAACGAACAATCATCGTCCGCCCTTTCATCGATCCCTTTAGAAAGCCACGTACCTCCGTCAGGCCCTCCTCCCGTTCTACCTGATTAAGGGTCTTACTCAGCGAGTCTGTCTTGGGAACGAGGTACTTGGTAACCTCTCTATCGCGACCCTGATCTTGAATGCCGTCGAAGTGGATCGTGTGGCCCTCCGTCGCGAGATGACTTTCCTCGCCCTGCGCAATCGCCTGTTGGCGGATGTATTGGACGTCATCGGACGAGTCTGAGCAGACGAAGACCGACATCGGATCACACAGCTCAATTACCTCAGCCACGAATTGGTGAAGCTTCGGATTGGCCACGGCCGCCAGCTTATCGTAGTCTTTTCCTTTCACTCTGCCGCGAAGTCTTGTCTGGATGTCCGCGTCAATTGCCATTCGCTTTTTCTCCTTATCGGAACCAACGAACCGCACGGAAACCTATTAAGTTAAGCACTTCATGCAGACTTTTCCTGGGACAACTTTCTGCGTTGTTTGTTCTCCTCTGGTGAACATTTCGTGATTAGATGTAGACTGTGGCCCACTTCTCCAAAGGATCACTTTCAGACTCAATGTCATACATATTCCGAGAGAAGAGACAAGTGGATGGGAATTTCCTAGATCGCATTGAGGAGAGACTGGCTAGTCAAGCTCAGGGTATGATTGATGTGGCTCGCCGGAAAACCGAAGCAGAGGCCCCATGTCCTGTCAGTTAGCACATGAAGACAAATCAGCGATGGGCTATGTCCTCCGGCACCGCCTTGGGACAAATTCTGCATAGGAATCTGCGGGTTCCCCCCTCAATCGAGCGAATCTAGACCTCACTATCGCCGTACGAGGGATTTCGTTGTTTCAAAACGTAAAAACCAATCTTGACCCGGAAGGCTCTCTCGCAATCTGCATATACTAGCAGGGTATCCGTGCCCCTTCTCTTCGGTGTTAGTCCCCTTGTATGGCGTTCCCTCTAGGTGTCGGTTCGATAGCAAGGTTTACATTTAACGAAATCCCTGCTTCGGGTATGGGAAGAAAAGCATCAGCGGTCAATAGGATTCAGGCGCTCCTAGCAAACGGCAACCCGCAGAGTTCCAGAGAGGTTGCTCAGGAGCTGGGTTGGGGGGTAGGAGCGGCGTCTCAGGCATTGAGGAGAGCTTGGGAGAGTGGCGTCGTTCTTAGAACCGCCGATCCGATCTATTCGGCGGAGAAACGACAGGGCGGCGAAGCGGATGCTGGAACGAGCCTAAGAAGCTATCATCTCTATTGTATCTCGAAAGATGAGAAAGAGGTTATCATCTCAGACCGCAGGTTCGTGAGTTTCTCGAAGAAATATCTGGATCCCCGCGGCGGGGGCGTCCGCAGCAAGGCCAGAGCTATCCGTGAGTTTCTCTCTTCCAATCGCCATAGGGCCCTCTATTCGACTGAGATAGCTCAAAGACTCAAAGACATCGGTGTGAAAGCAGGAGACGTGATGAGCTGTGTTCGTAGACTTGAGGCGCGCGGACTAGTATACGTGCGCGGACAAGAAACAAGTGGGCGACAAGTTCCTTTCAAGGATGGCTATCTAGTGACATGGCTGGACCACAATAGGCCAAGAGATAAAGCGATTGAAGAAGCTGTTGAGAGGGCGGATGTGGCGCTGGGAGGCAAGACATTGAAAGAACAAGAGACTGAGCCGCGTCGCGAAGAAGAAAGTCGCAAGAACAAAGGATCGATCGGTGGACCAAGAAATCTGGGCGACATGGCAAACCGCTTTTTCCTCTACGTTCCACCAGGGCTGAGTCGCGATGATATGTTTCCCTTTGAGCCAGGAACTCCGCTTTCACTTGAGATCAAACCGGATTGCCTAGTCATACGAGCAGATGAACGAGAGAAAACCCGCGTCCCATTTCTGCCGTCGAACTCAGCTACTTTGTGGTTCAAGGGCACCTGTCCCAGTTCAAAGAACAGGATCAAGGCCTGAACGTGCCTCGTATCAAAGGCCGTCGATGACCTCCCTGTACACATCGATATTAGCAAGGTGAATCTTGCGATGGGTCCAAGATGCGCATGTCGCAACTCGAAGCTCAATGGCAGAAGTTCGACGGTCGAACAAATCATTTCTCAGATCGGCTAGGTGAAGGGACCAACGTTGGAAGAACCACGAATCGGGGTATATGTCTGTCACTGCGGATCGAATATCGCTGCAGCTGTCGAATGCAAAGAAGTTGCAGACTTTGCCAAATCTCTACCCGGCGTAGTACTGACGAAAGATACAATGTACACCTGCTCCGACCAAACTCAGGACGAGATAAAACGAGACATCGAAGAGCAGAAGTTGAACAGGGTGGTCGTCGCCTCGTGCTCACCTCGTCTTCACTTGGACACATTCAGAAGAACATGTGAATCTGCAGGCCTGAACAAGTATCTTCTCGAAATGGCCAACATCCGAGAGCATTGCAGCTGGGTGCACCTACACGACACAAAAGGGGCAACCGAAAAGGCAAAAGACCTTGTCAAGATGGCGGTAGCCAAAGCAACGCTCCTAGAAGCACAGACTGAGCTTGAGGTGCCAGTCCTTAAGAAAGCCCTAGTTGTTGGGGGAGGCGTGGCCGGGCTGCAAGCATCACTTGACCTAGCCGACACTGGCTACCAAGTGTATCTGGTTGAGGCCAGGCCCAGCATCGGCGGGACAATGGCTCAGCTGGACAAGACGTTCCCCACGATGGATTGTTCAATATGCATACTTGCACCGAAGATGTCTGATGTCGGCAAACACCCAAGGATCAAGCTGTTTACCTGCGCAGAAGTGACGAAGGTCGAGGGTTACGTTGGAAATTTCAAGGTCACCGTTTCGAGGAAACCGCAGTACATCGACCCAAAGAAATGTAACTTATGCGATGAGTGCAGTAAGGTCTGCCCGGTGGAGGTTCCTAACGAATTCGACGCACGCCTCAGCTGGAGAAAAGCAATCTATCTCCCATTCCCACAGGCTGTGCCGCCCACCTACGCCCTTGATGAAGAAAGCTGCCTTGGATTCAGTTCTGATTCATGTGGCCAATGTAGACGTGTCTGCGACCGAGACGCGATAAACTACGATGCCATCTCCGAAACAATTGAATTCGAGGTTGGCACAATAATCGTCGCGACAGGAGCCCAACCATACGACCCCTACGCCATTCCCAACTATGGCTATCTAATGCACGCAAACGTACTGACTCCGTTGGAAGTTGAGAGGCTCGTAAACGCCGGTGGCCCGACTGGAGGTAAACTGGTTCGCCCCAGCGACAACAAGATTCCTCGAAGCATTGCATTTGTCCAATGCGTGGGATCTCGCTCCGAGAAAGATGGTCATACTTACTGCAGCAACATCTGCTGCATGAACACGCTCAAGCAGTCACTACTCATCAAGGAGCATTGGCCAGAAACTGATGTCTACGTTTTCTATATGGACATGCGAGCTGTAGGAAAAGGGTTCGAAAGCCTACTGAAACGGGCGAAAACAGAAGGAGTGAAATTCATTCGAGGCTTACCAGCAGAGATTCTCGAAAAAAACCCCAGCAGAGATCTCCGATTGGTAGGCGAAGACACCCTACTATCTGAACTCTACCAGATAGATGTTGAGCTCGTGGTTCTCCAGACGGGCATTGAGCCGAGGCGGGGGAGCGAGGCTACACAGCGCCTATTTAACCTATCAAAGTCTCACGATGGGTTCTTCCTGGAAGCCCATCCCAAATTCAAGCCCGTGGACACACCGACAGCGGGAGTCTTTCTCGCTGGCTCTGCCGAATCACCGAAAGACATCAGGGACTGTGTGACACAAGCAAGTGCTGCGGCTGCTCGCGCAGGCATTCTCATGGCAAAGGGAAGCCTGACGGTAGAGGCGATCACACCCAAGACTATTTCCGAGAAGTGCACGGGGTGCGGCTTATGTGCTAAGGTATGTCCATTTGGCGCCGCATCGGTGAATGAGAAAACAAAGAAGGCTCAAGTGGTTGAAGCTGCCTGCCAAGGATGCGGAACATGCGGCGCAGAATGCTTCCAAGGCGCGCTCGAGATGCGCTATTTCACAGATGAACAGATCTTTGCACAGATCGACGCTGCAACCGAACTGGAGCCTGAAAGAAAGATTGTCGCCTTCTGCTGTAACTGGTGCAGCTATGCCGGAGCAGATATGGCTGGGACTAGCAGAATGCAATACCCTCCAAGCGTGAGGATCATCAGAACAATGTGCTCAGGGCGTGTCTCGTGGAGGCATATCGATCGAGCCTTCGCTAGGCGCGCTGTTGCGGTCTTGGTTTCAGGTTGCCATCCAGGTGACTGTCACTACATGAACGCCAACTACGAAACGAAAAGAAGAGTCGATAAGTACTGGGAGAAGATGGAGCGACTGGGGCTCGATAAGAACCGGTTACAACTTGCGTGGATCAGTGCAGCTGAAGGAGAGAGATTTGCATCCAAAATCAAGGAGATGCATCAATACATAGGCAAAGTGAACAAAGAGGAGATCGAGAAAGCAGCCTCTGTTCTATCACCTGATCAGAAGGTCAAGGGCAAATAGCTGATTCGGTAGGGAGAGGATTCGCAGAAATGAACTCAGAGCCACTCCATGACCTCAAGCTGAAGCTAGCAGAAGCCTCGAAAATAGGCGAATGCTATGAATGTGGAGTCTGCACAGCTAACTGTCCACTGGCCCATATGATTCCAAGTTACTACAACCCCAGAACCACACTGCTAAGGTTGTTCCTTGATCCCGAAAGAAGCGTTAAGCAGATAGGACCTTGGCTATGCATGCGATGCCGCAGATGCTCCAAGAGATGTCGGCAGAAACTAAGCCCACATCACCTGTTCTTCCGCACAAGAACGGCGGCGTTGGAGAGCGGTCTGATCGCTGACCCTGCCCAGATCATGAGTGAGGTTCTGAGGTTACTCAAAGAAGAGTTGCCTCTTCCCTTGGTGTCGGGATGGTTATGTCTGAGGCCAGACGAGACTGACGGAGCTTACAGCAAAGCGAGCAAACTGGCCAAGGAGGCGCTGGAAGAGTCTCTGAAAGAACATAGTGGTTCATGCGAGAAGGTGAACGAGACTCGCTCGGAAGTGGCCATAGTTGGATCAGGGCCCGCGGGGCTCGCAGCTGCTTCTGAGTTAGTGAAGAGAGGGCATTCAGTTCACATCCTCGAGAAGTCATCAACGCTAGGTGGTATGCTAAGAAGTGGCATTCCATACTTTCGGCTGTCAAGGAATCTGGTGGACGCTGAGATTGACCGGCTAAGGAGTCTAGGAGTAGACATCAGAACTAACACATGCGTGGGGAAAGACACGACCATTCCGAAGCTCTTTGAAGAGGGTAACCGAGCTGTTTTCATAGCGTCCGGGTGTGGCATCCCATCGAAACTCCGGGTTGACGGAGAGAGACTCGAAGGTGTAATCTACGCTGTGGAGTTCTTGGAACATCTAAACGCCGGCGTTGACGTCAAACTGGGCGACTCGGTTGTGGTGATAGGTGGTGGAAACGTAGGAATCGATGCTGCAAGGGCAGCGATCAGGTTCAAATCTCGAACGGTTCGGCTCCTGTGCCCCGAGTCGAGAGAAGAGATGCCATCTGATCTTACAGATATCGCGATAGCAGAGGAGGAAGGAGTTCAGATTCAGTCTTCATGTATGCCCAAGAAAATCTCCGGCAAGGACGGAAGGGTGTCTACCATTGAATTCGTCAAAACAAAACCGAACCAATACGACCGAAATGGAAGATTTCTGTTAGTACCAATTGAGGAGTCGGAATTCATTGTAGAAGCAGACACGGTGATCGTGGCAATAGGTCAACAAGCCGATCTCAGCTTCTTACCGACAGAGATTCAAGGCAGCGGACGGAACATTGTGGAAGCTGATCCATTCAACCTAGAGACATCAATGAAAGGCGTGTTCGCTGGCGGAGATGCAGTTCTAGGCCCGGCGAGCGTTTTCGAGGCGATTCATGCTGGGTGGAAAGCTGCAATCTCCATAGACCAATACCTGAGACAAATGGGCATACGCTAGGACTGACTAGGCCGAGGAACAACACGCGGCCATCAGAAAGACGAAACAGGCTGTTTCGTTGGTTCAAAACGTGAATTCCCACAGAATCTCACATCTGAAGCCTTGGCTTGAAGAACCATGTTTTCCTGGGCGAGCAACATTCTTACATACGGGGCCCAACACAGCTAGGTGCAGACTCAGGAAGGTATCGACGTTGTCATATCACTGGGTTCCCCGGGCACCGATGAGAGTCAAATGCCTTCCACCAAGGCAAGAGTTCTTCTATCAGCCTCCAATGCAGCGATACATCTACCAGCCACCCGAAGAAGAGGTTCTCGTCGAACAGCCCCCTGAACTCTACTACTTGCCTCCACCCCAAGCGTACTATTACCAGCCTCCTCCACGGCGTGTCACTTTTCCGTGGTCATGGCCTCCTGACATTGATATGACCTACTGCGACACCTGTCAGTTCACTACTGATGAGTATCAGTCTGGCTTAGCACAGTCTATCTTCTGGACTGATTCCCGAGTGCCACCTTTCTTCTATGGAGTACGATCGGTCTCCTCACCCATCAGGGTCTACGATCCTCGAGAGCTACCGCTCAAGAGATAGTCCACTGCGCCAACGCAGATCTGCTGAGAATAAGCGGCCTTACAAAGTCTTTTCCGCATTTAGGTGTCTCCGTTCAGGCCTATTGGTAACGCCCAAGGACCAGAGAAGCTACTCGCGTAAATGGAGGTGTCACAAAGACGGAGAAGCCATTCTGGATGATTTGCATAACCCACATGCTGCTTGAGGTCTATTTGCTCATACAAGTCGCACTCATCCCTGTCTACATACAGGAGTTTCAGCTAAGCATTCTCGAGGCTTCCCTCGTAGCCACGATCCCAAGTCTAGTTCAGCTCATAATGAACGTTCCATTCGGCTTCTTGGTGGATCGTTTTCAAGTGAAGCACTTACTATTTGCTAGTATGGCAATAGAAGGAGTCGCAGCGCTCCTGCTCAGCCAAACGAACAGCTTCTCAATGCTCGTGTTCGGGGCCTCACTGATGAAACTATCATCTCCTCTGTATCACATCTCAGGGCTAAGCCAGATCACCAGGCTTGTCACCCAAGAGAAGACAAGTCGGTCAATAGGCATTCATAACGCGCTTGGAAGCTTGGGCGTCGCCATAGGCACGGTAAGTCTCACCTTTTTCCTGATCGGCCTGGGATGGCGATGGGCCTACCTGTTCTGGGCTATTCCAGTTCTCGTATGGGGATTCATCATACTACAGTCCTCGCAACTTGAGACCAGAGCGCTCGAAAAGAAGCAGACCGAGAGGCCAAAGGTATCAGGAAGATTATCGCTTGTGTTACAATTCAACTTCCTAGTTTTTCTGACAGCGATAGGATTGAGAGAGGTTGGAGTCACTGGAATTTCAACCTTCATGACGACCTACCTTGTGAAGGCAAGGAATTTCTCCGAAGCCACTTCCAGCTTGGTCTTTGGGTTAGGGCCTTTCATGGGAATAGTCGGTGCCCTCAGCGGCGGCTACTTAGGGGAGAAGATCGGCGCAAAAAAGACGCTGAGCCTAGCGATCATTGGCTGCGCAGTTCCACTGTACTTGCTCTCACTGACCTCTCAACTTTACCTAATCACACTCATTTACCTCTCATACGCATTCTTCAGCCATAGTGTCTGGACGCCCATGAATACGATAGTATCAGACATAACTCCTCGAACAGAAAGGGGACTGGGCTTCAGCGTTTACTTTTTCAGCGAAGGCCTAGTCGCTTCTATCGCTCCATCAGCCGCGGCCGCTGTCATAGAGCTCTCCAACATATCCTACATTCTTCCATTCAGCATAGCGTTCATACTTGCTGGCCTAATCATTCTTCAATTGTTCCGTTACCCTAGAAACTCCTTCTCGCAGGCGAAAACCTGAAAAGATCGCATTAGTGTGCAGACCATTGGATGTGTCTAGAAACTTTGGTAGAATCCGCCTTACAGAACGAACCGATGGCTTACACAGTCCCATGTCTTCCCAACCCGAGGGTTACTGGTTGTGTTGTGGGTTACTCGTCACAAACCTCACGTTGACAGGTGCGCTTCAGCATGGTTAATTAAGCGCTTCATAGACAAGGACGCAGTCTTCGAATTCATATCGAAAGAATCTCCTATTCCACGGGGAGCCATTGCATTCACACTTCCAAAGGCAGAAATTAACCCAGTTGAAGGTGTAAAAACAACCTTCGATGCGTTGGCGGAGAAATATCGGGTTAAAGATCCGATTGTGACGAAAATCAGAGATATAGTGCGCGACTACGAATTCAACGAAGAGAACCCTGATAGGATCAGCCTAAGAGAGACACTCGGCATATGCCATATTCTGAAGGGTCTCGAGAAGACATCACAGACAGATGCAGAAACCATATCGAAAGCACTCATAGTAATGGATGCGCTGTACGCGACTCTTAGAGAGCGCGCCAATAATGAACCCCGCGCCAAGCGTACTGAAGATCCGTGACAGGCTTCATGCGGACTTCCTTAGCAGAAAAAGACGCTTCGCTGAACCGCACATTGTTGTTGACATTTCATATCAAATGCTGCATTACATGACCATCTGCCCAGCTCGTCTACGGGTTGATCGGTAAACCTTGTTTACAGAAGGTCTAAATCTTCGATTCAGGGCATCTCTCCGCTCCAACGGAGGTCCGAGGTGTGAAGTGGGTGACCCGTGAAAATGTTCACGTGGACAGGGTTGCCTGTCCATGGCTGATTAAGAGGTTTGTTGATCCGAAAGCGGAGTTTCTCTTTGTGCCTGTGGATAAAGTGCAGGAAACTGCAGATAAGGAGAAGGCTATCCCTTTTGACGCACAGGGTGTTGAACTTGGTCACAGAGGAGACAGATGTAGTTTTGACGCGATAATTGAGAAATATCGACTTACGGATCCCGCCCTTCTAGACCTCGCCAAGATTGTGAGGGCTGCAGACACTAATAGGATGGATCTGGCACCTGAAAGTGTCGGGCTAGAGGCCATTGCGGCAGGCTCGATGATGATAGCGAAGGACGATCATGAAGCAATAGAAAAGCAGGCATATCTTTACAACGCGCTTTACGCTTACTGCAAACTTCGTCTGATTAAAGAAAGGTATGCCAGTGAGATTGAGAAACTGGACCGAAAGCAGAGGTCGGAGTTCCTCAAGAAAAAGGTGAAAGAGACAGATCTATGACCTCACCTGGGCGCCCCATAAGCTACTCGTTCTGGGCGCTTTGCGTAGTCGGCTTTCTTGCGATACTCAGCTCAACAATGTCAAAGAACCCAGTACTGAACCCGTTTGCACACAATTTGGGTACACCTGATTCCTTGATGGGATTTGTCGCCGCAGCATCCACTGTCCCAGGGATATTGGTTAGCCTGCCCGCAGGCTCTTTGTCTGACATCTTTGGCAGAAGAAAGAT
>CAZZFQ010000045.1:5452-11091 GCA_964653695.1 uncultured Candidatus Bathyarchaeia archaeon | reverse complement strand
TGAACGCCTCAAGGAGAAAGTGGATCTAGCCAAACAAAAGATCCTCGTCAACGTGGGCCTCAACATTGTTCCCTCAAGTCTAGACGCGGTGACAGAATCTAGAGACTTGGCGATGGGGTACAAGATCAACCTAGTGAAGCAGTGGAGTAGCTTTCCGACTGATGACGTTTCGCTCAGGTCTTTGATTGATAGGGCAACAGCGATCGGAAAGATGGTGATCTTTCACGCAGAGGAGGGCGGAATGGTGAGTGAGCTTGAGAGCAGACTCAAGGGCAACACCTCTCTTGAGTCATATTACAGGGCTCATCCTCCTGAAGCTGAGGATGCCGCGGTAGCGAGAGTGCTGGGATGCGCAACGGAGCGAAGCGCAAGGATTCACTTCTGCCACATCAGTTCGGTCAACTCTCTCAGGCTAATTTCGAAGGCGAAACGTGAAGGAAGGTATGTGACCTGTGAAACTACTCCTCACCACATGTTTCTGAGCGAGGAGTCATCATCTAGGTTAGGTGGAGTCAGCGTTATGGATCCTCCCTTAAGGAGGAGGGAAACCGCGAGAAAGTTGTTCGAGGCCTTTAGAAGGCGGATCGCAGACATCGTGGCGAGCGATCATGCGCCTCACTCAATACAGGAGAAGACGCGGGACAATTGGTGGGAGATCCTTCCTGGAATACCTGGCCTTGAAACCACGGCGCCTCTGCTACTTACAGAAGTCGCGAAAGGAACGGTATCTCTGAAAAGGGTTGTTGAGGCGCTCGCTGAATCACCGGCTAGGATCTTCGGAATCAATCGTGGCCAACTGAGAGAGGGCGCAGTTGCAGACATAATTCTTGTTGATATGAAACGCAGGTTCAAGATAGACTCCTCTACATTCTTCTCAAAGGCGAAGTACTCTCCATTTGACGGCCGAAGAGTGACCGGGAAGGTCATCAAGACGTTTGTTGGCGGCAAGCTTGTCTATGATGACGGCAGAATCGTGGCGGAACCGGGGGTGGGATCGATCATTTATCCAAAGACGGCGAGCTGAGGTCCGAGCAATTGCCTCCACAAGTCAAGAGGAATCGAAGAGTTGTGAGTGCGAGTTGAAGTTCATTGCCGACGGAATGGTTGGCCGCCTCGCCAGATGGCTTAGGTTGATTGGAAACGATGTCGTCTATTCGAGAGACTTGACGGATAGTGAGCTGATAAGGAGAGCCATCACAGAGGCAAGAATCCTGCTGACTAGCGACGTCGAACTCTACAGGAGGGCAGTGGCTGACGGGGCAGACTCATTTCTGGTTAAAGGTGGAACAGAGGCTGAGAGGCTCGCACGAATAGCCAAGAGATTCAGGATCGACCTCAACATTGATACGGCGACATCCCGATGTCCAACCTGCAACGCAACAATCCGACCAATCAAGAAGGAACAGGTGAAAGAAAAAGTGCCCCCTTCCACATACGAAGTATTCAATGAGTTCTGGGAGTGCACAAATAGGGATTGTGGGAAGATATACTGGCAAGGTAGCCACTGGAAGAAGATAGGTGAGCATCTGTCAAAGGCTGAGAGGCTGGCTAGGTGAGCGGCGTTGTTTGATCTCACAACTGAAGAGGGCAAGTATCTTGTTCAACTCGCCAGGAACACGATAACCGCTTTTCTCAAGTCTGGAAAAATGCCTCCGGTTCCATCGGATGCGCCAAAGAAGCTGAATGAGAAGTGCGGCGTCTTCGTCACCTTGAACAGTATCAAAGATGGCCATGAGCTTAGGGGCTGCATAGGTTTTCCGATGCCTGACTATCCGCTCGTTGAGGCGACGATGCGTTCGGCGATCGAGGCTGCTACTGGTGATCCGAGGTTCAGCCCTGTCTCATTGAAGGAGTTTCAGAGTGAGGTCGTGGTGGAGATAAGCGTCCTGACGCCTCCGGAACTCGTTGAAGTTTCTGACCCTCGGACCTATCCGAAGAAGATCAAGGTTGGCAGCGATGGTCTCATCATGGAGAGAGGCGCATACAGAGGATTGTTATTGCCCCAAGTTCCTACTGAATGGGGCTGGGATGAAGAAGAGTTCCTGTCTCAATGCTGTCTCAAGGCTGGGCTCTCTCCAGACGCCTGGCTTGTTGAAGGAACAAAGATATCGAAGTTTCAGGCCATTGTATTCCAAGAAGACAAGCCCGGCGGACAAGTCAAACCTCGACCTCTGGAGCCTGGAGGGACCAGATGAGAGTCTACTTGTCTCCCTGCGGGATGGGAGTGGGGCACGTATCTCGCTGCAGAACGATCGTGGATGCACTTGTTGAACGTGACTGGTCCGTGCTTGTCTCAACGTATTCCACCGGACTGGAATACGCTAGGAGGCTGGGCTATACAACTGTAGAAACGGTTCCTGTATGGCTCAAGAGGAATAGCGAAGGCAGGATTGACTTCAAACTAACTGCAGCCACATCACCCGGATTCTTTGGAGGCCTCTGGTCCATAATACGGCAGATCGTAGCCGAGATAAGGAACATTCAGCACCTCAGACCCGATCTAGTGATCTCCGATACGAGGACATCATCTCTCATAGCCGCGAGGCTCCTTGGGGTTCCTAGCATAGCCATACTGAACCAGTTCAAGAGCAGGATAGCCCGAAAGCCAAGCCAAGGACACATGGGCCCCCTAGACAAGGCCTTCTTCCTTATCGCCAATGTCGTGTGGTGGTTCGTGAGCGTGGTGATCGGCTGGTTTTGGTCATTTGCGGACAAGATTCTAATCCCTGACCTTCCACCTCCCCATACAATATCTTCCGATAATCTCCCCATTCCAAAGAGTTGCGCCCGAAAGGTGGAGTTCATAGGCCCTCTTCTGAACACATCCTGCCAGAACTCTCCGGAGCGCGTTGCCGAAGATCGATCTGGCCGCGTCTCGGGGATGCCTCTGATCCTAGTGCCTCTTAGCGTTTCGCTCGAAGAGGGATACGGCTTTACTGGGCGCATCGAGAGGATTCTGGAAGAACTCTCCGACAGATATCGAATAGTCATGTCTAGGGGAAGAGTGTCAGGCTCAACTGAGGCAGAAGTGAAAGGCAATCTGAAAGTCTACGATTGGATGTTTGGCCTTGATGAGTATTTTGAAGCCTGTGACTTGGTTGTGAGTCGTGCTGGACACGTGACCCTCCTGAGCTCAGTGGCATATGGGAAGCCGTTATTGATTATCCCTATTCCGGATCATCCAGAGCAGCTGAGCAATGCTTGTAGAGCGTCAGAGCTTGGTGTGGCGACGGTGCTAGCCGCAGATGAGCTGACAGCTGATCTTCTTGGTTCGAAGATCGACCTTATGCTCAAATCCCCAGAATATGCAAGGCGTGCTGCTGAGATTCGAGATCTTATATGCCAGATGAAAGGTCTGGATAAAGTAGTTGAAGCGGCAACGCAGCTATCACAGGAAGGCCTTAGATCTTGCTGAACATGCCCAGAGAGCTTGTGAAGGAGAAACTTCTCGCTTTTCTCAGAGAAGATGTTGGTCAGGCGGATGTTACTTCTCAACTGGTGATTCCTCAAGATGCTGTTGCCCAAGCGGACATCATAGCCAAAGAAAGTGGCGTCGCAGCCGGGCTCGACGAAGCACAGATCCTGCTCGAAGCAATCGGCCTGAAGGGTAAACCGTTGGCAACAGACGGTGCTGCCATTAAGTCAGGCGCAATTCTAATGCACATCGAGGGGAACGCGAGAGACCTGCTGACCGTTGAGAGAACATTGCTAAACATCATATCTCGAATGAGTGGAATCGCCACGAAGACCAGGAGTCTTCAAGACGCAGCGTTGGATGCCAATCCCTCGGTCAAAGTTGTCTCAACTAGAAAGGTAGCTCCCGGGTGCCTATATTTCGACAAGCGAGCAGTTATGATCGGCGGCGGAGGCCTTCACAGACTCCATCTAGACGACCTCATCTTGATCAAGGACAACCACAAGGTACTGGCTGGAAGTATTGGAGAAGCTGTGCGTAGAGCGAAAAGGGGGTCTTTCACAAAGAAGATTGAGGTCGAGGTCACTTCTGCTGACGAGGCGGTTGAGGCGGCAGAGGCTGGAGCTGACGTGTTGATGTTTGACAATATGACCCCCAGCTCGATCAAGGAGGCGATACAGCTGCTGGAACGCAGAGGCATGAGAAAGGGCCTAGTCCTTGAAGCAAGCGGCGGAATTAACGAAACAAACATCTCAGAGTTCGCTCGTTCAGGTGTAGACATATTGAGCCTAGGCTCTCTGACACACAGCGTCAAAGCGCTTGACGTGAGCCTAGAGATAAAAAGTCTGAGTCATCAGTGACTGCTACAGACGGCTCTGTTCCCTCATCTTAACGTGACTTTAGGTTCCGACAATCATAGCCCTGTCAGTTCTCAAGCCATGCCTCAGCTTCAAGCGACAGACTAGGGCTCGTTCTCAATGTCTTGTGCGTTTGCCATGTTGTAGTTCTGCGATACAATCCAAGAGGGGATGTAGCTCATTCTCCACATCGAATCGATACGCTTGGGCGTTACCGATCTTCCTAGTCTCACTCACATATCCAAACTTTTTTAGGTGCTGTAAGGCGGATTTCACGGTCTTGTAGTCGAGCTTCGTGGATTCGGAGAGCATGGAAACCGTCTGTTCCATATTACCAACTATCCTAGCTTCTTCTAGGACTCGCGCCACTGGATCCCTGAATAGGCTGGACAATGGGCCGTCGAAGACGCCTGCTCTAATCCTTCCCATTTCTGTCCCTCTCCCAAACGGGTACGACGATTATATTAAAACATTTCGTTTGACTCCAAGAAGATTGGAAACGAGTCCGAGGTCGGAACTTGGCAACAAAGAAAGGAACCTTAGCCCACGTGAAAGGTTTCATATTGAATAAGCTATTCGAGAAGGGCTGCATCAGCACAACGCGATCTCGCGGAAAACATATGCCAGAAGCAGATCTTCGAAGCGGATACGACCCCAAATATCATGGACTATTTGGTAGTGCATGTGACGAGCTGCGGAATGAGGGTTTGATTGACCGGTGGCCTGCCAGAACTGGCCGAGGAAGTGAGCCACACGTCGCCATTTTCAAGGAAAAGCTTCTGATAGCTCGCCCCCTGATAAACGCTTACAGAAGAAGCGTGGGACTAGGTCCTCTGCGACGAGACTTCAAGGAGTTCACAGAGGAAAGCAGAGAATAGGAAGCGTCTTTGAAAGACAAGAAGTTCTGACACCCTAGATAACTCAACAGAACGTTACAGGTCTATCTTCTTCAGCCTCTTCAAGGCGTCTTGGACAAGAGGAGCAATCTGAAGGTCCTTCTCGATACTCGTTATGGTCTGAAGTTTCGCAGATGTCGCAGGTTTTTGAGGTACGAAGTTGCAGCCATGAACCTTTCGTATTGACATGTCGTAGGTGCCTATTCGCTGAGCCAGAGCCTGAATCTCCATTTTATCCATGCCGATTAAGGGTCGATGGATAGGTAGCCGCGCGGCTTCAGTGATTGTCGATAGGTTCAGGAGCGTTTGAGAGGCCACTTGTCCAAGGCTTTCTCCGGTCACTATTCCCAGTGCCTGCTGCTTATCTGCGATTGAGCATGCGACCCTATACATCATCCGCTTGCAGAGCACGCATCTATACCTTGTTTCCTTCATTCTTGAGATCGCATCTAGGACCTTGGAAAAGGGGGC
>CAZZFQ010000045.1:0-5352 GCA_964653695.1 uncultured Candidatus Bathyarchaeia archaeon | reverse complement strand
TATACCTTGTTTCCTTCATTCTTGAGATCGCATCTAGGACCTTGGAAAAGGGGGCGACAATCATTCGATACTTGCTGACCGGAGCGTACTCTCTCAGTATTCTTGCCACGTCGATTGCTTTCTCCTCGTAGTCTCTTCCGGCGTAGGGAGCCATATCTATGAAGACAGGGATGACGTGGCTACCTCTCTTCATCATGAGCCATGATGCTACTGGGCTGTCAATGCCTCCCGAGAGCATTCCAACAAGTCTTCCCTGAGATCCATATGGTAGGCCGCCGCATCCTCCGATACGCCTATCGTAAAGGTAAGCAGCGCTTCCTCTGATCTCAACGTAGATACTCTTGTCTGGATCTTCGAGGTCCACTGTCACGTTGTCTTCTCCAAGGTGGGCGAGGATAGAGGCCCCAGCTTCTTTCTCGATGTCTTTGCTTGAGGCCGGGTAGGACCCCACGACGTGAGCCCTGACCGCGAAGCTATCACCTTTCGAAATGCGAGTCTCAGCGTACCTTGTTACTGCTTCTGGAAGCTTAGCTCGGTCGCTAGGCTGCTTGATAGCGCTCATGGTGGCTGCCACCCCAAAAACCTTGGAACATGCTTCGGCTGCACGAAGGTCGTTGAGGCCGGAAACTACGATTCTTCCGGCGTCGATTGTTGTTTTGAAGTCTCCGAAGCCTGAACGTCTCAGTCTCCACCGTAGGTGTTCGAGGAGTGTTCTTTGCAGCGAGCCTCTTACGTAGGGGCTCTTCAGAATGATCTCAGATGTGGAGATCAATACAACAGGTTCTATACGGGCCTCCTCCTCACCGGGCGCTTCGACTTCCTGCTTTGAAGTTCAGTTTTCCTCTGCTAGTTTGGTCTTCCAATATTCAATCCATTTCGGCGAGCCCAGACGCTCGCTCATTCTCTTGCACTTGTTTAACAGGGACATTCTCCTCCCTTTCGGCAGGTTCCTCACATAGTCCTTCAGTTTCTGGAATTCTTTGCCCTTCTCGTAGATCGCCTTTCCCTCCGTGGCTATTATGAAGCAGAAAGCTCCGAGGAACGGGTTTCTATTCATCATCTTAACGAAGTCTCTCTTTGCACATGCGTACAACTTGATCGGGCCTAGCTTGTAGGCTGACATTCTGAACTCCGAGGAGAATTGGACAAACTGCAAGAGAGTCGTCTTGTCTCCCATCAGTGCGAAAATGTCGTAGTCGCTCCCGAAGGAATAGTCACCTCTTGCTCTCGAACCGTAAAGAACTATGGCTAGCACCTTGATCCTGTATTTGTTCCCTACCGCCAAGATTGTCTTCTTGATCCTTTCAAGAGTCGACTCCATAACCAGTCACATTGTGGAACGCAGATTTCACCTGAGGTGATTTCAAGGTTCCGTCTCTTCTATCCTAAGGACTCTGAAGCCTCGAACCGCAGGATTGTTGAATTCATTGATCCTCACCTTCTGAATTACTCCATTGTTGTCCTGAGCATACCCTAGGATATCATGCTCGCCCTGTTGAAGCGATCTTGCGGTGACCTGTCGTTCGCCCGCTGCGATTGTGCAAAGCGCAGGGAGACCGAGGAGAATGGCTTGATGATGCTTCAAAGCCTCTTTACATGCATATATGACCGAGCAGGCTCCCGCGGTCAGCTCAGCTATCCTGACAGGAAGGCTTTCCTTTCCGATCGCCAGAACCTCTACTTTGAACTCTTGCTCGATCTCGGTAGCCAGTTTTCGCAGTTCGGGCAGAACTCCTCTGATTCTCTCCTTCGCTTTTGAAGAGATCCGCATGTCCTGCAGGTCGGACATGGTGAGTTGGGAGACGGACATTCCGCCGAGGCTCATGTCGAGGTGGACCGCGTCAGCCGAAGCGTCTTGTAGCAGCTTTCTGCACATCTTGAGCTCTTTGACTATCAAGTCGTGTTGATTCATCGGTGCCATGAGAAGTTCGGAGATCTGAGTGAATGCGTTTCTGTAGGGTATCTCTGTGCTGATCGAGGCGGCAGCCACGATTCTCTGGGGCGTGAAGCTTTCATCTAATATTGCGGAGCCAGAGTCGGCTGCAACTATCCTCAACCTTCAAGGCCCCCGTGAACAAGGCCAGATAGCTTCTGTCGGCTTAAAGCGTTCGGAGAAGGAAAGGAGTGTTTCGTCTCAACGAAGTGCAGACTACTTGGACGAAGAGGGCGGAGTTTGAGACGTTGCGGTTGGGCTTTCGCTTCTCAACTCATGTAGAATTACGAGAGCCTCTCCGAGCGGTATCCCGATCTGTATGCTCAGGTCCTTCGGCGTAATATTTGGCTTCTCGTTGAGTATTACGGTTGAGATGTAGCGCTTGTGGCTTCTGTACATGACTAGGGCGTGAGCTGTGTCAACTAGAAGAGGCCAGAGAGGAGATTTCACGTATTCACCTAGCTCGGAGGACATAGTCTTAGACCCATTGATCCAAGTAGGATGGTGCCCGATTTTACTCTTCCTTACGTCAGTAGCGCTTGTCTAGCGCTCAAGTTCTGGCCTGTGTTCTCTCGTAGATTCTCCTCAGGGTCCAACGAATTGCGTTCCGAAGCTCCTGAAGGCGCCTCTCGTCCCCGTAGTTCTTGACTACCAGCCTCTTCATCAGGTTTCCATCCTGCTCAAGAGCATATGATAGGACTCTGTCAGGACTCAACTGGCCAGTTCTGGTTGCTGCGTCGTCTCTGCTGCGCATAGGCTCTAAGACACGACCCACCAAGAACGCTCTGAAAGGCGGAGCCGAGACATCAAACTTCATGCCGGGCGCCGGTGTGACGATCAGCTCGCTCTCAGTCTCGGAAGTGTCCGCCAAATGGACTCCCTCAGGCGTCTTCAATGGCACAACTTGCCTCATAGCCTCTGCTTGTTGAAACATAGGAGGGCTAGGACCGGGTGAGACAGGTGTGGGCTTGGGAACTTCCATCTTCTTGAAGCTCCTTTCTGCCAAGCTGGCGTCCACAACTTCTAGGAGTGACTTGAGCTTTGAGGCCTCATCCTGTATCTCAAGCATGCGCTTCTCTAGGTACGCTTTCACCTCGGCTAGCCTTCTCACCGACTCTTCTTCACTCATCTCTTCAGTTCCTCCCTAGCGCATATGGCGAAATCTGGGCAGTATAGTTCGCATAGTCCGCAGAGGCTGCAGTCCTCAGCTCTTTTGGCTTCAGGCATGTGGAACCCTCTCTCATCCATGTCGCTTCCCATCTCCAGCACTTTTCGTGGGCAGAACTCTACGCATATTCCGCATCCCTTACATAACCTCTTATCAATGAATATCTTCGCCAACACTCCTGCCTCTATCCCTACATCCAATGTTAAGCCGTGCCTGTTTACTGTTTATGTTATCTTACGCTCATCTAAATCAACTTGACTTTCTACGAAAAAACGTACGCATCCACAAAGCCGGTCGCTATTCCGGTATGTCCCATAAGGCGTTCATACTCAGCCGCTCCCGCCACGCTATTCATTTCTGCAAAAAATGGTTATCAGGCAGCGAAGCACTCAGTTCCAAATCGGTATGTACAGCCAGATTGTGCTTGAACATTACAAGAATCCGAGGAATGTTGGTGAGATAGAGAATGCAGATGGTATCGGAATTTACATGAGTGATTTCTGCGGAGACATAACCAAGTTCTGGATAAAAGTTTCAGAAGGCAGGATAGTGGATGCGAGATACAGAACTCAAGGATGTGCAGCCTCGATAGCATGCGGTAGCATCCTTACAGAGCTCGTTAAGAATAGGACTGTGGAGGAGGCGCTAAGGATCACGAAAGACGACATAGTATCTGCGCTAAATGGGTTGCCTGAGCAGAAGATTCACTGCTCTGTTCTGGCGGATGATGCTCTAAGAGACGCTATCCGTGACTACCTCTCCAGAAACAACTTACCCGTTCCTCAAGAGCTGACTGAGAAGCATGAGAGGATGAAGCCGTTGATAGAAGAGATGAGGCAAAAAGGATACATCCTAATTTGATTGCAGGAACCAAGATGGAGCCGCGGATGCAATCAAGTCTAGACTCTGACTGGAACCTTCCAGATCCAAGTCTGCCGAACCGCCTCCCAGCCTCCGATGAGATCTTGATAGACCACTTCGACAGATAGCATGAAACACAGAAACCATATCTCTCCGTTGATATGCCGAGAAGTCCACCACCAGGTGAGCTATGATGAGCAGAGTGCAGCTGGAACATATAACGAAACTGCTCCATAGCGGCCGCGAAACTGTGGCAGCCGTGGACGACTTCACCATCACCGTCGAGCCTGCTGAGTTCTTGGTGGTGGTAGGCCCATCAGGCTGCGGCAAAACAACTCTGCTTAGGCTCATAGCAGGACTGGAGAAGCAGGATTCCGGCCACATTTACCTGGACGGTGTACTAGTTGACGACGTGCCAGCGGGCAGGCGGGGTGTACAGATGATCTTTCAGAGCTATGCCCTCTGGCCCCACATGAAGGTGTTAGATGAACGGAGGTACAGCAACATCAGCTTCGCCCTCAAGATACGGAATTGGAGGTTGGAGGATATTGCTGCGCGGCTTTCAGATGTCACTAGGAGGGTGGGGTTGGAGAGGAAGCTGTTCTCCCGCAAGCCTGATCAGCTTTCGCCGGGACAGAAGCAGCGGGTGGCACTTGCCCGAGCCATGACCGTATCCCCAAAGGTCTTCCTCTTTGATGAGCCCCTCAGCAACCTAGACCCACCCAGCCGAGTAAAGGTGCGACAAGAGATCAAACGGTGGCATAGGGAGCAAGGCGCAACGACAATGTATGTCACACACAATATGGCTGACGCCATCGCGATGGCTGATCGAATCGCCATAATGCGGAATGGACAGCTAGTCCAAGTGGGCACCTTACAGGAACTTCTCGAAAACCCTGTAGACGTATTTGTACGTGACTACCTCAGGAGCTAAAGCAGCCTCGCCATTGGGTAGGTTGCCAACGACAGACTTCTCGCGTTACGGCAGTGATATAGGTGTGAGATAGGCACATCTCATTGACAGTTGACCATTCACGTCGGATGCTTGTTGCCTATGCCGCGAGGCTTCGTCTCTCCTTGGCGCTTCGAGTAAAGATCTAAGAGTGACATGTGCAGCAGTCTATCGAGGGGGCCAAGATGAGTTGGTATTGTCCTCAGTGTAGGACGGAGTTCTCTGAGTACCAGCCGACGTGTCCGTTCTGCAATGTCAGGCTGAGAAGATCGAGAAGAATCCTTGAGTGAGGTCGACCTAGTGCTTCCTGTTTCTAACGAGTAGAGCTATCGCTGCGGCGGCGATCAAACCAATCGCTCCAATTACGAATATCTTCTTCATCACGATTCCACCTGCCTACCGTCCGTGAAACATTGTGGAACATAAAAGCCATTGCTC
>CAZZFQ010000044.1:6745-11092 GCA_964653695.1 uncultured Candidatus Bathyarchaeia archaeon | reverse complement strand
TAGCCCGGATGTTGTCTGTGCGATCAACGGGTTCGGGCCTTGACCTATTGCCACAACAGCTAGATCTATAGGCGTCTGGTACTCGGAACCTTTCACAGGTATCGGTCTTCTCCTTCCTGATTCGTCTGGTGGTCCCAGCTCCATTCTTAGACATTCGACTCGTTCAACCCATCCGTCCTTGCTGCCTAAGTATCGAATTGGGTTCGCCAACAGCTCGAGCTGAATCCCTTCCTCCTCAGCGTTCTTGACTTCCTCAACTCTGGCAGGCATCTCTTGTCTAGATCTTCTGTAGACTATAGCGACTTCCTCACCGCCAAGCCTCAGAGCGGTTCTGGCCGCGTCCATAGCGGCGTTGCCCCCGCCGACCACTACGACGCGTTTCCCAGCGTGGATTGGCGTATCGTACTCAGGAAAGGCGTATGCCTTCATCAGGTTGCATCTTGTCAGGAACTCATTCGCTGAGTATATGCCATTTAGGTTCTCTCCTGGGATCCGCATGAACCACGGTGACCCTGCCCCAGTTCCAATGAAAACGGCATCATATCCTGACTCGAATAGATCATCTATGGTCAACGTTCTGCCGATGATCACATTTGTCTTGACTTCTGCTCCAAGACGACTGACGTATTCAACCTCTGCCTTAACGATCGATTTAGGCAATCTGAACTCCGGGATGCCATATACCAAGACCCCGCCAGGGAGATGAAGACCTTCAAAGATAGTGACATCGTGGCCAAGCTTTGCGAGCTCTCCGGCCGCCGTCAGGCCTGCTGGTCCGGAGCCTACCACAGCTACGCTCTTACCCGTGGATCTCGCTCTCTCTGGAAGCTTGACTCCTTTCCTCAGCTCATAGTCTGCTGCGAATCGCTCAAGCGCTCCTATTGCGATTGGATCTCCTCTCCTGCCGAAGACACATTCAGCTTCGCATTGAAGCTCTTGTGGGCAGACCCTCCCGCATATACCAGGTAGACTGTTCTTTTCCTTCAGCTTGCTTATGGCTCCTGAGAAGTCTCCTTTCTTGATGCATTCTATGAAGGCCGGGATCTCGATCTCAACGGGGCAGCCCTTCACGCAGAAAGGCGACGGGCATTTTAGGCATCTGCTCGCCTCGGCCATAGCCTCCTCCTGGTTGTATCCCAAGGATACTTCGTCAAAGTTGTGCTTCCTAAGTTCAGGAGGCAGCTTTCTGATGGGGACTCTCTTCAGAAGCTTCTCTGATGGCTTAGCTGCCATATGCCTCACCTGTTCCCTCCATTCCCTTTGTGGGTGATTGCATCGCGATCCTCTCCTGTTCCATGTAGATCCTCAACCTGGCCATCAGAAGATCGAAATCAACTTCGTGTGCGTCGAAGGACGGCCCGTCGACGCATGCGAACTTTGTCTGTCCAGCTACAGAAACTCTACATGCACCGCACATCCCAGTTCCGTCGACCATTATTGGGTTCAGGCTGACTACGGTCTTGATTCTGTACGGACGAGTCAGGTTCGCAACGGCCTTCATCATGATGGCGGGGCCGATCGCCACAACTCTATCGATTTTCACTTGCTTCTCGATAAGCTGCTTCAGGATGTCCGTTACAAATCCATGATGTCCCTTCGATCCATCGTCAGTCGTGATGTAGAGCTCGTCGCTTGTCTCTCTCATTTCGTCTTCGAGAATGAGGAGGTCCTTGCTTCTCGCACCCATAATTGAGATCAGTCGGTTCCCTGCCTTTTTCAGCGCTCTTGCTTCGGGATAGGCGATCGCTGTTGCAACGCCTCCTCCTATGACTACAACCTGGCCGAAGTGCTCAACTTCGGATGGCTTTCCCAATGGTCCAACGAGATCAGGTATCCGGTCTCCTTTCTGAAGCTGGCCTAATGCTTTCGTGGTCTTGCCGACTTCTTGGCTTATGACGGTGATAGTGCCTTCCTTCTCATTCACGTCAGAGATAGTGAGCGGAATTCGCTCTCCCCTATCGTGAACACGGAGAATAACGAACTGTCCTGCCTTGTATTTCTTGGCTATCGCAGGCGCTTTGACTTGGAACATCTTGATCGATGGTGCTAGTGCTCTCGCCTCGACTATCTCGCTCAATATTCATGTCCGTCCAGCTTTTCGACATGTCGTAGGCCTACGGTCATGTCTTTAATCCTTTAACAATTGCGCAGGAGGAAAATCATATTTCGCAGATGATTATCTCTCTACTTGAGGCGGACAGTTGTACTCGAAGGAACACTTTCAAACGTTTGACGATTACGATCTCGACTTTCAGAACCGAACCGTCAAGATCGCGATAATTAGAGAATCCGGAGAGATAAGTGCCGGAGACAAAACGTTCGGGCCGTTTCGTGCCGGGCAGGAGATGGAAGTGCCTCGTTGGGTGGCTGAGGAGCTGGTAAGGTCAGGAATTGCGAGGTGGAGAGATGAGGATAGGCTTGACTTGGCGACTCTTTCAAAGATGCATTGGAGGGAGACTATCCCCGCTGCGCGTCAAATTCCTGCTGTCGGGGAGGACTTCTATCCCATGTTGAGATCCCTGCTTGTCGATCTCAAGGCGCAGAGCCGATCCGATCCTGTGAAGGGAAGAGACTTCGAGAAAGCAGTTCATTTGTCAAAGGACATAGTAAACTGTCGAATCCGAAAGATTGTTTCGCTTGCAGCTGCTCCGGCACAGACTGAAGATGTGCTCGCAAACCTTGCAAATGAAGAGAGGGGTCTGTACCTCACATTGAGCAGGATTATTACTGAGTGGAGAAAGAAGATAGAGTGTCCGGAGGTAGAAGTGTGACCATCGAAGCGGGGCCCGACGAAAGGTTCCAAGATTTTCTGAGGTCATTTCAGACCCCGACGGGTGAGAATAGGTATAGAAGAAAACTTGCTCAGATGGCTGTTACCTCTTCTAGATCTCTAGTAGTTGACTTCGAAGATTTACTTACCTTTGATTCCCCTTTAGCGAAGGACCTTGTCGAGAAACCGGACGAGTATCTCATCTACGCCAACAAGGCCGTTTGGGCGCAGATGAAGATAGAAGACCCCGAATACGCGGAGCAGACGAAGGCGTTCTTCGCTCGGTTCCGAAAGTTTCCGGATAAGATGCAGATGAGGAAGATAGGATCTGACCAGATGGGCGGATTGGTTGTTGTTGACGGGATAATCGTTAGATCCACTCCTGTCAAGCCGATGGTCACTAGGGCTGCATTCAAGTGTAGAAGATGCGAGAACATCATGATGGTTGAACAGACAGGATTCTTGATGCGAGGAGTAGGAATCTGCCCGAGTTGCAGAAGTGCCAAAGCGTCATTTGAACTCCTGATCGACAGGTCAACCTTCATGGACTTTCAAGAGATGAGAATTCAAGAACGACCGGAAGATCTGCCTCCAGGGCAGCTTCCAAGATCGATAGACGTCAGGCTCGTCGAGGACTTGGTCGACGTCGCGAGGCCAGGTGACAGGGTGTCCGTTACGGGTGTGGTGCGCGCTCAGCAGGAGATGATCAGTCGCCGCGGAAGACTGAGAACCTTTGACATGTATCTAGACGCAAACTACCTCGACGTAACGGGAAAGGAAGCGGAAGTGGTGGAGATCAGTGCAGAAGAGGAGAAGGCGATCAAAGAACTTGCAGGCGACCCTTGGATACATCAGAAACTACTCAGATCTTTGGCTCCGTCAATCTATGGCTATGATAACATCAAGGAGGCGATACTCTATCTTCTCTTCGGCGGAGTTCCCAAACACCTCCCTGACGGAATAAGCATCCGAGGAGACATCAATACGCTTTTGGTGGGTGATCCTGGAACGGCCAAGAGTCAGCTTTTGCAGTACGTTGCTAGGATTGCTCCGCGAGGCCTCTACACGAGTGGACGTGGTACGACTGCAGCAGGGCTCACCGCTGCTGTTTTGAGGGAGAAGACTGGTGGCATGGTTCTTGAGGCCGGGGCGTTGGTGTTGGCTGATAAGGGAGTTGCGGCGATAGATGAGATCGATAAGATGAGGCCTGACGACCGTGTTGCCATACATGAAGCGATGGAACAGCACACGGTCAGTGTGGCGAAAGGAGGCATCGTAGCCACATTGAATGCCAGAGCGTCGGTTCTGGCTGCGGCAAACCCCGCGTTGGGACGTTACGATCCTTATAGAAATATCACGGAGAATATCAACCTGCCAGTCACGATTCTCTCACGTTTTGACCTTCTGTTCATTATGAAGGACGTGCCTGAGGCCGATTTGGATTCGAAGATGTCGGAGCACATTTTGGCTCTGCATCGGATGAGGTCCACTCCTGAGGAGTCTCCTGTTCCACCTGACCTTCTCAGGAAATACATCAGCTACTCGAGGAGGATCGAACCGTTGATGAGTGAAGAGGC
>CAZZFQ010000044.1:2918-6645 GCA_964653695.1 uncultured Candidatus Bathyarchaeia archaeon | reverse complement strand
TGGCGCCGAGTCACCGATCGCAATAACGCCGAGACAGCTGGAGGCTTTGGTTAGGCTGTCTGAGGCAAGGGCTCGCGCCTTTCTCAGGCCGAAGGTTAGCGTAGAGGACGCTAGGGGTGCGATAAGACTGATGACGGTTTCTCTGCAGGATGTGGGAATTGACACCTCGACCGGGAAGGTGGATATTGACGTCATAATGACTGGTAAGCCAAAGAGCATCAGAGACAAGATGGCGTTCGTGATCGACTGCGTGGCGGAGATGGAGAAGGAGACAGGCGTTGTCGAGGAGAAGGTTTTGTATGAGACACTTTCAAAGAAGGTTGACATTTCGGAAGAAGAGGCACGGAGGATCGTTGGGCAGCTCACAAGGGAAGGTGTGCTGTACTCCCCGAGGACAGGCACCATCAGGAGAACCTCCGCTTAGCCAAGGAAGAACTGTGATTGCGGATCGATGAGCTTGACCTTCCATCGCAGGTAAAGGAGATCCTGAAGAACGAGGGCTATGACGTTCTGTATCCTCCGCAGGAAGATGCCATTCGTGCAGGCGTACTGAACGGAAGAAATCTTGTTCTCGCCAGTCCGACGGCAAGCGGCAAGACCTTGATAGCGGAGCTATGCATCCTCAAGAGCATTCTGGAAAAAGGAGGCAAGGCGCTTTACCTTACGCCCCTTAGAGCACTCGCTAGCGAGAAGTACGACGAGTTTCGGAAATACGAGAAGACAATGAAAGGATCCGGAGAGAATCTCAAGATTCTGTTGACGACGGGCGATTATGATAGCAGTGACCCGTGGATAGAGAGATATGACGTAATAATCTCCACCAACGAGAAAGTTGACAGCCTTCTTAGGCATCGCGCTCGCTGGATAACCGATCTTCGTGTTGTTGTGGCTGATGAAGTACATCTTCTAACGGAGCCAGACAGGGGACCAACCCTTGAGGTGGTTCTAACTAGGTTGAGGCAGATCAATCCGAAGGCACACTTCCTCGCCCTCAGCGCTACTGTTAGGAACGCTGAGGAGGTTGCTGAGTGGATAGACGCCACACCGATAACAACTGAATGGCGCCCCGTACCTCTCAAGGAAGGAGTCTACCTACAAGGACAGATCCAATTTCGAGACGGCTCATCAAGAGCAGTGCCAGAGACTGTTGGGAACCCAGTTCTAGACGTAGCTATGGAGGTCGTCAATAACGGGGCACAATCACTCATATTCGCGGAAACAAGAAGAATCGCGGTCGAAACAGGAAAGAAAGTCTCGCAGATTTTGAGGCGATCCACGACTCCTGTTGAAACGCGAACTCTCAAGAGCATCGCCGAAAAGATACTGACGACAGGTGAAAAGACAAGACTTAGCGAGATCTTGGCAGAACAGACTGCCTCCGGGGCCGCGTTTCACCATGCCGGCCTCGCCGGCGTCCACCGCCGCATCGTCGAAGACTCGTTCAGGAAGGGCCGTATCAAGATCCTAGCGGCAACCCCGACACTAGCTGCTGGAGTGAACCTGCCCGCACGAACGGTCGTAGTAAGTAGCTATGAACGCTACGAGCCGGGATACGGCCGGTACCCGATCTCAGTATTGGAGTACAAGCAGTTCTGCGGACGTGCTGGCAGGCCCAAATATGACAAGTTTGGTGAGGCCATTCTAATAGCAAGAAACGAGGACGAGCAAGAGTATCTGATGGAGAACTACGTCCTAGCAAAGCCAGAGAAGCTTTGGTCGAAGCTCGGAGTAGAAAAAGTTCTCAGGCCGCACGTGCTTTCAACGGTTGCGGCTGGTTTCGCTCGGTCTGAGCCTGGACTTCAAGAGTTCTTTGCCAAGACGTTCTATGCGCACCAGTATGATCCCCGAGCTATTCGCTCAAAGATCAGTGAGATACTCCAGTTCCTTTACAAGGAGAGGATGGTTGAAGTTGAAGGCGACAAGATATACGCCACCGAGTTCGGGAGGAGGGTTTCTGAACTCTACATTGACCCGGTCTCAGCGGTAATGATCAGGGACGGACTGTATCGGAGAGCTCAAGACATCACTGAGCTCTCTTTCCTCCATCTGATAGCTCGAACACCAGATCTCGCCCCGAAGATGTATCCTCGGCGAAGGGAAGCCGAGCTTCTCGAAGCGATTATGTCCAGGCACTCGGAGGAGTTCATGGTTGACGTGCCAGATGCTTGGGGTGACCAGGTAGCATATGAAGAGTTTCTTGCCGAGTTGAAATGCGCCTCAGTGCTGCTTGACTGGATTGATGAGGCTACTGAAGAGCGCATACTGGAGGCGCATAGGGTGGAGCCAGGTGATTTGCTTCGACTGCTTGAGACCGCAGACTGGCTGTTGTACTCGTCGCATGAGTTGGCGAGACTGTTTGGACACAAGGACCTTCTGAAGCCTCTCTCAATCCTCAGAACGAGAGTTCAAAGTGGCGTCAAGACTGAGCTGGTTCCTTTGGTTGCTCTGGAGGGAGTAGGCAGAGTGAGGGCAAGAATGCTGTACAATTCCGGAATGAAGACTATCGAGGATCTGAAGCGAACTAGTGTAACGGATCTCATGAAGATACCTCTCATCGGACCTGCTGTGGCCAAGAAGATCAAGGAGCAGGTGGGAGGCAAGATCAGAGCGGAAGAATGGGAAGCCATCAAGTCCAAGTCTGAGGAGAGCGAGGAACAGCGCCTGCTGTCCCAATACTAGTTGCTGGCAGACACGTTGGGTGCACTAGTAGCCATCATCGACCGAAAGGGCAATAGCAATGTCGTTCCCGTTGCCATTGAGATGATGCGGTCGCTTTCAGAACGGGGAAGCGACTCGTTCGGGTTGGCTACACCTGATGATGTCTTCGTTTGCGATTCATTGCGTTCACTCTCGAACCAACATGCCAGCTCCTCAGTTGCGATAGGTTACAACCTCAATCGAATATTCTCGAAGGACATCTCTCAGCCTATTGCGACCGAGGAGTTGATGATTGCCGTAGAAGGGAGAATCTATCCTACTAGCATGGATCCTGACTGCAAAAAAGTGCTTTCACTGCTCGAAGGTAAAGCGAGCACCGAATTACTGGGATGCCTGAGGGAAGTGGACGGATCATATGCAATGGCAATGTTGCTTCGCGGACAGCTCTTAGTTGCAAGAGACATTCTTGGCCGTAGGCCTCTATACTGGGCTGAGTCCAAAGATGTCGTGGCCTATGCTTCTGAGCGAAAAGCGCTTTGGACAATGGGCATCGAGTCGCCTCAAAGGTTTTCTCCAGGAGGAGCTTGCGCCGTAGAAGATGCGACGGTCTCCTTTCAAAGATCAGACGTTCAGGTGCCTCCTACCCAGCAAGAGATTGATCTTGATTCAGCGGCCAGAAGGCTCTCTGAACTTATCGTCGAGTCGATAAAGAGACGAGCTGGAGATCTGAAGAGAGTTGCGGTTGCATATTCGGGAGGCGTGGATAGCGCAGTCGTGGCTTCCTCCTCGAGGTTGGCAGGATTGGATGTGGAGCTTTTCACAGTGACTGCACGAGGCAATGGTGAGCTTGAGCATGCAAGAAATACTGCCAAAGAGTTGGGGTTTCCGTTGGTGGTGAGGCAATATTCCCTCACGGATCTGGGCAAGGTGATCCCACAGGTCCTTCGAAGGATGGAGAAGCCGAATTTGATGGATGTGGCGATAGCGATACCGATCTTTTGGGCATGCCAACTTGCAGAGGAACAGGGGCATCATGCGATCTTTATGGGTCAAGGTGCAGACGAGCTAT
>CAZZFQ010000044.1:0-2818 GCA_964653695.1 uncultured Candidatus Bathyarchaeia archaeon | reverse complement strand
GCAGAGGAACAGGGGCATCATGCGATCTTTATGGGTCAAGGTGCAGACGAGCTATTCGGGGGATACGACCGATACATCTCGGCTTACCAGAAGAAAGGGCCTCAAGAAGCGAATGATTTGATGATGAGGGATGCTCTGAGTCTCCCGGAGCAATGTTTTGAGAGAGATGAGCAGGTATCCGCAGGGATGAAGGTTGAGCTCAGGCTTCCCTTTGCTGACCGTGAGCTGGTGAGATTTGTCTTCTCACTGCCTCTGTCCTTGAAGATTGGAGGAGTCGAGGAGTCCCGCCAGAAGCATGTTCTTCGCCAAGTCGCCAGACTCCAAGGAATTCCTAGCTCGGTGTCAGAAAAGCCGAAGCGGGCCATGCAATACGCCACCGGAGTAGCAGCGTCAATAAGAGTGCTCTCAAGGAAGGCGCGCCTAGCTCCACAAGAATACATCTCCGAGATCTACAACGATATAAGAAGAGAGACGCACAACGACGCACACAAGTCCGTTCGGTAACGAAACATCCTGACATCATCTCCATGAATGGAAAAGGACGAATATTCCCTTGTGGATGGAAAGAGTCATAAGTTTGAGATGCTGCTTCGGCTGAAGTGAAGCAAATCGGGTGATGTGTTAACGTGAGATTCGATGAAAGAGTCTGGAAGATTATGAAGAAGATTCCTAGAGGTAAAGTCACGACCTATGCCTTGATAGCCAGGAAGCTGAATACAAAGGCTTACAGAGCTGTTGGCAATGCTTGCCGCAGGAACCCCTATGCTCCGAGAGTACCGTGTCATCGGGTTGTGAGGTCGGACGGAACTGTAGGTGGCTTCGGAGGAAAAACCTCAGGTAAGACTGCGGAAAGGAAGATCCGATTACTAAGAAAGGAAAACGTCAGAGTCAAGAATAGAAGAATCGTTAATTTTGAAAGGGTTCTCTTCAGGTTCTAATGAGAAAACTTGAAGTCACCATGTAGCTGGACTGATGAAGATGAAAGCGAAGTTCACCTATGTTGGAATAAGGGTCAAGGACCTGCAGAAATCTGTGGATTTCTACACGAAGCTGCTTGGCATGAAGGTCAAAGGCAGGGGCAAGCTTGAAGAAACCAAGGGTGAAACCGTTGGCTTGGAAAGCGAAGAAGGCGGCTTCATTCTGGAACTGAACTACTATGAGAGGGATAGCCCCTACTATGCCGAATACGTTGTGGGAGAGGGACTTGATCATCTCGCCTTCAAGGTCGAGAATCTCGACAAGGCCTTGGAAGAAGCCCGATCCTCTGGCTATCGTACTGTGCTACAAATGAAGGCGGATGGAGGCCGATGGGCATACATAGAGGATCCAAACGGAATCTGGATCGAGCTCTTCTGAGAATGGAATTCTTGCCAGCCCAATGATATTGACTACCGATGACCTGCTTTACTGATGATGCAGAAGTGCTATCTCTTTGCATTGATTATCTTCATGATTTTGCTCACAATGATCTCCGGTGGCACTGCGACCTCAGTATTGCGAACGTTCTCAACCAGCTTTCTCTCCTTGTAGTAGTCTAGTAGTGGCTGAGTCTGTCTCTGGTAGGTTTTCAAGCGTTCCCTGATGACCTCAGGTTTGTCGTCCTCTCTTGTGTATAATTGTCCACCGCATTTGTCACAGATCCCTTCAACTTTCGGTTTCAGGAAGCGCCTATTGTATATCTCACCGCAGCTCTTGCATGTGAGCCTTGACGATAGCCTCTCGATTATGACCTCGTCTGGAACGTCCAGGTTTATGACTATCTCTATTGGCGATATCTTGCCAAGGGCTTCAGCCTGAGGGATAGTTCGCGGAAATCCATCCAAAATGAAGCCGCTTGCACAATCAGGCTGTGAGATTCTCTTCTTCAAGAGCTCGATGACTACATCATCCGGTACGAGTACGCCGCGTCTTGTGTAGGCTTCGATTTTCTTTCCCGTTTCTGTCCTATCCTTGATCTCCTGTCGGACAAGGTCTCCGGTTGAGATGTGAGGCGTCTTGATCAGATCAAATAGTCGGGAGGCGTACGTTCCTTTCCCTGAGCCAGGTGGCCCGAAGATCACTATTTTCAAGCTTAATCGCCAACTTTTCTACTTAGCACGTCTTACGCGCTCGGTTTTAAGACTTAAGCGTTCTTGTTGAAATGTGAATCACCGAGCTGGGCCAGATACTGAAACAAAATGGCGATCATGTCGTCACAGAAAATCGGGCTTCCTGAGCGCTTAGGATCACGGTCTGAATCTTTCAGCTCTGATCGGGCTGCTGGTTCTCAACTTCAAATGGGGGTTCATGGATGAAGCCCCAAGGAAAAGGTGTTGACGTACTGTGGCGATATGTGGCAAATATCGTATCTCTGAGTTTGACATCGTTTTCTGTGAAGGGTTTTCCCTCCTTTTGAAACATGATGGCTCTTACCTGTGACAGGTACACGTGCAATGTATCCGATTTAACAAGAAACATCTCTTGAATGTCTCTGCCAATGACTGATGTTGCAGTAGGCTGCTGTCTGTCCAGCGGACACACTTGAAATGACGAACTCAAATCCTTTGCGAGGGTCTCGAGGTCCACGCGTCTGAACCAACTATATCTTATGAAATGATATGGAGTGGAACTCATGACCGACGGTCAACCCTTGGATGACTAACCCAGCAAGTACTCAAGATCGGATGAAATAAGGCTATGCCGCTTCAAATGTCAAGTAGGGTGCCGATGACCGCCGCTTGATGACCCATGATTCCCTGCAATCAGCTGGGAACAGGCGTTCCTGTAGATTCTGCTTCTTGTGGCTACGAACGTGAGCCAACCTGCGACCGCAAAGCGT
>CAZZFQ010000043.1:0-11967 GCA_964653695.1 uncultured Candidatus Bathyarchaeia archaeon | reverse complement strand
GGTTGATCCCCTGGAGCCCACTGGCAAGAGGCTTCCTGACAGGCAAGTACACGCGCGGGAAGACACCGGACTCAGCACGTTATCGCACTGATCCAAACCTTGCCGAGAGGTTCTTCAAACCAGAAGACTTCGACGTCTTAGAAGAAGTTGTGAGAGTGGCCAAAGAAAAAGATGCGGCACCGTCTCAAATCGCCCTCGCCTGGCTGCTTCACAAAGGAGTGGTGGCTCCGATAGTCGGAGCGACAAACGTGCGGCACATAGAGGAAGCAGTTGAAGCCCTGAACATGCGCCTTGGACCCGATGATATTCGCCAGCTGGAGGCGCCGTACAAACCGCACCCCATAATGGGACACAGCTAGCCAATTGTGCCACCAATGGTACTGGCGGCAATATCTGGAGTCACAGTAATACTGAACCAAGCAGTTAGGGAGGCCGGAGGAGCACGCGTTCGTAAACAACTGATCAGGAAATAGTGCGAAGATCTAGAAGAATGATGCTCAGCTCCAGTTTGAGTGTAAGAATGTATGTCTGCTTGGGAGAAGACATTAGACAGGTACGGTCTTATGATCGAAAAGAGGGTAGCCGACTTCTTCGAAAAAGAAACCAAAGACAGAAAGGAGTACCATGACTTCATTGGTGGAATGTATGTGGATCTCCACGAGTATACATCCAGAAGGGGAAAGAGGTTGGCCTCGTGCAGCACCCTACTAGCCTACAAGGGCTTCAATAAGGAAGTTGATGATCGAATCCTGAGTGTTTGCGCTGGCATGGAGCTTTACCGCCACTCTATACTTGTGCATGATGACCTCGTTGACGACGATGAGGTGAGGCGTGGAGGCAGCGCTATCCACAAGAAGTATTCTCAGGAGCACGATTCTAAGTTTGGAGATAGTTCAGCAGTTTTCGCGGGCAACATCCTGTACACCCTGGCGCTTAAGGCCTTTAGCGGTTCAGGCTTCGAACCGGATAAGATAGTTCAGGTTTTGAACCTGCTCAATGATGCTTTTCAAGCGGTGAATGAAAGTCAAGTCTTAGACCTCTTGTTCGAGTACAAGAAGCCAGACGTGAACGAGTGGTATGTTATGGCTTCAGAGAGGGCTGCGTCGCTCTTCAAAGCCTCGCTGCTCATGGGCGCCGTGCTAGCAGACGCATCGGACAGAGATCTTCAGTTGTTGCGAGAGGCGGGCGAGCATATTGGCTATTGCTTCGACATCCAAGATGACGTAATCGATACCTTCGCATCCGAGGAGCAGTACGGTAGAAAGCCGGGTGGGGACATATCCAAGCATAAGAAGCCGTTGCACATTGTCTATACGTACATGATGGCAGATCCGGCGCAGCTAGAAATGATCGAGAGTGCAGCTCACGTGGGCCCTTTGGAAGATCTGGACAGAATAAGAAAGGTGATATCGGATTGTGGAGCCTTAGAGGCCGCCAAGAAACGCTCCAGAGAACATGCCGACTCAGCTAAGAAGCTGATCTCAGAAACTAACATGAGCCCTGAGGTCAAGGACTTTTTCACCTCATTCATCGATTACGTCAAGGAAAGCCTCAACTGGTACAAGTAGCCATCTCCGGCTGGACCGGTGGAGACAGGGCATTCGACGAGTTTTCAAACTGATCTCGCTAGGAGGCACCCGGCCGACAGACCCCTATGTCTGGTAGTATCTCTTCGGAAGCTTTCGTTTCATCTCCTCTCCAATAACTTCATACATGTTCAGCTGAGCTGCAGAGAGACCGGTGAAAGGACTTAAATATTAACAGGGGACAACCCTCAGTCGAAAACCCTTGAGTGAATACCATTTTGCTTGTCGCGCCTTTCGCTCTTTATTGTTTGAGTTCGGTTTTGAACGCGTTGAGGGTCGGTTGGCGCTGACACAAGAGGGGAAAATTCAGGGATAGGAAGATGATTCCGGCCTATTTCCTTAGTGCTATCATCTACGCTAACCTACTAATGTTGCTCAGCATCGGATTCACATTCGCCTACATGACAGCCAAGGTACCCAACTTCGCGCACGGCGCAATAGCTGGAGTAGGAATATACGTGTGTCTGACTGTGGTGAGGATCCTCGACCTTAGTCCATACGTGTCTGTCCCAATTGCATTTCTCGTATGTGGCCTTGTTTCAGCCCTCATCTACAGAGGAGTGATTCAAACGTTGAAGAAGCGGGGTGAGTCCCTAATATCGCTCTCCATAGCAACGGTAGCTCTTGAAATCATGATATTTGCGGCGATTAACATATACGCCGATTACCTGCGAGGGATCGTGGGGATGTATGCTCGCGTCTTTCTTTTTAGAGATAGGGACGTGACTATTCTCGAGGTTCCTGGCGTGTTTTTTGTCTCAACAGCGCTCACTATTGGGATGGTTGCAACGCTTCATCTAGTGTTAACGAAGACGAAGTTCGGCATCGCAACGAGGGCTGTGGTTGAAAACGCCGATTTGGCGGTCACACTTGGCATAGATGCCGAGCGTGTGTCTCTAGTCTCGTGGCTTGTCACTGGCGGTCTTGCTGGTATTGCTGGCTCACTGCTGCCCCTGTGGTTTCAATCGCTTCCAGCCACGGGATCAGGGTTGATGACAAGCGTCTTTTCTGCCAGCGTTGTAGGTGGACTGTCAAGCATCTACGGAGCCATGGTTGGGGGCTACATAATCGGGTTGACAGAAATTCTGGGTACAATCTTCTTGATGGACTTATTCGGGCTATGGATCGCACCATATAGACCACTAGTACCGTTGATAGCTATGTTCATAATACTTATCGGAGCCACTCAGGGAATCGCAGGAGTAGTCGAAAAAGTACAGGCTAGCAGGATTAAGCGCGTAGCGGCTGTTTCATCCGAATTTGCCAGGCGAGGCACAAATGTTTAGCTCTGAATTGTATCAGCTTCTCGTGACATTGATCATGGATGTCACGATCTATTTCATCTTGTATTTCATAGCGTCCATATCCCTAAACGTCCAATACGGATATGGTGGGATTCCGAACTTTGGATTGGTTTTATCCGTTGCTGGCGGAGCCTACGTGACTGGCGCACTGTTAGGCCGGATTGCAAGGCTCTATTATGGGGTAGGCTCGGACATGGACTTCATGCTGCAGAATTCTGAAATAACAGCCATGATCAACCAACGGTTGGCGTCAGACCCATTAGGAGGAATCATGCTTTTCCTGGTGATTGTAGCCATTTCATTCCTCGTCTGTGCTGGATTGGGTTTCGTAGCGTCTTACCCGGCCAATAGACTCGGGGCGACATACTTGATGATGGCATTGATCGCTATGGCTGAAGCCATTAGGATAATCGGAGAGAATTACTATCCGCTTGTTGGTGGCACGTTCTGGGTTCACGTTCCCAACGTCTTTGCGTGGATGGGCAATCTTCAATGGATAGGGGTTCCTCTAGTGTTCGTGTGCACAGCTGCACTCGTGTTTCTAGTCGTGGAATTGATGATGAGTTCGCCATTCGGACGCCTAATCAGAGCGGTAAGGGAGAACGAGACTATCGTGGAGTGCTTAGGCAAAGATATCGTGAAAATAAAGACGACAGTCGTTGTCTTGGGCTCAGTCATCGCGTCACTGTCTGGTGTACTCTACGCCTTCTACAGCCAAGCAGTGATGGCCACGGCGTACGTGAGAACTGACTGGACTTTCTACCCATGGCTGATGATCATGCTTGGGGGGAAAGGCAACAATATGGGGACGTTGGCCGGCGTACTCATATTTGTACTTGTTAGGAGATCTATCGTAATTTTCAAACATGACATTCAGGCTTATGTGCCTATCGAAACCATCTGGCTCGAGATGCTCATGATGAGTGCTTTCCTTATTTTGGTGATGATATATCGTCCACAGGGCTTAGTCCCAGAGAAGCCAACCAAGATTAGGGGTCTAAGCTACGAAGATGTTTCCAAACAAAAAAAGAAGGGGTAGGGGATAACGCTTGTTAAGTGCTGACCCACGGCGGCTTTAGTACCCATGTAGCTTTTCCGGTAGCCATGTCGAATACAGATGCATGCTTCCACGTAGGCATGCCTTTCTCGTCGACCACGGTCCATACCTCGAAGGTTGCCCCAAATCTGTCGCCGTATTCGTTAAGCTTGTACCATCCTCCGGCTCCAAAGTAATCCTCCGCGATCCTAGGCAGTATTTTATGAACCTTTTCGGAGTTGTACTCTCCGACCTCAAGTATAGATTTTGCAAAAAGCCATACAGCGTCGTAGGCGAAGGTCACGTAGGCCCCTGGTTCCATACCGATGAGCTTCATGTATCGCTCGCTGAAGGAGGCGAACTTGCTTGACTTGGTTACTCCTATCATCATGCTCAGAATCTTCATCTTCAAGGCAGGTCCTTTAGCCTCCCCAATCAGCCTCGTTGAACGCGTTATTCCGTTGGAACCTATCCATGGAACTTCAAACAGGATCGGGTAGTTTGCCGCTTCAGTTACGATCGGCACTATTTCATCGAAGCTCCAGACAGCGATCGCCACCTTTCCCTTGCCATACTGAGTTGTCGCTTTAGTAACCACATCGGATAGTGCCTTCACTTCCGCTGAAAACTCCGTCTTGTCTCCACTGTATCTGACGCGCTCAAAGATGACTCCTCCGACCGCCGGGAAGAACTTGCTTATGTACTCATAGTTTCCGTCGCCCCATGCATCAGCTCTTTGCAGGACCACTAGCGCCTTCACTCCTATTTCCTGTAATACACCCACCGAGAGAGCCTGACACTGCGTTTCATCAGTAGCTGGTAGCCTGAACAGATAGTCGTTTGCTATCGCCAGCATCGGCGAAGTAGAGCCGTCACTGATCATAATGATCTTATTCTTGTCAGCGTACTCGAGAATAGCCTTACACTGTGAACTCCAGTTTGAACCAACAATGAATCTTACGCCTCTTGTGTAAAGGGCCTGAGCCTTCTCAAGGGCTGTTACAGCTGAGCCCTCAGCAGCTTCAGCTAGTAGCTTGAATGTCACGTCAACTCCCATTGATTTAACGTACGCATTTACGTCGTCGAACGCCAGCTTCACTGCTGGCAGAGTGTTCTCAACGTGACCTGCCGAAGCAGCGATATATCCTATCAGAATATCTCCTTTCAGAAGTGGCACCTTTAGCTCCTTGGTGACCACGGTCTCTTTGACTACTTCTTTCGGGGGAGCTGTCGCATAACCTACGCCCCAACCAGCCGCGATGCAGATTACCGCCAACAGCACTGTCGCCATAGTCTTTCTAGTAGAACTCATTTATTTCCCCGAATCTGTTTGGATGCCCTGCATTCTATAAAAGACTTTGCATAAATTCACAAGGCTCCTGCGAATACGGTGGTGCTGATGGCGAAGTCATGCTACAATACCCAAATACATTCTACCGAGCTCCGGGTTTTTAAGTAGATCTCCCGCGTTTCCCTCGAATGTCGTCCGCCCGCTGACAAGCAAGTATGCCTTGTCGCCAACTTCCAAGGCTTTTCTGGCGCTTTGTTCAACCATAACTATTGTCAGGTTAAGCGCATCCCTCAACTCCATTATCTTGCTGAAGATATCAAATGCAATCTTTGGCGCGAGATGCGAGGTAGGCTCATCGAACATCATTACCTTCGGTTTCCTTAGGAGAGCTATGGCCATTGCGAGCATTTGCCTCTCGCCTCCGCTCAAGGTCCTAGCTTTTCTACGAAGATAATCCTTAATGACTGGAAAGAAGTCAAGCACCACTTCCATCCTGTCTTGAGACTCCGCTTCGTTCAGCGTGTAACCGGCCATAGTCAAATTCTCTTTAACGGTCAAATTTGTGAAAACGCTTTCAAGCTGCGGTAGATAGGCTATTCCCATTTTGGCTCTTTCATGTTTAGCCACCTGAGTTATGTCATGGTCTCCGTATTTTATGGTTCCAGAGTAAAGCGTTGTAAGTCCCATGATTGACTTCAATAACGTAGACTTGCCACTTCCATTGGGACCAACAATAACCGTTATCTGTTTCGGTCTAGCCAAGAAATTTAAGTCGTACAGGACGTGGATTTTTCCGTATCCAGCGTTAAGCCCCTTGGTTTCAATCACGTATCGTTCACCCTAAGTAGCACTCAATCACTTTAGGGTCATTCAGAACTTCATCGGGCTTTCCCTGAGAAATAACCTTACCAGCTGCCATCGCGTATACGTAGTCAGCATACTTGGTCGCGATGTCCAGTCTATGCTCAATCATTACAAAGGTTAATCCAAACTTGTTTTTCAGGTCAACCATGTGTTTAAAAAAGTCGTGCGCCAACACTGGATTGATGCTTCCCGCAGGCTCATCGGTCAAGACGGTCTGTGCGTCGGTCATCAAAGCCTTGCCTATCTCAAGTAGCTTCAGTTGCCCACCACTCAATTCTTGGGAGGGCCTATTCCACATCTGATCTAGCTCAAGTAAGCTCAGTAGAGTAAATGCCTTGTCTGCCGCTTCCTTTTCCTTCTCAAGCCACCGCCCCCTTAGCAGTGACCAAGCAACACCTTCCCCCGGGTTGTTTTGATACCCAATCAAGAGATTCTCCAAGACCGTAAGCTTGTAAAGGGGCAATGGAATTTGAAAAGTCCTTACCAAGCCCTTCTTGACGATTTCATGTGGAGCCTTCCCAGTAATATCCTCGCCACCGTATCTTACTCTCCCTTCATCTGGCCTATAGAAGCCCGACACACAGTTTATCAGGGTGGTTTTGCCGCTTCCGTTCGGCCCTATGAGAAGAGTGATCTTCTCTTTCGGAAAAGCCATGTCCACAGAATCTACGGCTCTCAATGCCCCAAAGCGCTTGGTGAGCTTAAGAGTCTCAAGCATCGTATCCAAGATACGCACAATATCCCACGTAGCCACGGCTATCATTAAAGTGTTTTTCGATTTTGCGTTTCTAGTATCTCACGTGCGAGGGGCGAAGTGTCCCCAACATGTGGGCACATGCTGAGATAACATGCACGGGTTCCAACGCAATCAAGTCGCCAATGATCAAACGAGCATGCGATCAACTGAAATATCCTGAACGCGAAATACGCAGGTTATGGGATATCGGCAGGCACGGACACGGCGAGGCTTCAGTAGAGGACCTGAAAAAGCCAGGCCTAAGACCAAGACTGAGAAGCAGCGACCAAGCGGTGAATACCCATCCATGGATGAGCATGTTCAAACCCTCAAGGAGGCTGTCGACAGAACCCTCAACAACCTTCATCGCCTCGGCAGCCAGAGGTTTGCCCTTACACCGTTCTATGAGCACTTCGACCGTTGGCTCCTGAACCTACGGATCGTCCTATCTGAGTTTGACTCAACTCCCTCAGTCAAAGTGGACGATCAGTTCGCGAAGGAGTCCTCACAAGTACTTTCCGACATTGATTTGGCTCTGAAAGAGAAACGGCTCAGGGAAGCCTCTTTTGAGGAGTCGGTTCGAAGAATCAATCAGAAGCTTACAGACTCAAGGAACCTCCTCGCACAGGCCGAGAGGGAATACGCTTCCAAGACGAGAGAGATCACTGACCGAAAAGAACGGGCAGTCGAATCTGCAGCAAGTAAGCTTGCACCTCTGAGAGAGGAACTGAGTCGTATGGTTCGAATGAGAAGCAGTTTCCTCAGGAGCGTCTTCAAAACAGGCGCACAGAAAGAGGCTGAAGCATCTCAGCGACTCGACTCCACGAAAAGAGAGCTTGCAGCGATCGAGCACTCTTTCGCCGCTGAGCGGGAGCGTCTTCAAGACGAATACAAAAGAAGAAGGCAACAGCTCTTGGAACAGATTGCTGATTATCAGAGAGAGATGGAGAACCTGGAGGCTAACTCGCAAGTCGACGACGCCGTGGAGGCGAGACGGGCTACATGCGACGCCCTCATCAACGCGGTGAATACACTTCTTCAGAGAACTGAGGCAGCTTCCATAACTTCGTTGTGATTCCGCGCCCTGCTAAAGGGAGGGATTCGCCAAGTCGCAGATGCAGTGCCCTTTCTTCACTATGTTTAACCGTCTGCCTGCCGCTGTTTTCTGACTTTGACAGATGATGAGAAGTGCGGTATATCTTCGAATTCATCAAGTACCAAGGGTGTGGGAATGACTTCATACTGAAAGATGAAACGGAAGGCGCAGTCACACCTGATTCAGATCGTAGTAAGTTGGCAAAGATTCTATGTCACAGACATTTCCAAGTTGGTGGCGATGGAATTCTCTTCATCGAGCGGGCAAAAGGCGTGGATGGGTCGATGAGGCTATTCGAACCAGATGGAGGGGAGGCAAACATGTGCGGCAACGGCATCAGATGCATTGGCTCATATCTAGCGGAGAAGTTGCAGAAGCCAGAGGTAGACGTCCTGACCAGAGATGGCGTCAAGCGGATCTCTCGTATCGGAACCGAATATAGAGTCCAAATGGGAACAGTTCGAACCCGTCGCAGAGATCTGGATATGTATCTTGTCGACAAAGGAGAGAGTTCGGACGTGCTTCTTGACCTCCCGGTGCGTGTGGACGACCGAGTCATGAGCGCGTCTCTGGTGAACACGGGCGAGCCCCACCTAGTATTCATTTCGGACAATGTCGCTACGGTAGACGTGCGATGTTTCGGTGAGACAATAAATCGAGACCGAACACGATTCCCAAGAGGCATGAATGTCAACTTCACGCAGATCATTGGCCTTCACGAGATCAGCAACCGGACTTACGAACGTGGGGTGTTCGACGAAACCATGGCGTGTGGAACGGGTGCGACTGCGAGCGCAGCAGTTTCCTTACTACTGAACCTGGTGGAGCCGGGGCCTGTAAAGGTGACTACTCTTGGAGGAGTGATTACTGTGGATATCGATAAGGATGGCAATGCTCAGATGACGGGCCCTGCAAAAGCGGTTTTCAAAGGAGAACTTTCAATAGAAATCTAAGACTTGGCTGGGCGCCTGATCCTGTGAAGGCAGAAGATAACCAAAGCACCAGAGAACGTAGTCAATAATGCTATTTCTATCTCCGCGGTGCCTATCGAGAACTGTACTCTGTCAGTCGTGAATGTCGTAGTGTAGGTTGTCGTGCGGCTTCCGGTTACCGTTTCCACGCGAGAGGAGATTGGTGTTTCCGTTAGCTTGCAGGTAAATACTATCATGCTCAATAGGAGTCTAATGCTATCTCTGGCGTACGTTCCTGACAGAGATATTCTCTGTCTTATGCTGATGGATTCCCCGGGCCTGATCTCATAGAAAGGGATCTCATGTTCCTCCAATGAGGACGTGTCTAGCTTGACAACTCCTAGGATGATTGTTCCCTTCTCGATGGGTCCGTCCATCATATTCTTGACTACTCCAATAATGTCTACTTCGCGTATTTTCCCAGTGTTGGCGTCGTACTGATATAGGTACTCTGCATTGAATTCTAAGTATGGCTCGCGCGATTCCCACTGTGTGAGTTTTGCTGTCGTGGTTTCAGACAATCTTGCGAACAGTTTCGTTATTACAAGCCAGTACCTGTATGATGTTGAGGTCACAGTTGAGGTCGTCGTGTAGGTCGTAGTTCGAAAGAGCGCAAACCAGTCTCCGGCTGTTAGTCCCTGTCTCAGGCCCAAGAAGATGACGGCAAGCAGAAGTAGTGACACGAGCAATCTAGAAAGATTCAATCAATCCTCCTCTATGCGAAAACCAGTGACAGAACTCTCTACTTAAGGGTTCGGCTGAGGTATGCTGGCCTAGGTCTATGGCGCAAACAAGCTAAAGACAAGACAGGAGCATCAACTAGTTCATAACTTCGAGGGTCTTTGTTAGAGGGAGGACAGTGCCGGAACGATGACGCTTAGACAACACGGTTTGCCCCTCACAGCATAGTGACAGCCAGTCAATGAAATAGATCGCACTTAGGGAAAAGCAGAAGAAGGTTCTACGAATTAGTATTCGCAGCAGTCTGATCCATGATGAAACATATGTATCTACTTATTCTGATATTATCCTTGGTCGTTTCCCCAAAGGCCTCCGATACCCTTAATCAGGGATCACTCGCAGGGGGTTGTACAACGATTTTGGCGGCGGGCAATGCCACACGAGACGGTTCGATCATCCTCGCAAAGAACAGGGACCTCTCAGAGTATGAGATTCAATGGTTATATCGTGCTCCCAGACAGCGCCATACGTCAGGGGCCACTGTCAGACTCCAGTACATTGAGATTCCACAGGTTCCGGAGACGTGGGCGTGGGTAGGATCCAAATCCTATACGAAGAAGTGGGGAGTGGGCATGGGCATAAACATGTGGGGTGTAGCAGTCGCCGATAATGATGCGCCGACACAGGAGCCCCTTGAAGGTGAGAGAGGGCTCCATGACAACGACATCTGCCGCCTTATCCTTGAACGTTCAAAAACAGCCAACGAGGGCATGCTGCTTGCAGGAATCCTCCTAGAGCAGTACGGCCACTCATCTATCGGTGAAATATACTGGATTGCAGATTCAAAGGAATGCTGGATCGTTGAAGGCGCTGGTCATCATTGGGCCGCGGTGAGAATCTCGAACGGCGTAGCGGTCAGGGCCAATCAGTTTCAGATAACCAACCACTGGGATGCAGGCAGCAAAGACCTCATTGAATATGCCATCAAGAGGGGATGGTGCAAATCTCAGGAAGACTTCAACTTCGCCAGATGCTACTCCTCAGGCGGATACCCCTATGCGACCTCGCAGACGAGACTGGAGCGAGGGTTGGAGCTCCTAGGAGGAAAGGTCGGCAACTTGACCCGTGAAGACCTGATGAAGATTCTCGCTGACCACTACGAGAAGACAATTATGCACGATACCGCCCACAACAACGCAAAGTTCAGAACCATCTGCAGCAAGAGAACAGTTTCAGCGATGGTGGCACATATCAAAGCTGTTCTTCCCTCAGAGATGCAATTGATGTGGCATTGCATGAGTACTCCCTGTACCAGTGTGTTCATGCCCGTATACGCGAACGTTTCGTCAATCCCCAATCCATATTTGACGGGAGGCGGACCTGAAGACATATCATCCTATGACCCAGGTTCCGCTTGGTGGGTCTTCAAGAAGCTTCAGCTATTAGTTGACGAGCGTTATGATGAGCTTCAGCCGAAGGTCCGGAACAGATGGGATGGCTTCTACAAAGACATGGCTGCGAGGACCAATCAACTTGAGAAGGAACTGCTGCAGCAGCTCCAAGAGAAACGGATTCGCGACGCTGGCCAGTTAATGGATAAACTGGTCGAGGAGAAATTGACGGAAGCCTATCGCTTAGCAACAGAGTGTGTAAAGGAGTTGTCAAGCCCTAAAGAAACCAAGAGTGTTGAGGAGACTAGGGTTGTTGCGCCTGATCTTTCTGTTGTATTTATGATATCGGTCGCCTGCATGGTAACACTCTATCTTTTGAAAACCAAGAAATTCGTAAGGTTCATGGGTTCAGGAAATTCGTGACGACGGTAGGAATGGAAGGCAGGACAGCAAAAAGCCGTTTCCAGTGTGTGACCTTTGCCTAAGCAGAGACATCAGGACATCTGAACAAGAGCTAAGAGGGCAAACCAGTTACAAGTAGGCGTCTGAAGGTGAAGCCATGGCAAGTAGTGAAGATGTTTTTCGGAAATATAATGAATACGTTGCTACAAGCTTCGTGAAGAAGGTTGAACCCATCGCCATCGCAGAGGGAAGAGGCGCGTATGTTAGGGACCTTGACGGGAAAGAGTATCTTGACTGCTTTTCTGGCATAAGTGTCGCGAATACAGGTCATTGCCACGAGAAGGTTGTGAAGGCGATAAGAGATCAGGCCGGTAAGTTGCTGCATTGCTGCACATACATGTACCATGTGGCGCCGGCTGCGGGCCTGGCTGAAAGGCTAGCGAAGATTGCTCCGCATGGTCTGCGGAAGACCTTCTTCTCCAATAGCGGAGCTGAGGCGATTGAATGTGCCCTCAAGATGGGAAAGAAGTTCACAAGGAAGCATGAGATCATCGCCTTGATGTGCTCCTTCCACGGCAGGACCTTGGGCACTCTGAGCGTCACCGGTCA
>CAZZFQ010000042.1:0-12102 GCA_964653695.1 uncultured Candidatus Bathyarchaeia archaeon | reverse complement strand
ACTTCCTGCCTCATGTCGGGATCCCGATGCTTCGGCAAACGTACAAACACAAGAGTGCGATGGACTGGGGAGAGAGGATGGTCTCGCGCACACTCGATTTCTTCAATCCGTTCGAGAACAAGGAGTACATCATGAACGACGTGCACATCAGAAAGCGCTATGAGAACGACCTGCCGATATTCATTGTTCACGCGCGTTCGGGCGATTCCGAACTGATGGCGGAGATGGCGACCTACGGCCGATGCTGCTGGAACATCACCCAGCCGTTCATCTGGCCGTTCTGGCTCGGAATATTCTACAACGAATACCCTGCCAGGATGCTCGACTTCAGGTTTCGCAGCGGCAGCCACAAGCTCGAGATGAATGACCTCGGCGGCTGTTTCTGCAATTGCGAGCATTCTTGGGGCACCATCTGAGTTTAATGCCCCGGTCCTCAGCGATTCGCCGATGCTCGTACGTGTGAATCCTCTGAGAAACGAGAATCGAAGGTGTTAGTGTGATTGCCACCAATAATGTCCGCACACGAATCCACTGTCCTAACATTTCAATTGTCGCCGGCCGCACCACTCTACGTGTGTGCCCACCATCATCACTACATTTGAACTGCCCCTGAACCTGCCATCTGTCTTTGGACATGTTAGATGCAAAGCGAATCGCTTATCTGTCGCAGATTCATCTTCGCAGAGTTCACTTGGGACAGCGTGGTGTTGGCTTGGAGAAGCGAAGATTAGGAAGAACTAACCTCAACATATCCGTTGTGGGTTTCGGAGGTATTCCAATCATTGAGGCAAGTAGGAAAGCTGCTGTGAGAACTGTTAGGCGGGCCTTTGAACTCGGTATCAATTACTTTGACACTGCAAGAGCGTACGGTGATAGTGAAGAAAAGATCGGCGAAGCACTGCACGATGTAAGAGATCAGGTGGTTTTGGCTACTAAGACGCATCAGAAGACAAAGGAGGAGGCTGCTAGAGCTGGGTTGAAGCATAGCCTCCGAAACCTGAGAACAGATAGGATCGATTTAGTACAGCTTCATGGAATCGATGATGTGAAGACTCTTGAGAGCGCCTTGGCTCTGGACGGATCTCTTGCGGCCCTCAAAGAGGCAAAATCTGCAGGAACCATAGGTCACATAGGAATCACTGGTCACCGTCCCTACGTCCTAGCGAAGGCTTTACGCACAAACGAGTTCGACACAGTTCTGGTTCCGTTGAACCTGGTCACTCGTGAGGCAACTGAAGAGCTGATACCTTTGGCGAAGCAACTCGACGTCGGAGTGGTGATAATGAAGCCCTTTGGAGGGATAGATCTGAACTACACTGAGAGGGATTCTCGCGCACCCAACCCGAAAGCGTTCGATAAGATCTTCGGAGAACAAGGTGTGGAAAAGGCTCGAAGAGCGCTGAGGTTCGTTCTGGCTCACGATGTGGCTACAGCTGTTCCGGGCCTGCGCAGCCCACGAGAAGTGGAACATGCTGTTGCTGTAGCAGAAAGATTTCACGAGCTGACCGAAAGAGAGAAGGAGCAATACAGGTTCGGACAGATGCCACCAGAGCCTTTCTGCAGAGAATGCGGACTATGCGTTCCATGTCCGGAAGGCATCAACATACCAGCCGTTCTCCGCTTCGAGAAGTATGCCAACCTCTATAAACTACCGGAATATGCCAAGGAACAGTATCAGCGATTGAATACAAAGGCAGATGGTTGCACCCGATGCGGAGAATGTGTCGAGAAATGCCCGTACCGCCTTGACGTGATCTCGATGATAGAGGGCACGCATAAAGCACTTGCCTTACGTGTCTAGACTCTTGACTTCGGAACACTACTTTTGTTGCGTCCATTGCTTTCCGATAGGATCGCATCGATGATGCCCCGGTAGCCTCGCTCGGCAGCGATCAATGACTGGAGTTCAAGATGCTCGTCGACGGTGTGGGCATCTTCCTCTCCGCTTGGACCGAAGCCAACTGTAGGCACACCTGCCACGCTGGCGCTATATGCCGCGTTCGTGCAGAAACGATAAGCGCCGATCTTCGGATCTAATCCTGCTGTCCGCAGCCCACGGAGACATGTCTGGACGAAGGAATCAGTTTCTGGAAAAGCCCAAGCCGGTAGGAACTTCGTACCTCGTAGAATTGCTCCCGTGTATGTATGATAATCTGCTGTAGCGATCTCTGCGCGCAGGCCCATGCCTTTCAGTTCTGCAGAGCCTGTAATGGCCCCCAGAATTTCGTCAGAGGTTTCACCTATGATCAGTCGTCGGTCGTATGTGACCCGACAGCGGCTAGGAATCATTGAACATGCAGGATAAGGATCAGATATAACGTCGGTAAGGGCGAAGACTGTTTGGCCCAGTAATGGATCTGTCTTCACGGGCAGACTCTCGACCGCTCCAATAACCTTCATCATGTCGTATACTGCGTTGCGTCCTAAATGCGGCGAGGACGAGTGTGCCGGGCGGCCAATTGTCTCCAAGTGGATTTCTGCGCGGCCGCGTCCACCCCGATTTAGATTCAGATCGGTTGATTCCCCGATCACGACGAAATCTGGAGCCAGAGCCTCCATCACTGTCTGAAGGCTTGCTCCCTCTAGGCTCTCCTCCATGACTGTCGCGCTTACGACTACTTCGCCTTTCAGACGGGAGCGATCCACGGAGGCAGCGGCATGTATTATCGCTGCCAGTGCGCCCTTCATGTCGGCTGCTCCCCGCCCGTAGATCACTCCCTCTTTGATCTCTCCTCCGAATGGATCGTGCGTCCATGAGACGCCCGGCGCGACACCTACCGTGTCGCAGTGGCCATCCAACAGAAGCATCGAGCCTGGCTGAGCGCCTTTGATTACTCCGATCGCGCTTCCATTCTTGTCTTTCCAGACTTGGTCGAAGCCAAGCCTCTGCATCTCTGAGATGATTAGCTCTACGACTGCGCTTTCATCGCCGCTGAGGCTGCGTTGACGGATCAGCATTTGAGCAAAAGCTATCAGTGCGTCTTCAGACATCGCCCGAAAACTCCTACTCTCTACATAAGAGACGATGTTGTGTTACTTTCTGAAGATCGTCTTGGTTAGTTCAGCTGTTCGCCTTCCAAGTTCCTCGCATACAGTGCGGTCCCTGTCAGTCGGTTTGCCGACTGCTGCAGCGCCATAATGCTTTCCCTCATGTCTGCCTTGCATGACCATTCCGTGAATGAGCATTGCCTCGATTATTGAGAGCAGTGTCGTTTCTGCGCCGGATGCAGGTCCACCTGAACTGGTGAACGCGGCCCCGACCTTTCCTTCCAGTTTGCCATGTATCTTGACGGACCTGTCGAGCAGATCCTTGATTTTCGCTGACATGAGCCCGTAGTAGGTTGGTGAGCCGATTATGATCGCATGCGAGTTCAACATGTCCTCTAGGGTTACGCGATCGACCTTCTTCAATGTCACTTCTGCTTGCGAGACACTCTCAGCCCCTTTCGCTACCGCTTGGGCCATCAATTCTGTGTTGCCTGACGCAGAATCATAAATCACAAGAATTCTCACCATCCACAATCACCAATCTTGAAGCCGAATATTCCTGAAAAGGTTTGGTGATGGCTAAATATCCTTCTCTGGTCTCCGGCACCTTTTTCAGGGTATCCCATCGCTACTAGAGTGGCTAACTGATGGCTGGTCAGTGAGAGGCTAATGGATCGTTGAATCATCGAGCTCAAGATCTCTAAGAGGGCCTTATGCAGACAGGCTCTCATCTAGTTCATTCCGCTCGGCAAAGGCCACGAACGCCTGTGGAGGACCAACATTGCAGCAAGGAAGGATCACAATTCTCTTCCTAGGGCTGGCCCATGCTTTAGATCACTCATTTCTTTCCGCGCTTCCGCCAATGCTGCTGCTAATCGTAAACGACTTGGGACTCTCTCTAGGAGAAGTGGGTTTGGCTGCTACTTTTGGCTATCTCCTGTTTGGCGCAGGTGCACTTGTTGGAGGACCTCTCTCGGACAGGATTGGGGAAGGAAGAGTTGTTTTCATCAGTTTGGCCCTTTCAGGCGTTTCAACATTGATACTCTTAATCGACCGTGGGTTTGCCGGCTTGTTCGCCGCCTTGATCTTGATGTCAGCTTGGAGTAGCTTCTATCATCCCACAGCAAACAGCCTGATCTCCAAGGCGTACCATGGAGAAGTTGGACGCGTGATGGGCGCTCATGGAGTTGGCGGAAGCGTTGGACAAGTCTTTGTTCCATCTTTCGCAGTTTTCTTGGCGCTTGCGGTTGGGTGGCGTTTTTCGTTCGTATTCTTCGGAGTGCTTTCAATGGTCACATCTGTCTACTTCATTCGACTTCGTTTGGCAGGAAAACGCGAAATAGAAACGAAACACAAGAGATCGCTAATCCTTAGAGATTCAAGGTTCTGGGCCCTCTTTGTCTACAACATTATGATGGGACTCTACTATAGAGGGACGGAGCTGTTCTTTCCAGCCTATCTCTCAAGGGTCAGAGGATTATCCATAGAGACTTCTGGCGTAGCCGTCTCGCTCCTTATGGCGTTCGGAGTCCTTGGCCAGTTTCTTGGAGGAAGTGGAACTGACAGGATTGGGGGTGCTAACGCACTGGTCGTAGAATCTGCTGCAGTCGCAGTTGGATTTGCATGCTTGCAACTCCAAGATCCAGTTGCTGCAGTGATTTTCCTCTTTCTCTTCGGAGTAGCCTTCTACGCGACTCAACCCACGACAAACGCTCTCACTGCGGAGATTGCCTCTCCAGACCAGAGGGGTTTGGTCTATGGCATCATGTTTTTCTTAGTCTTTGGATTGGGATCTGTGTCAAGTGCTATGGCAGGATACGTCGCGGAGAACTTCGGTCTACAGTTAGCATTCTCCGCCATGTTCCTCCTGTCTCTTCTTGCACTTGCGTCATCCATAATACTTCGTCGAGGGTGGTCGCCCAAAGGTAGATCGTAGACGCAGAGAAAGGATTGAGAGTTGACGACCCGAGGGCAGGAGACTGGCTCCCTTCGCGAACCGCCAAATCGTATTCTGATGGAGACAGAGACAACCCGAATCTGGTGATGATAGGTTCCGCGATCCTGACAGGTAGCTATCTGCTACGAGTCGTTGCCCTGATCGTGTTGAATCTTGGCATTGACACTTACGAGTCAATAATCCGCATGGAAAAATAGAGTTAAATCGGCTAGTCCCATACCAACAGGTTGCTGGCTCATTTCCAGCTTGGGATCTTCATGAAGATTGAGGCAGTGTGTGACCTCGAAAATTTCAGGGGGTTCATGATTCTGAGCACCTGCCAATCATTCATGCCTGATGAACTTGCGGAAGACTCCTCGGTCTTTCCTGAAAGGGCCTCGCAGATCGGCACCATGTATGTTGAAGCTGAAGACAAGGAAACGGTTCGCGTAGAGGGAGAGCTCTCCTTCGTAAGAGCCTCAAGCGTCTTAGGAATCATCTACAACTCGAAGAGCGGCCGTACTAAACTCAAGTGGAGATCAATCAAGGGGGATCTCGGAAAAGTCACCGGAGAGGCGAGCCCTAACAGTTTGGTGAACCTTTACGCTGCGAGAGTCCTTGATAGGTCATATGCAGACAAGATTCCCATTGAGAAGTCGGTGAGCACATAGAGACGTGCTTCGGTCCAACTCCCTTTTTTCTTAACATATTGCCCAGATTAGATCGCAGATCTAACTTCCGGTGGAAGATATCTCTCTGACTCCATTCATGTAGGGAACGAGCGTATCAGGAATCGCTACTGATCCATCTTCTCGCTGATAGTTCTCTAGTATTGCAACTAGGGCGCGTTCAGTTGCGACCAAGGTGCTGTTCAGGGTGTGCACATGTGAGGTCGGCTCATTTGGCCTGTTCCTATATTTGATGTTAGATCTCACAGCTTGATAGGATGTGCAGTTGCTGCACGATCCGGCTTCTCTGAACTTTCCCTGGCCCGGAAGCCATACCTCAAGATCGTACTTCTTAGCCGCGACAGTTCCGAGCTCTCCGCTGCAGATGTTTACAATGCGGTATGGTAGCCCGAGCCTCTGAAAGATCGCTTCATGATTTCTGATCAGTAATTCATGTTCATCCCAAGACTGCTCAGGCTTGCTGAAGACGAATTGCTCTACTTTCTCGAACTGATGCACTCGGAATATCCCTTTAGTGTCCCTGCCGTGAGCACCGGCCTCTTTTCTGAAACATGTACTGATACCGCAATACCGAAGCGGCAAGGTCGACCCATCAAGGATTTCATCTCGATGCATTCCAAGCATCGCGTGCTCTGAGGTCGCTATCAAATGCAGATCCTCGTTTTCCACCTTGTATATCACGTCCTGAAAATCTGAGAGATCTACGGCTCCTTCCATGGCATCTCGCCTTAGGAGGTAGGGTGGCTGGACTAGTGTGAAGCGCTTCTCTTTCATGAAGTCAAGGGCGAAGTCGGCAATAGCCCAATTGAGTCGGACTAAGTCTTTCTTGAGGTAGTAGAATCTTGCACCTGCGACCTTTGCAGCTCTTTCGATATCAATCAGATCTAAGCCCACTGCTATGTCTATGTGATCCTTCGGTGTAAAGGAGAAGCTGGGCCTCTCCCCCCACCTTCGCAGCTCAACGTTGTCATTCTCATCCTTGCCTTGAGGAACAGATTCATGCATTGGGTTCGGCAAACGCATAAGCAAGTAATCGATTCTCTGCTTGCGCTCCGTAATCTCCTTCTCGTGTTCACCTACGGCTGCGGGAATTGCTTCTGCCTCTCTGATCTTGGCGCTTGCGTCCAGACCAGATCTACGTAGCTTCGCTATCTCCTCAGTTATCCTGTTCCGCTGCTCCCTTAGACTGTTAACCTCGGTCAGCAGCTTTCGCCATTCTGTGTCGAGTCTCAGAACCTCGTCAACCCATTCGACCTTAGCGAGATCGCCTCTTCTAGCAAGGTCGCCCTTCACTGTTTCAGAGTTCTCTCTAACGAATCTTATGTCAAGCATAGGTTTGCCCTCCAGCTACTCCCCGAGGCCCGGAAGCTCCCGTAGACAAAGCTCTTGTCCAGACTTTAGCTACAGTGATTGGCGGGCCATCAACTCACCTTAGCGATTCGACTAACAGGGAGAAGAATCTAATGAACTTAACTATCACAGATCGCAGCCCCCCGCTTGAAATCTTGTCTCACGCCAAGATAAGCTTGGGGAGTATCGTATCAGCGGGTGTCATGATGATTTGCTCCTCCTGACCGAGCATCGAGACTGTCAGGTATAGGCAGAACGTTAAACAAAAAGTGGGTGAGTATTGCGCTGGTACGAGTCTCTTACGTGACGTATTTTGGAACTTCAATCTTTACGGGCTCGAAGTCGGCAAGTTTTCGGTTACGAAACGCCTCGTATGCAGATAGGTCTAGAAGACCATGGCCGCTATTGTTGAAGGATATTACCTTGGCTTTGCCTGTCTTCTTGCAGGCCAGCGCTTCGTCGATTGCGCATTTCAAGGCGTGGGCTGTTTCCGGTGCCGTAATGAGTCCTTCGGTGCGAGCGAGGATGCTTGCTGCCTCGAATACTTCGGTCTGTTGGTAGGCAACGGATTTCATGAATCCTTTCTGGATGAGATAAGAGATCAGCGGCGCCATTCCGTGATATCGCAGGCCGCCTGCATGGATTGGTGGGCAGGCGTACTTGTGCCCAAGCGTCAGCATCTTGGCAAGAGGCGTCATCTCAGCTGTGTCGCCGAAATCGTATGTGTAGACTCCTCTTGTCGTGTGTGGTACAGCTTTCGACTCGCAAGCAATGAACTCTGTGTCCTTCTTTCCCTGTAGCTTGTCCATCATGAACGGGAATGAGAAGCCCGCATAGTTGGATCCTCCGCCTATGCAGCCAATGACCACATCAGGGTACGTGTCTATGCTCTCGAACTGCTTCTTCGCTTCGAGTCCTACAATGGTCTGATGCATGAGGACGTGATTCAGCACTGAGCCGAGACAGTATCGGGTGTTCTCGTTGCTCAATGTGTCTTCAAGAGCTTCGCTGATTGCGATCCCCAACGTGCCCGGGTGATTGCTGTCAACTTCTAGCAGGCTTCTCCCGAATTTTGTCTGATCGCTTGGTGAGGGAAAGACCTCTGCGCCCCAGGTTTCCATCATTGTTCTGCGGCCAGGTTTCTGGGTGTAGCTTACTCGGACCATGTATGCTCTGCATTTTAGATCGAAGAAGGCAGATGCCATGGCCAGAGCCGATCCCCACTGGCCGGCGCCTGTTTCCGTGACTACTCTTTCTGCTCCTTGGGCCTTGCAGTAGTAGGCCTGAGGTATCGCGGTATTGGGCTTGTGACTGCCCGCCGGGTTCATGTATTCACACTTAAAGTAGATCTTCGCAGGCGTCTTCAAGTAGGCTTCCAGTCGCCTAGCTCGGAATAGAGGGGTAGGACGGGGCATACGGAGGTAGGCGCCTATGACCTCACTAGGTATCTTGACGTATCGCTCATTGGAGTCTTCCTGACTGACGAGTTCCTTAGCCCATATTCGAGGATGGAGCCCGGGCTTTAGGGGTTCCTTGGTGGCCGGATGAAGTAGCGGCGGTGCCGGCTCGGGAAGGTCGGCTTGGATGTTGTACCATGAGGTCGGTATCTCATCTTGGTGCAGATATGTTGCACAGTTGTTCCTTTCACTCTTTGACATATAGTTCACCAGAACACTTCGGAGAATCACGTTGGAGGGTGCCGTTGTTTAGGTGGGGCGCACTCAAGGATGCGCTAACCATGCGGTGTCCAAACGCGGTCACCCGTCATCTCAGGCATCTCCGAAGGGAACAGCCGAATATGCAAGCGATTTATTTAAGACTTTAGCGTGCTAATTTGTACGTCGACGCACAAATGTGGAGACAGATATCCTACCAACTCAAAGAGTACCCCGGCCGGCTGAAGGTCGCCAGGGCCCTGGTCGAGCTTGGTCTTAGCGTCAGAAACGGCAAGATCTTCTGCGGAGACGTAGAACAATCGGAGCTCAAGATGGCAAGAGCAATAGGCGTAGACCGACGCACTATCAGAGAAACTGCTGAATTCATCGAGTCCGACCCTGTCCTCCAATCCGTGTTTAGGGGTCTGAAACCTGCAGGGCCATTCCTGCCAAACGTGGCGAAACATCTTGGCTACCGAGTCATAGAGATCTATGCGGATCCTCACGAAGTCGGCATCGTCGCTGGCGCTTCTGCGCTGATCTCCCAAGAAGGCATTTCGATCAGGCAGGTCGTGGCTGATGATCCGGATCTGACACCGGAGCCCAAACTGACGCTGGTGGTGGAGAAGGAACCGTCAGGAGATGCGCTTCAGAAGATACTTAAGATTCCTGGCGTGATCAAACTCGCCACGTATTAGTTCGGGCACGATTCTACAGCTCATGCTGCCTAGAAACCAGACGCTTCACAGCTCGCTATGCTTAGAGACTGGGGACGCAGTCTAGCCTGGAATTCCCTAGAGAAGGCCACGCTTCGACAAACCGTCTTTCGACGTAACTCCGGTGAGTAAACATTAAGGAAACATGATCCTCATACAGATGGAGCGCGAGATGGAACAGTTGCTTGACGTTGAGAAGATTCGAGCGGATTTTCCTATCTTGAAGACCGGTGTGATCTATATGGACAGTGCTGCTAGTAGCCTGACACCTGAGCCTGTTCTTGATAAGATGATGGAGTTCTATCATCGGTACAGGGCGAATGTTGACCGCGGGATACACCAGCTCTCCCAGAAAGCAAGTGAGGAGTACGAGCTGGCTCATCGAAAGGTGGCTCACTTTCTCAACGCCAGAAGCGACGATGAGATCGTGATGACTAGGAATACGACTGAAGGGCTGAACTTGGTCGCAAACGGCTTGAATTGGAAGAACGGCGACAAGATAGTTACTACGTTGATGGATCATCACTCGAACTTCATCATATGGCAGAGAGTTAGACAGAGGCAAGGAGTCAGGTTGGAGGCTGTGAAGCCCAACGAGCAAGGCCTTTTCGACCTTACAGACTTTGAAAGGGCAATAGATGACCAGACGAGAGTCGTAGCGGTTCCACATGTCTCCAACGTCTTGGGTTCGATAGTGCCTATTCGCGAAATCTCAAGAATCGCCGCTGACAGAGGCGCCTTGACAGTCATCGATGGAGCTCAATCAGTACCGCACATAAAGGTGGACGTGAGAGAGATCGGATGCGACTTCCTAGCTTTTTCTGGACATAAGGCATGTGGTCCGACGGGGTCAGGAGCCCTCTACATGAGAGCAGAGGTTGCTGAGGAGGTTGAGCCCACCTTCATTGGAGGCGGAACCATTCAAGATGTTTCTTCGGAAGGATTCGAGCTGACGTCAGGCTGGCACAGATTCGAGGCAGGCACCCCTGCTATCGCCGAGGGCATAGGACTAGGTCAAGCCCTGGATTACCTAACCCGGTTAGGCATGGAGAACATCAGGGCTCATGAGATGAGACTTGGCAAAGCTCTCCACGAAGGATTGAGGAAGATGAGAAAAGTGAAGGTTTACGGACCAGAGGATTCAGCTGATAGAGTTGCGCTCACTTCGTTCAATATTGGCGGGCTGAGCCCGCATGATGTTGCCCTGGCACTGGATGTTTCGAAGAAGATTATGATCAGGTCGGGACATCATTGCGCATTGCCTACTATGAAGGAGGTGGTTCACGCAGATGGAACAGCTCGCGCCTCCCTGTACATATACAACACTGCCAATGAGGTTGAGCTGTTCCTTTCGACGGTTGAAGAGGTCGCCCGTAGCTTGACTTAAGGGAAAGGCATGGTAGTTGCATGATTGCAGCTCTGTTTCGCGTTGGCTTACGACTCTTGGTGGTGGCTTGGCATGACTCGCTTGTCTTCGCTCTTGATCTGGCGAGAAGACAAGCGCCATTGGAGTGGGGTTGCCTAGGGCTATAGATATTTCTTGCACTGTGTGCAATAGTGCCGCTTGACTCTTTCGACGTAGAGAGTTTGCCTTCCACATCTAGGACACTTCGGTGTTGCAGGCGGAATCTCTTCGGTGACTGGCTCGGCGTGACGTCTTCTCCTTGTCACCATCCAAGTTGCCATCACGATCGCGACCGCTCCTGCAATGGCTGCTACTAACATGAATAGTTGCGAGTAGTCCACGGTCCATAGAGCCGTCACCTTCTTCGGCCCATCCATCAACATGAGGGCCGTAGCCGAGTCGCCAGTGGAGTCGCCTACCCATTTGTCGAATATGTATCGGGTGCCCCATTGACCGGTCACAGGTGTCGAGACTGAGAAGGTCGCTATTGATCCGGCTTTGTACCATCCCTCCCCTTTCGGAACGCCGAACTCAGAGAGAACCTTCAGGTGATACTCTGTCTCATAGAGGAATGCGTGAAACGATTCATCGCTTACTGAAACAGATGTTGCAGAGCATCGGAATCTTACCTCGATATCACCTTGGACATATTCGTCAACAGATAGTTTGTGAGTAGTGCCAATCTTGAAGGTCAATTCCTCAGCTTCACCTCCCCGTATCATTCCAACTTTGACTTCATCGACATAGAGGCTCGTAGAGAACCTCCTTTCGAAACCAGTTGCCTTGACTTGAACTGAGTATGAAGTGGGAGGCGACTCGATGAGGAAAGATGCGCGAAAAAGCTCAACCGTTCTCACATAGACTTCTACTAACCACCTGCCTAGCTTCACTTCAGCAGGAGTGTCTCGTATTGCCAAGACGTCCCAAAACCTGTAGACACCACTACGAGGAACAAGCTCCACTGATGTGTGCTCCCTGTATATGACCCCGCTAGGCTCAAACCATTTCCAACTGAGCATAAGTGGACCGAACCCTTCGATTTCTATCTCGAACCAAGAGACGGCCTGCTCATCAGTGGTGAGGAATCTTGTGGTGTTGCCCGAGGGTCTTCCTGTAGACATATCTATGCCTCTGGCCATTGTGTGGCCGAGAACTCGCCAAGACTCTCCGCTGGTCGATTGGACTCTTAACGCCCAGAGCGTCGCAAGCAGGAATACGGATAGCAGGGAAATCGTCCTTTGGGTCACATCTCCTTCCTTGCCTCAGAGCTATTGGACTTGTGTCTTATCAGTCTCCGCGCCCTGTTTGGGTCTGTCTCTACTGGCCGTGTTAGAAGAACTGGCATTATCCGCTGGGTCTTCTA
>CAZZFQ010000041.1:0-12246 GCA_964653695.1 uncultured Candidatus Bathyarchaeia archaeon | reverse complement strand
GATCGGTGCATGGGCTGCCCCTCAACAAGGATGAACCCATTCACCCCCAATCCTCTCGGCCAGCATTCTTGAGGAAACAGCGCAGTATGATGGAACAAGAAGAAGGTGAGGTGGTTTGGAACCAGGTCTTTCCCTGAGTTCCTGATGTCCACAGGGTACCAGTAAAGGAACTCTTTGCGGATAGCTTGGAGAACACCCAGATCCAAACCCAGCTTTCCAGCTATTGCTTCTGGATTTCCAATTCCTAAGAAGACATAGTCGAAGAACTCAGGCGTGAGTTGATCAGGTGAAATCCTCTTCTGATTCACAAACTTGCTCACAGCGTAGTAGGCCATGTACACTGTTGAGTCACTAAGCGTCTCAACTATGGAGTCCGGGCTCCATGGGATGGGAGTTCCCAAACCTGTTTTTCTCGAGCAGGCCCAGTCGTGTAGCCAATCGACCACATCATGGAACCACTTCCTCGTCTCTTCAGGGTAGACCTTCATCTGGTTAAGCCAGCCGTGTACACGATCTTTCCAAGCCTGATCCGAGTAACGAAGGAACCACTGATCCTGCAGGATCTTCACACTGCAGGGCGTTGTGCAGCGACAAACCACCTTTCTAGGCAAGTCATACATGATGTCGACAATTCCTCTGCGCTTGAACTCGTCGATGAGCTCCTGCTTAACCTCGGAGACCTTTCTTCCTGCGTATTCCTTGGCGATCTCCTTCAGAATCCCAGTATGGAATTCTTTCTTGTACAGGACACTTGTAGCCTCATCGGCCCTAGGGTCAGATTGGTCCTTGATCTTCATCTGGTCAACAAGCTCAATCGCAGGGAAGTCGCCGAACCCCTCAATCTTGATCATCGAGATCGGCTTAATTGCCTGAATGGCCTGGGCGGAAATACTGTACTTTCTGAGGATCGCTGGGTTTTGCTCTAGATCACGCTGAGCCAGCCAATCGTACGGAGCGTGTGCCGGAACACTGTACACCAAACCTGATGCGCTGTCGGGCATTACGAATGAGCCAGGAAGGATGAGTAGCTCCCTTCCCGCGATCGGCTCTCTACAAGTTTTTCCAACGATCTCTTCACCGGAGAATTCTCTCAGAACCTCAACCCTTCGCAACTGGTCAGATAGCTTTGCTGCGCATTCCTTACTCACTATCCATTTCTCATCGTCCATGGAAGCTTCCACGTATCGTGCGTCCGGGTTTATCCAGAGATTTGTAACCGCGTAGATCGTTTCAGGACGGAAGGTCGCGCAAGGAAGGAACGCATCACCGTACTTGAACTTCATTAGGACATATTCTTCCGGTCGGACCTCTTCTCCTTCAAGCCTGTCTGCGTCCCCGGTCGGGCTTTCGCATCGTGGACACCAAACAACCGGATGTGTTCCCAGCGATACGTATCCGCGTTCCCTCAGCCGTGTGTACTGCCATTCGATGAACTTGTTGTAGGCGGGATTGAGCGAAGTCGTGTGAAACTCTCGCCTCCAGTCAATTGCGAGGCCAAGCCGTTTCACCGCCTTTCTTCCGTTCTCTGTGTAGTATCTCGCCATGTACACTGGATCGATGAACTTCTTCAGATCCTCTTCAGGGACTTCGTCGACCTCTCTCAAGGCTTCGATGAACGCCTTATCGCCGATCTTGACTCGCTCGGCAGCGCCTGCCACGGTTTCGCCAGTCCAATGCCAAGCCCAAGGAAAGAGAACCTTGTAGCCCTTCATCCTCATGTATCTTGCATAGGCGTCAAGCCTAGTGCTCGTGAAAGCGTGCCCCACATGCAGTGGTCCGCCCATGTACGGGTATGGAAAAGTCACGAAGCATTTCTTTCTATTAGGGTCAGGGTCAGATTCATATGATCTGGCCTCCTCCCATCTCTTCTGCCACTTCTTCTCCATGTTGTGCCAGTCCACTGTAGATCACCTTGACTTGGCCATCTTCGCCACTATCTCTTTGGCCATCGTCAATGCCTTGTCTGCCTTTGCTACGTCTGTTCCTCCGCCTTGGCCGAAGTAGGGTTTTCCGCCTCCACTCCCTCCAACGATCGGGGCAAGATCCTTCGCGATCTTTCCGGCATTAACCCCGGACGCAACTGCCTTCTTACCGGCCGAGACGATCACTCTAACCGTATCTTTCACTAGGACTATGATTGAGACCGCGCGCTCGTCGCTCTTCGCTAGCAGATCAGCGAGCATGATCGCGTCATCTTCTGTTCCCTCAGTTCTTTTGCAGGTTATCAGGCGTGTTCCACGAACAACTTTGGCCTCTTTGATCATCCTCTCTGCCTCGATGCTCGCCGCAGCCTTCTTCATCAGCTCCGATTCTTTGAGGAGGCGACTGTGATCTTCCACTAGCGCTTGGACAGTCTTCACAACCTGTTCTGGAGTCTTCTCCAGCATGACTGCGAGCTCGTCGATCGCTCGATCCTTCTCTTGCACAGCTTCCAGTGCTGGCATTCCCGCTGCGAAAGTGATCCGTTCAACACCATCTTGGACTCTATCGACTCGAAGGATTTTGAGGAGGCCCAGCTCGCCCGTGCTTCTGCAATGCGTTCCTCCGCAAGCCTCAACCTCCCAGTCTCCAGTTTTCACGACACGTATCTCCTTTCCGGGGACAACTCCTCCTTGATACAGTCTGTATCCATAGGCTTGCTCTGCCTTGTCACGAGGCATCCAGACGGTCTCCACGGGGAGATTTCTCACGATGGCCTCGTTCGCGAGTCGCTCTGTCTTCTCAATCTCTTCTCGGGAGAGCCGATCATAGTGCGAGAAATCGAGCCTCGCCTTGTCAACATCTTTTTGCGCTCCGCTCTGCCATGCATGTCCTCCTAGAACTCTCCGGATTGCTCCCATCAGCACGTGTGTCCCGGTGTGATGTCGCATAAGGCTGATTCGCCTATTCCACTCGATCTCTCCTTCAACAACCTCGCCGACTTGAGGCGTTTCTTTGTCCGCGAAGTGGAGAATGATGCTTCCAACCTTCTGAACGTTGACGATGTTCACTTGTCCTCGATCTATGACGATTGTTCCTTTATCTGCTGGTTGCCCTCCTCCCTCAGGGTAGAAGCAGGTTTCATCCAGCACAAATGAGCCATCGTCAAACGAGGCCAGGACCTTTGCCTTGAACTTCTTCATGTAGGGATCTTCATAGTAGAGAGTACGTGTCGGAGGTAGGCCGGCGGTCTTCTCCTTGGCCTCTCGCTCAGCCTCAGTCTCAACCGGTTGCTGTGCTTGCATCCGTTTTCCTGCGACTAGACCATAGAAGTTGGCAGGGATCTCAACCTTGATGTCGCCTCTTGCAGCAATCTCTCTCACCTCGTCTGGCACCAGTCCATGAGAATCGTAGAGTTCGGTCAACTTCTCCAAAGGCATCTCACTCACTCCCTTTGACTTCAACTCTGCCGAGAGTCTTCGGACCAAGTCTCCTCCTCTCTCTAGTGTCCCTCGGTACTTCCTCTCCTCAACTTGCAGAGCCCGGATTATCTCGCTCTTCATCTCCTTCAGGTTCGGAAAATCTTTGCTCCAACGCGAGATCTGCATATCAACGATGTTCTGCAGTTCGTTTTCGATTCCCAGGTTCTTTAACAACCTGCAGGTCCGGCGTATCAACAGTCTGATTAAGTAGCCCTCTTGAACATTGGATGGAACCACACCTTCTGAAAGTATGAACGCTATTGATTTGGTGTGATCTGCCACAGCGAATGCGTTTTCAACCGGAGCCAGCAATTTTTCAAGCTCTCGCCAGTTGATTCCCAATCTTGCAGCAACCTTCTTCCTCGACTCAATCCTATCCGACAATGTCTCGACAATCATCATGCCAGACAGGCGCGAAGCAGCGGTAAACAGTTTCTCGTCAACCTTCGCGTCCGCTAATCGCATAATCGAGTCCAAGACATCGCCGTAGATCGGTTGGAATCCGTTGGTTGAGCCCTGTGTCAGCCAAGTCCAACGCTCGATTCCGTAGCCGGTATCAACTGTTCTTATGGGCATCTCGACAAGTTTGTCTCCAACAGCCTTGTAGAACATGAAGACAAGTGTTGAGATCTCCAGTCCGTTCACACAGGCTTCAAGGTCGGGGCCAGCGTTTCCTCCTCCTAGCCAGAAATGCTCTTTGTACTGGACGAGTTCTGATTTGACTCCCAGTTCCTTGGTAAGTAGATCGTGGTGATATCTTACAGTCTGATCCTTCCAGTATACTTCTCGATCTGGATAGTTGAATGCGTGGGCTCCTCCCATCTCAAGGATTGTCAGGTGCCTTCCCATGGTCGGGCCTACGTTGTCTATGTCTGTGAACCTTAGGCACGGTTGACTTATCACAAGCGGATTTGCAGGGGGAGGCAGGATCCCTTCAGTGACATATGGCTGGAAGTCAAAGATCGAGGCTCCAGTGAGATACACGTCGTTCCTCCACCTGGCAATGACCGGATAAGGTTTGACAATGGAATGGCCATTCTTCTCGAAGAACGATAGGAACTGGTTCCTCATCTCGGAAAGCGTATAACTCCGACGGGCAGGCGGTTTTCCAATGAACGTGTACTCTTGACAGGGTGCGTCCCCGCAGTCCTGCTTGTCAGGATCCTGAGCCCAGAAGTAGCTTCCGCAGGTTCGACATTTCCTCCTAGCGAATCCATTCTCCCTGAAGAAGGGCAGATCGAATTCATCATTCGGCCTACTCATTACTAGGAGCAGCTCCGACCAATAGAATAGGAGAGAGATACTGTATACGTAAAACTGTTGGCTACCTACCCCATCGGCCTAGCCGAATAGGGCGCCGAGTCCTTCGAGAGCTTCTTCTTCCTTCTTCTTCTCTTCCTTTGCCTCAGCCTTTCCCTCTGCCGGTGAAGACGCGGGTGCAGCTGGTGCTGCCGGTGCCACAGCGAGAGTAGACGCGTTCTTCAGAACCTCATCTATCTTGACTTCAGAAAGAGCCGCGATGAGCGCCTTTACTCTTGCCTCCTCAGCCTTCACGCCTGCAGCGCCTAGGACTTTCTTCACTCCGTCTTCGCTAATCTGCTGACCTGCGGAATGCAGTAACATCGCCGCGTAAACATATTTCACCGACACTACACCTCAATCATAGCCAAATCGAATTGCGTGGCTACCTCGACTTTGCCTTCCCCTTTTTAGCCTTTTCCTTCTTTTCAACCTTTTCCCTAGCAACTTTCTTTTTTGGCCTCGGCTCTTCAGCCTCAGCGATCTTTTTCTCTTTCGCGACAGGCACCTTTCGTTCCGGAGCTTTTTCAGTCGTAGTCGGCTTCATCATCACAACTTCACCGACCTTGGTCTTCTCCATTGATGGTCTTTCTGGCAGCGGAGCGGGCGTCGGAATGACCTTCGCCTCTATTGGCTTAACTTCTTTCGGCGGTCTCACTTCAGGAGCAAGTGCTGGAGGAACGACTCGAGCAGGGGCAGGTGCCTCGTAGCTTGTAGGTGCGGCTTCCTTGTTGATCTTAGCCAAAGTCTCTGAGAGAGCTCTCATCTCTAGGAAGGTGTTTCTCAAGATCTCAGGCATCGCGATGTCTGCCGGATACTCTGAGCTTACTGCAAGCCACATCGCCTGTCTCTGAGCTTTGCCAAGCAGCATCGGCGCTGTTTCCGGAGTGAGGTAATTCGCCTCGATCGCAAGGCCGAAGGCCTGTTTCACAGCTAGTGTGAGATCGGTGCGGTACCGTTTCAGGTCGAGTTGAAGATCTTCTCGTCCGAAGATCAAACCATCTTCGTAAGCCGCCTTAAGTGATATTCCTGCCTCGATAGGCTTGATCCCGAGCTTCGAGAGAACGGAAACGACTTTTGCGGCGATTAAGTCTCCTCTTCTAGCAACTACTGTGTCCTTCGTGACCCATATGCTACCTGACTCTATCTTGGTTGGAATCTTTGCCTCATTGAACTCGCTGATTATCGGTCCCGGCGGTAGCCCTGTATTCCCAGCGGGAATGACCACGTCACTGGTTGCCGTCTCGCCCGCCTTTGCGACGACTCTGACCTTGCTCTTGTCGAGAAAGATTGTGAGCTGGAAAGGATCCATGTCCGTCAGGAGGAGCAGGTTCGACCCAGTAAGAGAGTTGGCAAACGTGGCCATGTTCTTCTTCTTTTCATCCAGACTCTCTGCGGCTTTTCTGAAGAGGGTGTTCTTCGTCACAAGCATCTTCACCCTGCCTCGGAGTCTCCTTCGCATTTCCAGAACCTGCGACGATCTTACTTTTGCAAGATCCGCGACAGCTATGACCTTATGTGCCCCCATGTCCTGAGCCAGTTGATTTGCAGCGTGAACCTTTGCTTCAGGCACCTTTCCATCTAATCTCATGGTTGTCCTACTCCTTCACCAGCGGAACCTTGATCGGCGAACCCATCGTAGCCTTAACTATCACGCTTCCCACGTTTCCCAGGCCTCTCTCAAGCTTTCCTTCGATTGCTGACAAAACTGCCTGTATGTTCTCAGCGATCTTCTCCGAGGCCATGTCCTCAGTGCCAACGCGACATTGCACAGCCGGTTGGTCTCTCAGCCGGACCCGGACAGTCCGTCGCTGTCTAGCTAGAACATCCTCCACGACAACGTTAGGAGCTACGGGTACGGGCATCTTTCCTCTCGGGCCTAGAACAGGACCTAAAGTCTTTCCAACCAGCGGCATCATAGGGGCTTCCGAAACGAATTGATCATACTCTCTAGCGATCTTACGTGCCTCCTTCCTCTCCCTTCCCAACGCGTCCAACTCGTCTCTGCCCAAGACAAGGTCAGCGCCACCTTTCTTTGCCCGCACAGCCAAGTCACCGGTGGCGATGAAGCATACTTTGACAGCCTTCTCCAAAGGATTTGGTAGAACAATTGTTTCAGAGATCTTGCTCTCTTGCTTCTTCATGTCTATGTCCTTGAGCCTGATAACCAGTTCAATCGCCTGTTTGAATTCCCTTTTTGCCAAGTTCTTCTTCATTTCCTCGACAGCACTGAGCAGGCTCTCTTTTGGCAAGGGCAAACGTGATACCAGCTTTTCGAAATACACAGGTGCCGCTAAATAAACCCTTTACCCAGGGTTAGAGTTGGCTGGACTACAATCTAGGAGACCAATTCAATGATGGAAGCTGCGTATCTAACGCCTTGGAAACTTTCCAGGCTAATGCTTCCGGCAGGTCTCTCTTTACGCAAGTAAAATCTTATCGTGTTGGCCTTCGGCGATCTCCTTCAAGAGTTCCTTTGGTTCCTTCTGGTCGACAGTGACTCCCATGCTAGTGCAGGCGCCAAGGATCTCCTTGACTACTCCCTTCAAAGAATTAGAATAGCTGCGAGGTGCTTTCATCCGGGCGATGTTGACGACTTGCTCCAAAGTGAGGTTGCCGACCTTCTGAGTCTTGACCGTTCCGGATCCCTTCTCGATTCCAAGTTCCTTCACGATCAGTGCCGATGTCGTCGGCGTTCCTACCTCTACTTCGAAATCCTTCGATTCTATGTCGACTATGATCTTGACCGGAACCTTCATCCCGGCATACGCTTTGGTCAATTCGTTTATTTTGTTCACTATCTGAAGGACATTGACGCCTAGAGGTCCAAGGACTGGCCCAAGAGGCGGGCCAGCTGTGGCATGGCCCCCGGCGAGCAGAGCCTCAACTTGTTTTTTCTCTCCCAGCCTCTCCACCAGCCTTCTGAACAAGCTTCACGTAATCTGCGTGGACAGTGATCGGTAGGGTTGCGAAACCTTCCTCGAGTAGTTCGATTACAAGTTCTTCTTTGGCTTCGTCAACATCGGTGATCTTTGCCTTCAATCCTCGAAATGGTCCTCCAACAACTTCAACAAGGTCTCCCAGACCTAGGTCCTCAATCACGGGCTTTGTAATCAGGAACCTCTCGATCGCGGGGACGCCTATAACGCCTTTAGTCCGGGCCCTTGCATGTTTCATTCCTGAGATCGCTTCGTCGACATAATGCGGTCCGGCGGCCTCGACGAGTATGTAGCCTTTGATGATCTCCGGTGCTAGGATGCTGGCGATCGGTAGCTTCTTCAAAGCGACCCGGGACATCAGAAGATTGGCAACCGTCTTCTCTTGGCCGCTTGTTGTTCGGACTGCGTAGATCTGCATCTTCGGCTTCTGCTCAGACAACAGCATTTACCTCTATGGAGCAAGGTTGATGAACCAGAAGATGACCCGCACCATGAACCCAATTACACCTAATACTACGACCCCCAGCAGGCTGATCTTGAAGAGCATCCAAATCTCATCTCTCCTTGGCCTTGTAGTAGCCTGAAGCAACCTGCGCGATGACTCAAGGAACTCTGCCAGGTTCAAGGGCAAGTCTCCGATCGAAATCTCGTCAGAATAGCAATTGAGCTCCTTTTAATCTTTCCTCGGTTTGGTCATGTATTCAGACACAGAAATACCTACGACACAAATTACTTGTCCGTATGCAAACCTCACACGCGGATCACGTTCACTTCTCTGCTTTCCAGAAGCTCGACAAGTTTCCTTCGTTCAGGGCCGCGAATTCCTTTCCAGTCGATGATGGCAGTTGTGCAGCGCCCAATGGTCCTCTCAAAGGCAAGCCAGACTACCGAAGGATCGAAAGAATCAAAGAAGTATTTCGGAAGGATATGTCCAACCGCAAATTCGTCCTCCAGATTCGCCTCTGTATGCTTCATCGAATAGTGGCCACCTCCAAACCCCACCGAGGGCTCTCCTTGGCCAGGTTTCGTTGCGCAGTTATAGATCGCTTCAGCCACTGCCTCCGCTGCGACCGTGTCGCTCCATTGCCTTTCTGAGCTTCCGATTTCAACGAATAGCGATGGGACTTGTAGTTCAGTGGGGCCGTGGTGAGTTGCCTCAAGAGAGACTACGTACCGATCTAGGCCAAGTCTCTCTTGGGCCGATTTGAGGCCTCGAAGCGCTGCCTTCATCATCTGAGGGTGCGCCAGAGCAAGCCGCTTCGGTCTTCCTCCGAGACGAGCTTCTGACGTTAGGTTTCCTGAGACGTGAGTTGTGAGGGTTGGCTCTCCACTCTCGCTCTTGTGTCTGGACGCGAATATGATCGCGTCCGTTTGGAACCTTTGATCCAAGTTGTCGGCGAACACGTCATCTACTTCGAGATAGGCGAGTTGAAGCTCGTTCTTGCGATAGATGGGCCTTCCAGCCGACGTTTCCCCTTTTTCACGAAACGAGTATTTCTCAACGAGCCTATCGGCGATATTCACAGCCGCTGGATCATTCTCGTAGGCAGCGACGAGTATCATATTGCATGTTATTATTGGATGATGCTATTAGATGATGTTATAGCGTAAGTGTGGGGAGTCCGAAAATCGCTGGAGGTGAGTTTAGATTGAAGGAATATGAATGTGTGCAAATCGGTCACCACAAGGAAATAGGTAAGACAATCGCCGAGTGGCAAATGAGAGGTTGGCGTCTTCATTCCTATGAAGCTGTCGGAACCCCAACCATGGTCAATCATTACCTGCTGTTCGAAACAGGTGAGTGAAAATGACTGTTGACTCAGCACAAGATCCGAACCGTGAAGCTTCTTCGAAGATCTTAGCTACTAGAATTGGGATCCCAAGGCTCATCCGATGAGAGAGAGGAGGATTGCCTTTTGGACATGGAGCCTGCTTTCTGCTTCATCCCAGACTACTGATCTGGGCCCATCAATCACCTCTTCAGTAACTTCTTCCCCTCTGTGTGCGGGGAGGCAATGCATGAAGATAGCGTCTGGTTTCGTAACTTGAAAGGTCTTCTCTGTGACCTGATACTTAGGGAGGAATGTTCTCAGCCTTTTTTCCTTCTCTTCCTCTTGTCCGATCGAGACAAAGGTATCTGTGTATACAATGTCAGCATCCTTGGCTGCCACTTCGGGTTCGATCGTTAGCTCAACCTTTGAGCCTGAGCCCTTCGAAAAATCTCCTGCAAGTCCAACAGCCTCGCCGCTCGGCCCGTAGCCCTCAGGGTGAGCCACACTAATATCCATCCCGACTCTTGTGCATCCCAAAAGCAGAGTATTGCATACGTTGTTTCCATCTCCAATATATGCCATCTTGAGTTCTTCTAGTCTCTTCTTCTTCTCTAGGATTGTTAGAAGGTCTGCAAGGATCTGACAGGGGTGATAGAGATCGGAGAGCCCATTGATGACGGGGACTGTTGCGTTCTCAGCCAGCGCCACTACGTCTCTGTGCGAGTAGACTCTCGCCATGATAGCATCTACATACCGGCTTAGCACATGCGCCGTGTCTGCAATTGTTTCTCCTCGACTAAGTTGGAGCTCGTTCCAACTCAGGTTTATCGCGTGGCCGCCCAGTTGACGCATCGCAGTTTCGAATGAGACCCTGGTTCGTGTAGACGGCTTTTGAAAGATCATGGCTAGGACTTTGGGGCGGAGGGCGATTGTTGTCGTCAGGCGCCCTCTTCTCTTCCTTAATTTCCCTGCTTGCTTCAAAAGATCCATGATGTTCTCTTTGCTGAGTTCTGCGAGAGAAAGAAGGTCCTTGCCTTTCAGCTTTGCCAACTATGAAACCCTTGTCAGAGATCACTGCGTCGCAAGTATAAAAGAGCGTTCAGACGCTACGCTATCATCTTGCCGACCAGAGTCTCTGGGTCAAAGGCCGCAAGGTCCTCGTAACGCTGCCCCACTCCCAGGAAAATGATCGGTTTCTTCGTAATGTAGGCTATCGAAATGGCCGAACCGCCCTTAGCATCTGCGTCGAGCTTTGTCAATATGCTCCCGTCTACCCTGACATATTTGATGAACTCCTCGGCCTGGGAGACTGCGTCGTTTCCGGCAAGCGCATCTCCAACGAAGATCGTGAAATCCGGAGATGTCACTCTTACAATCTTCTCTATTTCTTTCATGAGGTTCTTGTCGGTTTGTATTCTTCCCGCCGTGTCTATCAGGACTACGTCTATTCCATGCGATCTCGCGTAGTTGATCGTGTCAAACGCGACCGCAGCAGCATCCGCTCCGTACCTATGCTTAATGCTTCTCACTCCGACTCTCTTTGCGTGAGTTTCAAGCTGCTCTATTGAACCTGTCCTGTAAGTATCGCTGCATGAGACCACTACACTGAATCCTTTTGTTTGAAGAAAGTTGGCAACCTTCGCGATTGTCGTGGTCTTTCCCGTCCCGTTTATGCCTACAAAAATGATCACTGCGGGCTGACCTGTGCCACGTTTCTGTCGAAGTTCTTCGAGAATATCTAGTTTCCCCCCGGCATTCAACACTTCGTTCAGAGCTTCTCGAAGTATCGATCCTAGAAATTCTGCCTTGTCCGAGAATCTTGCGACTGGGGTCTTCTCAACTCTTTCCTTCATCATCTGGCATATGTGCTCTGCTACTTGAAGGGCAACGTCGTTCTGGATGAGAAGAAGCTTGAACTCTTCAAGAAGTCTGTCGAGTTCTTTACCTTTGATCTCAGTCTTCGAGAGCCTATCGAGGAAGTTGCTCATGCTCATCCGTAGTTTCTCAAACAACCTCCACGTTCTCTCCGGCTTTCTTCTTCAGGAGTTCGTTGAGCTTGCCCCTGTCATCTTCTAGCCTAGCGACAGTTTGACTTAGTTGCTGCTGGAGGGACATCCTGACCTTCTCCAGTTCTGCCTGCCTGCTCTTCAATTCGGCAATAGAGTCCTCGATCTTCTTCTCCATTGAGGCACCGGCACCCACTCCCATTATCACTTTTTCGCAATCCGAAACCCCAGCTCTAATATAAGAGTCCGCTCCGATCGGAATCAACGTCTCCGTTCCTTTGGCCTTCCCCTTGATCCCTTCTAAGGTTGAACTTGCGATCAGAGTTTCACTAAGAGCTGCCTGGACGACTTCATGCCTTGACTGGACTATTCTTGCCGATCCCTCTAGTAGCCTAATCTCGACTAGTAGTTGCCTTATCGCCTCGTCTTCTGTCGAAGCTGCCTGTCCCCTCTTTGCTGCCGCGATAGCTACGTCGCCTCCGCCTTCTCTTCGATCTTCAAGATCTTGATCTGGAAACGCTTCGCCTTGTGTCTGCTTCCAAACAGCGTGTAGATCTTCTCAACAGCTTGCTTCTGGTCCAGAGCCCTGACCAGCTTGGAGAACGGCATGACTGCGTTCGGCTTTCTTATCTCGCCTTGAATCTGGAAGGTTTTCACGCTTGTCATATCTTTCACTCTATGCCCAAGGTGCGAGTTATCGCCATCAGTTCAGGTCCCGTAGTGGACGAGCCTACAACCGCACCTTTGCTGTTTGCTATCACGCCTATCTTTACATACGGGACGCCGCCGTTGATGGTTCCAGTTTCGACAGGAACCTTCAGGACTTCTT
>CAZZFQ010000040.1:0-12993 GCA_964653695.1 uncultured Candidatus Bathyarchaeia archaeon | reverse complement strand
TCGGTTGGCCAAAGGCTTTCCTCTGCTTGATGTATTCCATGCCTTGCTCCAGCGCAGACATGGCAGCGCCTGCGCACACAACCGCGATTATCGCTCTGGCGTAGTCGAAACCCTCCATCGCCATGTAGAATCCCCGGTTCTCCTCGCCGACCAGGTTTGAAACGGACACTCGAACATTATCCATCTTGAATCCCCCAGTTGAGATGCCACGTCTTCCCATCTCTTCCAGGACTGTGTGGCTGATTCCCGGGGTGCCTTTGAGAGGAACGTAGAGGAAGCTCATCCCCCTCGTACCCTTCTCCGGCGCAGTCTTGACCAATGTTAGGAATCCTCCTCCGTCCTCAAGTTGCTCCATGCTCTCCCTGACCCCGCTAATGTACATCTTCTCGCCATTGATCACATATTCGTCTCCGACGCGCTTTGCCACGGTCCTCATGTTCGCCAAGTCCGAGCCTGCTTCTGGTTCCGTTGTCGCTATTCCGAGAAATGACTGACCTTTACATAGGCTCGGGAAGACTTTCTGCTTTGTTTCCTTGTTTCCATAGGTATTGAGGATGTGACCCCAAGAAGCGGGAACAAGGTAGAAGACAGCAGTAGCACAAGTTATGTCAGCCCTGCCGATCTCCTCTCCCGCAATTCCGGCTAGTATTGGGTCTGCTCCTCCTCCACCGAATTCTGGCGAGGCAGTTATTCCCATCAGACCCAGCCCCGCCATACCCCTGATGACTTCGATGGGAATACGTTTCTCTTCCTCCATATCTCTTAGAATCGGGGCTATCTTCTTCTGGCAAAACTCCCTCAGAGTCTTCCTGAAAAGCTCCTGCTCGTCAGTGAAAGTGAAGTCTAGCATACTAGATCTGCCTTCTAGACTTGCATAGACATCAGTGAATATAAAACAACTTCGAGATATGCAAGTATCAAATCATCTAGGGATGTTTGACGGCAGCGTTATGTACATGCGCCTTGGACATTTGAGAGAAGGAGCAGCCCGAATTGAGGAGACATAGCATATTGATTGTTGTATGCGACGGAATGGCTGACCGAGCGGCTAGGACGCGAGGATTTCAAACCCCTTTGAGTGTAGCCAAGAAGCCGAACATGGACGCATTGGCCGAGACAGGATCGATCGGCCTGATGCATCCTATCGGGCCAGGAGTCAATCCAGGCAGCGATGTTGCTCACTTCGCCCTTCTCGGATACAATCCCTACGAATGCTACACTGGACGCGGTGGACTAGAGGCCGTAGGCGCAGGATTCGCCGTAAACCCAGGCGACGTTGCCTTCCGATGCAACTTCGCAACTGTAGACGACAAGATGATTGTTAAGGATAGACGAGCAGGACGGGCCCCTGAAGGAAGAGAGGAGTTGGCGAAAGCTATTAATGAGATGAAGATGAGCGCACCGAATGTCTCATTTGAGTTTGCACCCACAGTTGAGCATAGAGGCGTTCTCATCCTAAGAGGGAAGAGTCTCTCACGAAGAGTCTCAGATACAGATCCGCATATAGAGGGCAGGGCTGTTCAGAAAGCAAAGCCTGAAGACCGCAGCGAAGAGAGCCGGCGTACTGCTGATATCATGAACGAATTCACTGAAAAGTCCTACTTGGTCCTCAAGAATCACCCAATCAATGCCAAAAGAGTTGGTATGGGGCTCCCTCCGGCAAACGCAGTCCTATCGCGAGGGGCCGGAACTATTCCTCCAATTGAAACGCTTACCACGAAATATTCTATCAGCGCAGCGTTCATAGGTGTTGCCCCAATTGTGCGAGGCATCTGCCGTCTTGCAGGCATGGACCTAATAGATGTGGAAGGCGCTACAGGCGGCTTGGACACCAACTTCGTCGCGAAGGCCAAGGCCGCTGTCAGAGCCATGGAGAAGTATGACTTGGTCTTTCTTCACATAAAAGCGCCAGACATCGCAAGTCACAACGGAGACTTTGAGAAGAAGGTCTGGACGATAGAGAAAATCGACGCAGCATTAGGAGAAGCACTCAAATCGGTGGACCTCAACACGCACTACATAGTGCTAACGTCGGACCATGCAACTCCGGTAGTTGTGAAGGACCACTCAGCCGACCCCGTGCCAATCATGATTGCTGGACCGGATTTTGACGCGAGCGGAGCAACATCATTCTCAGAAAGGACAGCAGCCACAGGAAATCTAGGAGCGCTACTCGCCCTTAATCTAGTGCCCATACTGATGAACAGACTGGGAAAGATTGAGAAGTTCGGCTCCTGACCGTACCGTCTTCTAGACAGCAAGGCGTATCGAAACAATCCGCGATAAGTGAAGGCCCAGTTCGACTACTTTTTCCAGACTCTTTCGCAGATCATCATTGGGTTTTTCCTTGCTTCGGCTGAGCCGCCTCTTAAGCCGAGTGTAGAACTTGGCGAGCTCTCGATCTTCAACGGGGTCCCTTGTCCACAGTGTTTTGTATCCATCTGTTGCAATATGCCAAGCCTCTGTCGCCGCCAGGGAATCATTATGGGATTGAACAAGCTTCCGAAGCCTGCAGACAGCATGTCCCAAACCTTCAAGGTTGGCTCCAATTGCCATCAAGGCCAAGCCCGCAGACGCCTCTGTCTGCCTTTGACTATGAGCAATTAACCTCTGTGCCAACGACTTTCCGACCTCAAGTTTCGTTCCCACTGCCTCCTTAACGCCGACAAGTGAGTCGTCAAACGAAGAGGTGACTATGGCACAGTTCAATGTCTGAAAAGCCTCATCAAGATTGCGCTTGATCTCGTTGAAAACCGATTGCTGACTAGCTTCAAGCTCTTTGAGAATTTCCCTAACTGTCTTTGTCTTGGAAGGCTTGGCTGAGGTCGGTGCCGCTTCCGGTGGCCCACGAAGCAGTAACGGACAGGCCCTGCCCGTGCATTGAGCACACAGTCCGGCGATACATTCCAAAACCGCTTTGCCACATGTAGGGCAGATCATTGCGGGCCATGTCGCCTTAGAGGCCAATCGAGTCGTTTTGAGTGCATCTTGCTCGTTCTCCGCCCTTCTCACATTGATGCGACCATTTTTCGAAACCACAATCGTCTTCCCGTTGACATCCAGCTTCGCGATTCCAAGTTTCTCCGAGCACTTTACGCGATCGAAGATCTGAGAGCTATTAAGAGCCCAACATAGTCTAGCTGAATCATAGAACGCAAGTGTTGAATTAGCGGATTCTTCGCTGCTAGGAGCCAAGTGAGTCTCGGCAGAAATCTTGCCCGCTTCAGTGATGCATGGTCGAAGGTAAGTTATCGCCGCACTCGAACCGCCCATATACGTGCTCCAGCTTCCATAAGCCTATCCTCGCCATGACCCCCATCTAAACGTTCAATTCTGTTAGGCGAGTCATAGTGTCTATTGACCATGACTCCTTCGATGCATCCAAGATCAGCGATATTCAACTTAGGAAGCAGAGAGCTGGCTGTCTTGTTCTCAGATGGGGTCCGCTTGCGCTATTCATTCTACGTGTACGCGATACAGGTCCATGTCGACGCCGAGCAGTTTCAGGAAATCTCTCGCTGCTCTCTCAATGTCTCTCGACTGCGTAATGTATCTCCCAACGATCACTATGTCTGCGCCTGACTCCAGCGCCTTGGGAGCTGTTGAGGGATCGATTCCTCCTGCCACAGCTACGAGGATCTTCTTTCCGGCAAAGGTGCTCTTGACCTCGCGTATCAGTTCCCACCTTGTTAGACCTCCGTGCTCCTCATCTATACCCCGGTGAACGATGACGACATCAGGGACTTCGTCGAGTGATCGCAAGGTTTCGAGCGGATTCTTGACGTCCATCATATCCACGAACGCGTAGATGCCCAGACGCTTTGCCTCATAAATGAACTTGTCAAGAGTTTCCTTTGAGGCCAGGCCAGAAGCCACCACTGCATCTGCGGTCTCCTCGTAAGCCAGATCAACCTCGACCTGGCCCACATCAAGCGTCTTCAGGTCAGCTATGATAAAGACATCTCTTGCGATCTCACGGAGATCGTGGATGACACGGGCTCCGTACTTCTTAATGAGAGGAGTGCCGGCTTCAAGAATGATTCTGTCGCTCCGAGGCAGAGCGCCTAAGATCGCTTTGGTTCTGGCTATGTCAGGTATGTCAAGAGCGATCTGTAGATACGGAGGCATCCACAGCCTAGGCACTCTGAATCCCATCACTGGGTGTGTAGCTCTATCCTTGTCATACATTAGCTTTTCAAGGCTAGGATACCTTTGGAAAGCTCTTGTCAGCGCAAGTCGTGTAGCTCCGTAGTTGTACTGGTAGATCTTTCTATAGTCCTTGGCTTCGGGGTGCACGAAGACACTACATACGATCACAAGATCATCAACCTTTTCACGAGGAATGATGCCTTCATCTGCTGCATCGGCAATCGCCTTGGCCACAGCCGCCTGCGCAGGCCCAAAGATCTTCGACGCTTGGTCCATGTCCTTGACTGTCACTTTCGGAACTATCAAGGTGGACGGCTTTGGAGGCAGGTTAGGGCGAATAACGGCGAGGAGAGGCGTATGACCTGCAGAAACGCTAGAAAGCCCTACCGCGAACGCCTGTCCGACTGGGCCATCCTTGTCGCCTACAATCAAATCAATATGTGCAAGCTCGGGAGCTTTGCCTACAAGCGCCTCCCCCACGAGATACAACTGATCATCCTCCACAATTCGACTTAATCTCATCGACCTTCACTTAAATCGGTTGTGTAGGGCCAACCATGGTTAACATCGTCGAGAACCTAATTGGCAACTTGGGCTCTTCCAGAGAAAAAGATCGTCTAAAGGGTGTCAGTAATACTTAATTTGCCACTAATCTTCATCCATGAAAGTGTCGAGAGTCATCAGGATGAGAAGCGCGATTTCCGTTTCATGTATCCTCCTAACAGTCATCGGGCTAGTTGTTACGTCGTCTTCAGCTACAACAGCTCCGCAGACGTTAATTTACTCACGAACAGCTGTTGTGCGCTACTCACTCTTCTTTAAGTCAAACTACTCGGTCGGACATGATGTTGATTTTGTTTGGAGTTTCAGAAATACGAACTGGTCAAGAGTGACGTTTCAGTCAAGCAGCCCTAGAGTGGCAGGAGTGGCCGATATGGACTGTCAAGGACAGCTCGTATCGAAGAACAGCTTCGACGCCATCCAGGCCTTCGGATGGAGATTTGAAAAGGCAGCTCCCAACGACGTGCTGCATGTTGACTTCAATGTGAGAGTCGACGTGTCGTCTTTCTCACCTTCGTCTCTGACTGCCTCAGCAGTAGGGAAGGTTGCTGACCTGAGTTCATACCTCTCGGCGAAGGATCTTGCAAAATACTTGAACCATTCCTATTACTGGGACTATTCGAGCACCGAGGTTCAAGCGGTCATTCAGGACGTCCGCCAAAGAACTGGTGGATCAACTAATGTCTATGATATTGTCAGAGGAGCGTTGGTTTGGTTTTCGGAACACATGATGTACAGCTACCCCTACGAGTTCGACTATCCGTCGAGTAGAGTCAAGGCGAGTGAGGTCTTGAAGCAGACCCTTCTGGGTCGTCACTTTGGCGTATGCAGGCATTTCGCCGACGTGTTTACGGCTGTGATGAGAGGCTTCGGTATCCCTTGCATCAAGGAGTCTGGCTTAATCCTTGAAGACTCTGACGGAAAGCTTAGCGCGGTAGGAAGACATGCTTGGTGCGTTGTGTATTTCCCGAAGGTAGGTTGGACAAGGCTTGATGTGACCGTGCCGGACAGATCAAGCCTTGACATGATTGGAGTGGGACTAGCTCCATATCCTTGGTACTATGTGCCGGAGTACGCCGAATATACAAATGACGCGCCGAAATCATCTGAGGGAACGGTCTATCCATATGTCGGACTAGGAGGATTTATCCGCGTCGAAGAGGATCGACTCTTCGATCTCACGTGGGATAAGGTAGTTCTGATCTGTGTCTTGGCAGGAATCTTGGCCCTTGCGTCGGCATATATGCTAATGCTAAGAAGGATCAAGAAGCTAGAAAGATCGTTGCGACTGGCGGCAGGCGCACAAGGAGCCTATGCTCCTCTGTTCTGTACCTCATGTGGAGCTCAGAGGCCTCCCTTTGGCAAGTTCTGCACCAGATGCGGAAGCAAGCTCGACTAGTATCCACTAGAGAACTTAGCGACTAGTCTCAAGTGAATCTTACCGGTGATCCAGCACTATCTTGAGCGGGGATTTACCTAGATGAAGCTGATCTATGTCGCATCTCTTCTTCTCGTAGCGTTCACCAGCTTTGCAGCAACAATCCCGAGCCCGCTCACGTCTACCGGCTATTACGTTGAATATGACCTTTCGTTCTCGACGACAATCACCAACAAAGGATCATCCGTCATCCGCCTGACGAGCAACGGGCTAACGAATCCCACAATCTTCCTTTTCCCTAACGGCACTTGGCAAACGGTCAGATTGTCATCGCGAAGCCATGACATTAGAATCGATCAAGATCGGGACGGAAACCAAATAGGCATCTTTCAAGTGGAGCAAACTCTTCAAGCGGGACAGAGTATTACAGTAGAGGTTAGTTTTATAGCCCAATTGCAGTTGTCAGCCACAAGACAACTCGAATGGAACCCTGAGCTGGACTATTCGTCTAGCGGTAGAAAGCAAGAGATACCGAAGGAACTTGTTGAAAAGTACTGTGTCTCTGCTGGTCCATGGAGAATCGACGATCCAAGTTCGTCCTGGAGGTCAGTCAGGGAACTCGCTTACAGGTTGGCTCAAAATGAAAGCAACGTCCTTAGAGCTGTCATGCAACTGGTCATTTGGGTTGGGCAGAACATCAAGTACCCTGCTGTGACAAAGGACAGAATCTTACCGCCTAATGAGACACTCAGCTCCCTCGAAGGCGACTGTGACGAGCAAGCCAATCTGATCATATCCATGTGCAGAACACTCGGCATCCCGGCGTATTTGCAGTCTGGCTGCGTCTACTTACCCGCAAAGATCAGCAAGGAATCAAGATTTGACGGACATCTTTCATCCAAGTCGGATCGAATAGGCTGGCATGCTTGGGCCATGATCTATGTACCTCCTTGGGGCTGGATTCCTGTGGATATGACATTGGGATACTCGAAAGAGTATCCCTTCCTAGCGATACAAGGAGCTGCCATCCAGACGCTTAGCACGGTAATGTCAAACAACTATCTTGTCACGGACTACGTATCGGAAGCAAATCGCGACGCAGAGGAACTGAAGCATACAGTAGTATACATCGAGGAGAAAGAGTCAATGAAACCCATCGCAATCTCACCGGATTACCAAGCAACGCAGGGCGCAAGCACAACGACTATGATTCTTATTGCTTTCGGCGTAGCTGTTTTAGGAGCCTACGTAGCTGTCAGACGCAAGGCAATAACAAAGAAGAAGAAAAGCCAGGTCTGAACACAATCCCATGTTTCATGTCAAGGCTTATTTCCAAAAGATCCGTTTTGGATCTCTGATAGAGCATGGAACTGTTTGAAGCTATTCGAGGAAGAAGAAGCGTAAGGAGCTACAGAGGAGAGGAGGTTCCCGAGCAAGATCTGAAAGGAATCTTGCAGGCGGCGATCTGTGCTCCAAGCGCCGGAAACCTTCAATCGTGGGAGTTCGTGGTGATACGAGATTACAGTAGAAAAGCGGCCTTGGCTGAGGCTGCATACGGACAGGACTTCATCGCGGAAGCCCCAATTGTTATTGTTGTATGCGCGAATACAGCGCGCTCTGCGAGGAGATACCGCAGTCGGGGGGTAAGCCTTTATAGCCTTCAGGATACTGCGGCCGCGATTCAGAATATGCTATTGGCTTCGTACGCTTTGGGGTATGGTTCTTGCTGGGTAGGCGCATTTGACGAGACCCAAGCAGCTCGCACGATTCAAGCTCCACCGGAAGCAAGACCGGTAGCGATCATACCGATCGGGCGACCTGCTAAGCCCCCAGACCGGCCTTCAAGAATCAGTCTTGAGAAAGTCCTACACTACGAAACGTTCACGTAGGCAAACTTGAGAAGACACTGGACGAGGCAATACAATTGGTCATCAGGGACGGAATAGACGACTAATGAGATACTCAAAGATTGTCGAAATCTATGACCAAATAGAGGCCACTACGAAAAGGCTTGAGATGACAGACCTACTTGTTCAACTCATCAAGGAAACCCCGAAAGAAGAAATAGACAAGGTGATCTACCTCACAACGGGCGTTATCTATCCTGACTACTTAGGCGTTGAGCTCGGCGTCGCAGATAAGCTTGGGATAAGGGCGATCGCAGAAGTCTCTGGGAAAGCGGAGCACCTTATTGAAGAGAATTACAAAAAAACAGGCGACATAGGCATCACCGCCGAGAGATTCTCGTCACTCAAGCCTCAGACAACACTCATCTCAGAGGTACTTACAGTTAAGAAAGTCTATGAGACTTTTGACAAGATCTCTCGGGCAACAGGTCCGGGATCAATAGACCTGAAGATTCGGCTCCTCTGCGGTCTGTTAGCCAACGCCTCAGGGAAGGAGGCAAAGTACGTCCTCAGGACTGCAGTGGGGCAGTTGAGACTTGGAATCGCGGACATGACTATCCTTGACGCTCTCGCAGTTGCCTACGCAGGTGAAAAGAACGCACGTGAGGCCTTCGAGAGAGCGTACAACCTTTCATCTGACCTTGGCTACGTAGCCAAAGCGGCCGCGATCGGAGGTCTTCACGAAATCGAGCGGTTCAAGATAGCCATCGGGAGGCCGATTCGACCTATGCTTGCGGAGAGGCTTTCAGAATCAAAGGAAATCCTGGATAAGGTAGGGGGCGAAGCTGCCGCGGAGTATAAGTACGATGGACTGAGAATTCAAGCTCATGTCACAGCCAAGAAGACTTTGCTCTTCTCAAGAAGACTGGAAAACGTAACAAGCCAGTTCCCAGATGTCGCGAAATACATAGACGAGTCCTTCAAAGCGGAAGACGCGATAATGGAGGGGGAATGCGTCGCAGTGGATGCAAATACAGGAGAGATGCTGCCTTTTCAGGTGATCTCTCAGCGAAGGGGAAGAAAGTATGATGTCAAGGAGATGGCTGAAGAGGTTCCAGTCTCACTCTTCATGTTCGACATCCTCTACCTTAACGGCAAAGACCGGACACAGGTGACCTATCTTGAAAGAAGGAAGGCTCTCGTGAAGGCAGTCAAGGAGACCGAACATGTCAAGATCGCGCAGCAGATAGTTGCAACCAGCCCGGAAGACCTTGACCGCTACATGGATCAGGCCATAGCTGATGGATGCGAAGGAATCATGGTCAAGTCTATTGGCTCTGACTCAGTTTACAGGGCAGGTGCCAGAGGCTTTCATTGGATCAAGTACAAGCGCGAATACAAGTCTGAGATGACTGATACTGTTGATTTGACTGTCGTAGGCGCGTTTGCTGGACGTGGGAAAAGAGCAGGAACGTATGGGGCACTCCTACTCGCCTCCTACAACGAGCGAGAAGACATATTCGAAACAGTGTGCAAGTGCGGCACAGGCTTCACAGATGAAGATCTGAAAAAACTCCCTGGCCTTCTTAAGCCGCATATTATAGGTCATGTACATGCACGGGTCAGATCAAAGATCAACCCTGACATATCGTTCACCCCCTCCCTAGTCCTGGAGATCATGGGCGCAGAGATCACTCTAAGCCCAGTTCACACCTGCGAGCAGAACGCAATAAGACAGAACAGTGGACTTGCGATTCGGTTCCCGAGATTCACAGGAAACTACCGAACAGACAAGGCGCCTGAAGATGCGAACACTTCGATTGAGATACTGGAAATGTACAGGAAGCAACTGAAGAAAATCGAAGCACAAGTATGAGAAACACATCTGATTTCGTCTTCTAACCTCTGGCAACTAGAGGAACAGAAGACCGCCCTGTCGCCGTCTTCGAGGATGCTGCCACCGCTGAGCGAGCCGTAGCATATCAACTGACAGTTCTATGCATCTATCAGACACAACGTTCTCTACAATAGGATGAAATTTGCCGTAACGGGTCGGAAAAGCTTAACCTGACATCGCTCAGTCCTATCTGTTGGGTTGCAGTTTGGAGTCGCATATCACACAAATAGGGGCTTTTTTCAACCCTCGTTCAGTTGCCGTAGTCGGGGCCTCACGAAACGTATCCAAGGCCGGACACATCATCTTCAAGAACTTCGTTGTAAACAGGACTAGAGGCGTTTTCAAGGGAGAGCTCTACCCCATTAACCCGAATGAAGACCAGATCTTATCATACAAGTGCTATCCTTCTCTCACGCATGTCATCGATCCCATAGACACGGTAGTAGTTGTGATTCCAGCCGAATCCGTTCCTGAAGTAATGAGGCAAGCTGCCGCCGAAAAGGTCAAAGCAGCTGTGATAATATCTGCGGGCTTTGGAGAGATCGGCAACACTGCTCTAGAGGAAGAAGTCAAGGATATCGCGAAGAATGCAAGCATCCGACTGTTGGGACCAAACTGTCTGGGAGTCTACGATTCACGTTCCGGTGTGGATATGCTATTCTTGCCTGAAACGAAAGTACTTCAGAGCGGAGACGAGGTTGTTGCGACTCCGAGACCGGTGCCAGGCAACATGGCCGTTGTCAGTCAAAGCGGAGCGTTCGGGGCCTCTGCCTTGGATTATCTCACCGGTCGAGAGATGGGGATCAGCAAGTTCGTAAGTTTCGGAAACAAGGCAGATGTCAGTGAGCCTGAGGTACTGGCATACCTGAAGGAAGACAATCAGACAAGAGTCATTCTTCTGTATGCCGAGGGAATAGCCTCGGGAAGAGAGTTCCTTCGCGTTGCCAAAGAAGTAACGAAACGGAAGCCTATCATCGCTCTTAAGGCGGGAAGGACAAGTTCAGGGGCGAGAGCAGCTGCCTCCCACACAGGTGCACTGAGCGGAACCGACAGCGTCTACGAAAGTGCATTTGCCCAGGCAGGCATAATTAGGGCTCGGGACATGGACGATTTCTTTCATACTGGAAAGGCTTTCTCAGCCCAGCCTCCAGCGCCAGGAGATGGAATCGCCATACTCACCGATGCGGGAGGACCTGGAGTGATGGCTTCGGACGAGTGCGAACTGAGAGGAATCAGTATCAGGAAGCTCTCCAATGAGACTGTCGAGAAGTTCGAGAAGCTCAAGGATGAACAGAAGATACCTAGGTTTGCAACAAACCTGAACCCAGTTGATCTGACAGGGTCTGCCTCTTCTGACATGTTTGAAGTGGCGACTGGGATTCTACTTGACGATCCGGCTGTGCACGGGCTGATCGTGATCGGGCTTCATCACGTGCCTGGTTTGAGAGAGGACTTTGTCGATAGAATAGCCTCCGTCGTCAGAGGATACGCAAAGCCTGTGGTAGCATGTGATATCGGTGAGACAGAGATGGCTATGTACGTCAGATCGAGATTTGACAAGCAAGGAATACCGTCATACTCCTCGCCTGAAGACGCGGCGAGATCCATGGTTGCTCTTGTGAAGTATGGTCTCTACCTAATGAAGGAAGGATGCTATGAGGAGTACCGAGCAGGCTTCAAGGATGAGAGTCAGATGGCATCTGCTTGATGCGGGTTCTCAATTGCTGGCTCGATTTTGGTGAGGCGTTCCGTCTGGCTTTGTAGCCTGGACATGCTAAGTCGACGTTACGGATAGATTCTGCTGATGAGCCTCGGAAATGGAATGGCGTCTCTGATATGCTTCAGCTTGCAGATCCAAGACAGCGTCCTTTCAACTCCCATCCCAAACCCTGAGTGCGGGACTGTACCATATTTCCTCAGATCGACGTACCATTCATATGCTTTGTAGTCTAGATGTTCTTCTTCGATTCTCTTGAGGAGCTGGTCTAGGTCGTGTATTCTTTGGCCTCCTCCAGTTATTTCGCCATAACCTTCAGGTGCGAGGAGGTCAGCTGACAACGTGACTTCGGGCCTGGAAGGATCAGGCATGTGATAGAACGCTTTGACTCCTTTCGGAAAGTGAGTGACGAAGAAAGGCTTCTCAAACTTGACAGCCAGCTTCTTCTCTTCTCTCCATCCGAAGTCAGCCCCCCATTGGATATCGACGCCTTCGTCTCTCAAGATCTCAACCGCCTTGTCGTAAGGCAGCTTCGGAAATGGTGGACCTACTCTTTTTAGGTAATCTGGGTCTCGCCCGATTGTTCGCAGCTCTCCCTCGGTTCTCTCTGCGAGACTCTGGCATATGCTTGATAGAAGTTCTTCTTCTACTTTCATTATCCCGTCCAAGTCGATCCATGGCGCCTCCACCTCTAGATGCCAGTATTCGGTCAGATGTCTTCTAGTCCTGGATCTCTCAGCCCTGAAAGAAGGGGCAACGGTGTATATTTTCCCTAAGCTTGAAATCACGGCCTCCGCGTAGAGTTGCCAGCTCTGCGTTAGATACGCCTTTTCGTCGAAGTACTTTACCTCAAAGAGCGTGGAGCCCCCTTCAACTGCTGCTGTGATGAGAGTGGGCATCTGAACCTCAGTATATCCGTGCGATTTCAGCCAGGTCCTTGCTGCGTCAAGCATCTCTGCCCTTATTCTCATTATTGTCTGCATCTTTTCGCTTCTAATCCAAAGATGCCGGTGGTCCAACAGAAAATCAGGTCCATGGCGTTTTCTCGCTATCGGAAACTCTTCAGTCGGCCTGTGAATCACTTTGACGTCTCGTAGCGAGATCTCGAATCCTCTTGGAGACCGGGTGTCTCGCTGTACAACACCAGAAACCTCAAGAACAGATTCAGGCGGAAGTTCTTCAACTTCCTTGAAAACCTCTCCTTTGACTTGATCTTTTTTCGCGGTACACTGGATAATGCCAGACCCATCTCGAACTAGTAGGAACTGTATTCCTCCGCCAGATCTCTTGCCGTGGAGCCATCCTCTGATCTTGACACCTTTGGACTCCATGCCTCCCTTCAGTATCTGGGCTACGTACACGTAGTCTGTCAAGCTGCGAAAACCACCTGAACTGTATAGGCAAGGCTGGAGGATGGACCACTATCTAAGCCGCGAAGGCCCGT
>CAZZFQ010000039.1:0-13415 GCA_964653695.1 uncultured Candidatus Bathyarchaeia archaeon | reverse complement strand
AGAGGATGACCTCTTGGCTATCTAACCCGTGTAGCGGGGTGGGGTAGCCAGGTTTAACCCGCAGACAAGAGGCGGACGGCTCATAACCCTGAGATTCGCTCAAGGCGTTTGAGCGCTCAAGCGGTGGTTCGAAAGGCGTACTTGGTCCGAATGTCCACCCCCCGCTACCACGCTTGTCTCCCTATTGAACTGGTCTTCTAAGGGCCAAACTGAGGAATCCGTCAAGGCAACATGAGATATCGATACATTTTCATTCAGGTTAGGCTAGTTTCCGGGGTAAATGCTCCGAGAGCGGTAGGTCGCGTTTTCATTTGACTGGCTTCTTTGATCAGCACTATGTTCCCTCTCTTTCAAAGCCTTTGATGGTCGTCGGTCTTCGGGGCAACACTGATTTGGGATACCAATGTGCGAAGAAGCTTGTCAACACCCTTGGCGCCAAAAGATTCGCCGAATACTACAGTGAGTGGTTCCCAGATCTGGCCTTTGTCGGTGACAACGGGCTCTGTAGGCTTCCTCGATGGACCCTTCATGAGACATCTTCAGCGGATCCGAATGTGGTGATCCTTAGTGGAGTGGCAAGAGTGGCATCCGAGGACCCTGAAGCCCGGTACTCAACATTCAATGAGCTTGTAGAATTTTCGAAGGGCTTGGGTGTTTATGTGACCTACGTTCTTGACGGAATTGTTGTTGGAGAGACCGAAGAAAAAGGCATTCGAGTTGCGGCCACTAGGCCTGAGCTAGTTCGAAGGGCACAGGGCCAAGGTGCGCTGGTTCTAAAGGACGTAGCTTTGCCCCTGGTTCCGAGCATGTTCCTAGGGCTATCTCGGCTTCATGATCTGCCAGCTATGCTGATGGTCGGTTCACTGGGCGAACCGAGATCCGATGATGCAAGTGTTGGGGCTCTGCTCTCTTTCCTGGGGAAAGTTTCTGAGATCAAGGTATGATCCTTCGACTCACGGCGAGTGCCAAGGTTCTATGAGAGAGAAGCCTACGCTTGTCTTCTCTTTCCCGTATCTTGAGATAGGCTTCGTGAGGTGCCTGTGAGCCCTCGGAGGCGGTATGTACATTCCTGGAGCCAGTGTCCTCTCGACCGCAACATGAATCTTGCGAGCATAAGGATCTTCCATTTTGCATTTTCGACATCTGAAGCCTTGTCTCCTCCCAGCAGACTCCATTCTACTGCCGCACTTCGAGCAACGAGGATTCTCGAATCGGATGTCTTGCGCTAGGTCCAAAACCTTGACCTTTTCTAAATTCAAAGTACGCGAGTGGATCCCCGTGCCTCTTCTGATCCCGCCATGGGCTTCAACAAGATCTCCTACTACTAGCTTTCTGACAATGTCTCTGAAGCTTCCGGTTGGCTCATACGCTGCGCAATCAATCGCGCCTGAGTCGTCGCTCAACCGCAGTATCACGTGCCCTCCCGGAATCGTGACGGGCATCGTAGAAACTCTGCCGATAACAATGACAGGTTGATACGAAGAAACCTCCACGATACGTGGGATCCTAGATAGATGGTCGTCTGTTCCATGGTTCGTTCGGAAGATCACCCACCGTTCAACACTTTCATTAGCTTTGACAATCCCGTGGCCTCGAAGGACAGCTTCTGGGCTTTCTCCACGGATCCCGTAGAGTATTGGGTCTCTTCCCCGTGGGGTTATCAGAATTCTGCCTGTTTCTGGATCAAGGTTGTTGAAGGTCAGGGGCCGCGTTTCTCTGTCCATCCTGAGCACCGACTCTTTGTCAACCGTTCTGGGAGACGATCTGTTCTTTGGAACTCTGTACGCAATCAGTTCAGAGGTGTGGTCCCCTTGCAATGCCTCTCCAATTGCAGCGATCGCTCCGATTATTCCCTTTCTTCCCTTGAGGCGGATGCAGTAGATCTTGAATCTCTTCGCAATCTTCTCAGCCTCCTTGACTGAGGCGATGCTGCGAATAACCTTCTTCGAGAACATGGTCAACTCGGCGGGAATGTCGCCTCTCAGACAGGCGATGGCTGGATCTGTTCTTCTATGGGTCATGTCAGAGTTGCCTTTCACTATCCTAACAACACTTCTCATAACTGAACTGATCTTCTTCTCGTCACACGTGAACCTTAGGCAAACTGCCCCGTTTCCTCTGGTCTTCCACGGAACGTTCGGGTTCAACCTTATCAGATTTGGATAGTCAACGAAAGTGCAGCCTAGTCTCTCCAGCTCGTCGACAATTAGTGCTGCAACATAGGTGGTGCATCCCATCCTCGGCGAGTCTGTATCGTCAACACCTATATGCAATACTGGATTCATCGCCGAGGTCCCCTGAATATCTCGGCTGCAGGTCTTATAGAAAAGGCTGAACAAAAAGGGAGAGCCTAGCTTCCTTCGACGACTATCATCGTCAGAGTAGATCTAACCTTGTTGAGCCTACGCACCTTCCAAGTTACAACTTCCTTGAGCTTATCCATTGTTTCTGCTTCGACCTTGGCTACGATGTCATAGACCCCGTAGACGACATAGGCCTCCTTGACATTGTCCATCTTTCTGAGTTCCTTCAGGACTTCGTCTTCAGAGCCGATCTCAGCGTTTATCAAGACAAATGCTGCAGGCATCTTTCAGAGTCCACCCAGTCCGATAGGTTAGATCCCTAGGAGGTAAAAAGACTTTGGATTTATGGCACCTGTTCCTAGGAGATCTCCTCATTTCATTTTGATCTTGTGATCAGTCTTCCTGTTGCAAGAGCCACTATGCCCAGAGCCAAGAGAATGGCTCCGCTCCCCAAGAACATTACCTGCATACCCGCAAGTATGACATTGTACGATTGTCCATATGCGAGTTTTAGTGCGTACATTTGCTCGGGATTGGCAAGCGTTATTGCCACTCCGATCAGTAGCATGAGCATGCCGGGAAGGATCATGGCAAGAGAGAAGCTTTTCCTAGGTACTTCTCTCTTCATAGTCGAGAATTTTACTTCTTCAGAAACCAGCCCAGGGAAGGCTGAGGCGATTGCTCGAATCAAAGGAGGCCCTATGATCAGTACGAACGGAAGCATCGTAACGTACCACCAAGCGATCAGGCCTAGTGACACGTAGATCCAAGCGTCTCTGAAGGCCACAGGATAGGAAGCATCTACAAAGGTGCGGAAGTACACGTAGAGAAAAGCGACGGCTGCGTTCGAAACGAGTAGAGTAGTCTCTGAAGCCTTGACGTAGTTTTCCCAGCTGAATCTTCTTTTCATGAACCACCCGAACATGTAGAACCCTATGAAGTTCCCTGGAACCGCTGATACGAGGCTGCGGATGTAGATCTGTCCGTATTTTGCCGAGTCTGCAATCAATGTTCCTATGGCCGCCCCAAAGCCCCCAACCAATGGCCCGAAGAGGGTGGAGAAGACTGCCGGTATCACGACGGCCGGCCTGAACTGGCCTGATCCCCAAGGGGACGATGTGAACGCAGTAAGATAGGATCCCATGGCATACAGGGCAGCGCATGTCGCGGAAACTGCAACTTCAAGGGATGCGGATCTCCTGCGCTTCGATGTCAATGTGCCTCGGTCCCCTGTTGACGCATAGGACTCATATTAGGCTCACGATTCAAGTTTTCCTTACTCGGTAGGGACAATGAGGAGATCACGCAGGTGAGTCTTCACAGACGATTAGCCTTAAGAGAGTTCCAGCGCACGTTCAATACGGTCGACGCTCAGTGATCGCATACCTAGACTCGCTATCAACAGTGGTGTGCATTGCCTTCCTTGTTCTGGGCTCGTGGAGCGATTTGAAGACCCGCGAGGTATCCAACAAGCTTTGGGCTGCGTGTCTTCCCATAGTCGCCATCATCACGGCGATCAGGGCCTACATCTCGCCAGGTCTAATCCTTCTCTATGGGATCTCAATAGCTCTTTCAATCATAGTATCGCTGGCTATCTTTGAAGTCGGATTCTTCGGCGGAGCCGACGCAAAAGCCATGATCTGTCTAGGCGTGGCTATGCCTCTCTTCCCAGATATGTTTCGCCCGATCCTCGGATACCTTCACCCGTTCTTTCCTTTTATTGTCCTCACCAACTCTTTTCTCATATCTCTCGTCAGCATCGCCTACGTCATCGCCCAGAACCTGAGCTGGAAACTTCATGCCGGGCAACCCTTTTTCGAAGGATTCGAAAGAGAGCATTTCATGAAAAAGCTTCTAGTCCTGTTTTCAGCGTACAAAGTCAAGCTTGGTGAACTCAAGAAAGGAGTACACCTGATTCCAATTGAGGATGTGGACGAGTCTGACGGCACACCTCTCAGGATGATTACGCTCTTCGTCGGAGCCGAGGCGGATCGAGACGCAGTGGTAAACCGCCTTGAGAAGTATATCTCAAATGGTGCTATTCCGGATCGCGTGTGGGTAACCCCCGGTCTGCCCATGTTGGTTTTCATCTCCTTCGGCTTCGTTGCATCGCTGGTTATCGGCGATATCCTGTTCTACTCGATCTTCACCATGGTTAGACTCGTGTCTGGTCTTTGAGTACGGAATCCTTATCCAACTGGTGGGGCAACCTTTAGGGCTGTTCTGTGCGTCGGGTTCTCAGGGTGACGGAGGCGATGAGCTCAAGGAAGGAACGATTATCGGCAAGGGAGATGAGGGCGATTGAGCTTAACAGCGAGTATCTCGGCGTCTCAACCTTGCAGCTGATGGAGAACGCTGGCCGAGCAGTAGCCTCAGAGATAGCCTCTCGATTCAGTCCTCCTTCCCGAGTCGTTGTCTACAGTGGGACTGGGAAGAATGGGGGCGACGGGATGGTCGTAGCAAGGCATCTAGCGTCACTTGGTTATGCCGTGTCACTTGTGCTTGTTGGAAACGAGGACAATATCCGAGATGAGGTTGTCATCTCAAACTGGAAAGCCGTCAAGGAGATGCAGAGATCCATACAAGTGAACGTAGCCTATGATTCTTCTCTCATCGGAATCGAAGACTGTGAGGTTACAGTGGACGCTCTTCTGGGGACTGGGGCTAGAGGGGCGCCTAGACCGCCTATCCTTCAGGCTGTGAAGGCGATCAATGAATCGAAGAGCTTCAAGGTCGCTGTTGATATTCCCACAGGAGTTGACGCAGATTCCGGTGAGACTGAGGGGGAAGCAGTCAAGGCAGATCTTACGATCACATTTCACAAAGAGAAGACTGGATTGGCGAGAGCAAAGAAATATGTTGGTGAACTGAGAGTTGCTTCAGTTGGAATTCCTCCTGAGGCTGAGCTGTTTACGGGCCCAGGGGACGTGAGCCTAGTTGTGAGCGAGCGCCCTCCAGAATCGCATAAGGGAGACTTTGGACGACTTCTGATCCTAGGCGGAAGCGAGACCTACACTGGCGCTCCAAGCTATGTGGCGCTAGCAGCCCTCCGGACAGGGGTTGACCTGGCTTATGTCGCGGCACCAGAGAAGACTGCCAAAGTTGTCTCGTCCTTCTCACCAAACCTCATCGCGATTAAGCTAAAGGGTGATCACATCTCTTCTGAGAATCTCAAGGAGGTCGAGGTCTGGCTTGAGAGGGCTACGGGGGTGGTGGTGGGGCCAGGTCTTGGTGTCCATCTAGACACGGTTTCGGCTGTGATGGAGCTTCTGGACATACTAGAACGTCACAAGCTTCCCGTTTTACTCGATGCAGACGCCCTCAAAGCTTATGGTCAACATCGACGGAAGATCGAAACCTCTGCCGTGTTGACTCCTCACTCAGGCGAATTCAAAGCCATCTCGGGAAAAGAACCGTCCTTAGAGATGGAGGATCGAATCGAGGATGTCCGAAATCTAGCACGTGAAGTCAATTGCATCGTCTTGTTGAAGTCTCATGTCGACATAGTCTCAGATGGCGTCAAATGGAAACTTAACAGGACAGGGAATCCAGCCATGACTGTTGGCGGGACAGGCGATGTTCTCTCAGGCATAGTTGGCGCCTTACTGTCTCAAGGGCACGATCCTTTTTCCGCGTCATGTGCAGGTGCCTTCATTAACGGAGCAGCGGGAGATTTCGTCCGATCTGAAAAAGGATATCACATGATCGCAACGGACCTGATCGAGAAGATCCCAATGGTGATGAATGACCCTATGTCTCACAAAAGGCTCAAGGGGTAGGAAGGAAGTGCCGGAAGCAAGATCCGCTGCGGAACTATAGCTCTTTCAGAGCTTCCTTCATTCGGTTCAAAGCTTTCTCGATGTTCTCCTTCGAGTTCGCGAAGCTCAGTCTAAGAAATCCTTCTCCCTGCTTTCCAAATGCTGCGCCTGGAACCGTAGCGACGCGACCTTTCTCCAGCAGATGACTGGCTACATCCATCGAACTCTTTTTCAATGCGCTGATGTTGGCGAAGGCGTAGAAGGCCCCACTCGGCTTGAGACATGAAACACCTGGAATCTTGTTCAAGCCTTCAACAATAACATTCCTTCTCTTCGCGAACTCAGTGACCATTGTCTCGATGGATTGCTCTGATCTTGGATCGTTCAATGCCTCTGCCGCAGCCTTCTGAGCGAATGATGCAGGCCCGGTTACCGAATGCTCGTGGATCGCCAAGATGTGTTGTACAATCTCCTTCGGCCCAACAAGATACCCGAGTCTCCATCCTGTCATCGAGTAGGCTTTCGAGAAGCCATTGACGGTTACTGTTCTCTCCCTCATTCCAGGCAGAGAGGCCATGCTATAGTGCCTCAAATTGTCGTACACGAGATACTCATAGATCTCGTCGGAGAGAACAAACAGGTCTTTGTCGGATGCGATTTCTGCTATTCCGTTCACGTCTTCTCTCCTTAGGACGCTGCCGGTTGGATTGTTGGGCGAGTTTATGATGACTAGCTTGGTCTTCGCTGTGACTGCCTTCGATATGGCGTCTGGCATGAGACGAAATTGATCTTGCTCGCGAACCGGAACAGGCACGACTTTGCCGCCAGCAAGTTTGATGCATGGGTCGTAGGTCACCCAGCTCGGGTCGGCAATAATGACCTCATCGGTAGGGTTGACTAGCGCAAGTATGGTTGAGAAGACACCTTGTTTCCCTCCGACTGTCACGATTATCTCTGATTTCGGATCGGCCTCTATCCCATTTTGCTTAGAAACCTTCTCCGATATGGCTTCTCGGAGCTCTGGGAGCCCCTGACTAGGCGGATAGAACGTGTAGCCTTCATCCAGTGCCTTCTTTGCGTACTCTCTGATATGCTGAGGCGTGACGAAGTCCGGTTGCCCGGCGGCTAGGCTGATCACCTCTATCCCGGCGCGCTTCATCTCAGCTGCCTTGTTCTCAATTCCGACCGTTGCTGATCGAGGGATCTCGGCTCTCTCTGCCATTGCCCGCATATCATCACTCTCTCAGTGACAGTGAAACGGTTCGTCCTTGAACTCGATATAACCCTTTTCTGAGGCACATGCTACTTGTTTCCTTGTTAAAGGGGCTTGGAAGTAGGGTTCGATTGGAGAAGGACATTCCTAAACTCTTCGTCTACTTGATGAAGCAAGACGATCCAAGGAAATGCACCTCTGCGAAACTGTTCAGGTTTGGCCACGCTGATCCTGTGAGTAGGCCATCTATGATATCTCGCTACGCAATAGTCCTAGACCCTTTCGCAACCCTATTCCTCTCACCAATTGACCGGGAATCCGCCCTCAGGCATGGAATATGCGCAATAGACTGCTCGTGGGAAAAGGCTGAGTCCGTGTTCAAAAGACAGTTCTCCAAGCACGAAAGAAGGTTGCCGATTCTCTTGGCTGCGAATCCGACGCATTATGCTCAGCCAGGCATACTGAGCTCAGTTGAAGCTCTCGCGGGCGCGTTGAGCATCTTGGGGATGAAGAATCGAGCAGCAGGCATTCTATCATTGTTCAAGTGGGGTCCAACCTTCTTAGTACTTAATCGGGAACCGCTACGCGACTATGCCACAGCGAGGGATTCGGCAGAGATCGAGGAGATTCAGAGAAGCTACTTCTGAGTGTTGACCACTGCCTTACAGTAAAAGTTCATAGGGTCTACGTTGGTCAAGAGATTGAATAGAGCTTAGATTGGTCGGCGTCCCGGCAATAACCCGCCTTCTGTTTTAGGCAGCATTTGTCTAATCGGGATACCCGCGCCTTGTGCGGAGCTCATTGGCGTCTATGTTCCCTTTCACCGCGTGGGATGGCTTTTCATCCTTGCCCGCCAGCCATCTCAACGTTTCCGCATCATGGGCATATACTGGCGGGGAGGTTCCTTTTCTGTGCCAGAGCCCGGACTCTCATCCGATGCTTTGCAGCACCACGCCTCCGCATGGAGGACGGAGTTTCCTCAAGCCACCGAAGGCTCGGAAGCTGCCCACCGGCTCGCCGACCAATAGAGGTTTCGAATGTCTCTCATTCAAACTTTTCGCAAAGAGATTTTACAATCCAGATTATTGACGCATAGGTATCAATGCTAGTTCTGGAAAGAGGTAGGACATCGCTACGTCGCTAGTGGCAGAACTGGGTCTTCAACGGAAGGACTTGAGAGATTGGTGTGCTGGCGAGATCGATAGATCGGGCGTTCAAGATCGTTACATCGATGCTTTTCAGGGCAGGGCTACGAAAAGTGTGTTAGCCAGACATTACTCGGACTACGCGCCGGAGGAGCTACAGGTAATCTATGAAAAAGCCAACATCAGAATTCTTGCAAATGACATTCTGGTGCCAGCGTTATAAGCGCGCGCTTTTGAGTTTGACTCGCACTTTGCAGTAGTCGGGGGCATTGCCTTTTGGAACCATTTCTAAAGATTCCATTTCAAAGTTAGGGAATAGTTTCTCTCTTACCGCTGTGCTACTGGCGTCTATTATGTATTTGCATATTTCTGGGTATTTCTTAACAGATTTCATTAGCCAGCATTTCCTAGCTATCTCAATCATGGAATCAGGTCCCTCTCTTATCCACTCGATCTTCTTACATCCAATGGACCTATCATAAAAGTCCCACATTTTCTGGTAGGTCTCAAATGGTCTTTCATGCACGTCTTCCTCCTTTATGTTAAGCCCCTCCATAACCATAGGAATACGCTGCTCCGCCGTCTCCCCAACATGTCTTACCAGATCCTGCAAAATCTCAGGACCATTCTTCTCTTTCCCTTCAACCATGGCTCTCAGAGCATACCCCAAGATCTCACCTGCCCACTCGCCAAAAAACTCTGCATACGTCTCTACTGGAATTCTCTCAGGCTTAGCCCCTAGAAACTTAAAGAGAGTCATACGATAGCCTTCCATGTTTTCCTCCCCCAAACCACTCTACGCGTGCGATTATTATTCATTTCTTCACGCTATCGCCCGCTGTTTGCGTCAGGTGTGAGTGCAACATAAGAAAGAAAGAGAGAGTTTGAGTTCTATTTTGGAGTAAGGGCTTCCTTGGCGGAAAGGCACATCGCCATTACCCAAAGAATGAGAACAGTGAACATAATTGGGAATGGTATGTCAAATCCTCCTACTACGTAGGTGACGTAGGTCAGCGGGATAAATGTGAAAACATCTGTACACATGATGGTTATCCAAGACGACCTTTCCCCTTTACGAAAACCAGCGATACATACGCCTATATTCGCTATTCCAAGGCTGATGAAAAGAAACCCCAATAGGCTTATTGAGCCACCAATGAAGTCCATCAGTCTGGGATTGAAACCACGTATTTGTGACGGAGTCATTCCGATGAATTTCTCGTGATAGGGCATGAGTGTTCCTGTGGAAGAATAGAGGACGCCCACTGCCACTAGAGTCAAACCAACGATAAAGATCATGATCGAAGCGATGGTCAAGGATTTTGATTTTGCCATTCTCGAACACATCGTGAGGACAGCGCTATGGGTAGTTATAACTTTCCATCTCACAGCTGCGGTGGGTGAATCTCCAGTGGAAAGACCTGTGAGAAAGGTTCTCAGATAATACCGCGCGCTAAACGCAGACTTCACATGTTTGTGCGATCATGGACTAGCCCCTGTCTTCTGTCTCAAGATTCAAAGTAGCCTTTTTCCTCCCAGCAAACCAGCCCACACACCTTGTGAGAGTATCTCAGTCACCTGAATTAGTGCTTCGCGCACTGCGTCGGGCTGCGTTTTCCTGAGGGATCGGATCGGGTTACATGCGGATTGTTGATACGATAATGTACCATTTGCGGAACATTGATATACCGAGAACGGTGCCACTCAATCCAAGCGCCTAGATGAGGCGCGAAAACAGACCAAGAGAGGAAGAAAATGAGAACAAAAACAGTTGCATTGGTTGCGATCATGGTAGCCCTTGCAAGCCTAGCAACAGCTGCGGTGTCCATTCAGACAAACGCGGTAAAGCCTGGAGCTGACTTTCGAGGTCCTCACTACAATCTGAACCTGATCGGCAGGAAGCGGATCGGCAGTGGAGGATTCAGCAATCCAGATAGGCACACGATATTTGTTCCTCTTGATGGAGACACCAAGATCAAGATGACCTTGGGCAGTGAATTCGCCGTAATCGACGGGAACGGTTTGGATGGAGAATGCTCCTTCCAGATGCCTAGCGGCGAAGGAACAAGATTCAAGGTGTACTTGGTTTCCTTGGGCAAGCCGATGGATGGGTCGAGCATAAGCTATCCGGAGAATTGGATATACGACCCGTATACCGGCACTTGGTACTATGAGCTTGGCACGGTTGCAGTGAAGGGTCACAGCAAGCAGCCTCAGTGGGCAGATGTTACAGACATCTTCTGGGTGGGATTCTACAACGGAACTTCACTGATCTGGGAAGGCTGGATCTGGCAGACACCTATTGACCTCTTCAACCAGACAGGCTACTTCTGGCTGCTCAACGGAGCAGACAAACTACTGCAGGTTCGCTTCTACCCAGCATAGAGGCACGATGGAAAATGAGGACAAGAATCAATTCAGCAGCGTCATTGATGATTGTGCTTGCCATCGTGGCATCATTTGCAATACCGATTGCACGAGCACAGCCAAGCTACACTGTGACTGTGAAGGCTGAGGATCTGACTGCGACAAGTCTAGCGGTCACGATCGCTTGGACAAATGCCTCAGACCTCTCAGGAAGCGGCACAACACCGTTTACCATTCCATACACAATCGGTGAGTTGACCCTCACTGCTCCAGCAACTCACATAGAAAGCTCAGCGTTCTACATATTCCACCACTGGACAAACGGATCAAAGAATTCCGAGCAGATCTTCAACATCGCCGCTGACACGACCATTACAGCGTACTACCAAAAAGTGCTGAGTGTCGACAAACAGTTGACAGACAGCTATTATCTGGATGGGAGCACCAAGGTTCCAGTTGATCCCAGCCAGGTGCCGCTTGGAAAGGTGGTCTACTTCAGCATGACCGTCACCCTCTACGTCGATGCAGTATTCACCGGTGTGAAGGTTACAGATGGCATAGGAGCAGACCTTGTGCTCGACGAGCTCATTGCAAGCTACGGAACCACAACCTCCGGGAAAGCCTCCACGAAAGGCAAGATGAGCGCAACAAAGGTCACATGGACGATAGGCGATACAGCCGTTGGCACGTATACCTTGGATATACGCGTTCACACGGGCTTGAACCCCCAGCAGAAGCAGGAATACACATCTACAGGCATACACTCCCTCAACGGCGGTCCAGAAGTCCACCTAAACTACAACACAGCAGAATACGAGATCAAGGGACCACCTGTCAAGATCAAAGTGGTATTGCCCCCAGCATGATGGATCAGCAAGAATACGACCAAAACTCCCCTCTCTTTTTTAGGAATACTGATTTGCCACGCGCTTGAAGGAAGGTCTTTAAGCAGAGCGCACTCTTTGTCGATAGGCTTTTCAGCTACGTGCCTGGGATGTGCGATAGCGCCAGCTCAAGGAGAGGCACTGATTAGGATTCAGATGAGTCAGCCAACTATGGAGAGAGCCACCCCACGGAACAGCTGGCACGTGCTGCCTGTTAACTCCACGATTTTCAAAAGAGATTTATTGAAAAGGAAACAACCAGGCTCCTCGGTGGCTTCGATGAAAGTGTGCAATGATTTGGATAGAACGATAAGCGAACTGTTGAGGCTTGACGAGTTTCCTGTAGGATTGAGATTCGTTCACAACGAACAAGAGTTCGAAGGGATAGTCCAAGCCAAAAGACGCCTATACTCTTGCCAAATGCTCAAGATAGCTGGGCAAGGTGGCTATCTTCATGCCGCAACGGAACGTGAGCTTTCCTGTCCGCATGAGAGAATAGTGTTCGGGATGGCTGAGGTCACGGATGAGGATGTCGAAAGGCAGACGACGTATGTTTCCGAAAAAGAGAATGCTAGAAAATGGTTTGAGACTCAGCTCCCTAGAACCAAGTGTAAAGGACTAATAGCTGGGCCACTTGGCAAGATGGAAAGGGAACCCGATATCATTGCTCTGACCGTTAACGCATGGCAAGCTACAAGGTGCATCCACGCCTACATCTTTCACGACGGAGTCAATATGCAGTTTGTGACTGGCCCTGCTGCCATACCATGCGCTTATGGTGCCGTCTACGTCCACAACTCTGGGAAACCCAACCTCGTGACGGCATGTTCCGGCGCTAGAAGATATGGCAAGTTCGAGAAGAGCGATCTAATCTTCTTCTTTCCATTCAACGATGTCGAGCAGTTTGTTGAAGGACTTCGAGAATCTGACAAGAACGGGCTATCTGTACCGCTTCTGCTCGATCTAGGCTATCCTCCGAGAATTCCTAGAGCCGTCTTTGAAGAACCGATCAGACGCTAGGGTGATCTGTATGGTTGCGGTCGCAATGGATCAGGCTGAGATCGAGGATCTGCTGAGGAGAAGCATCGTCGGTCGCTTGGCAATGACCACGAATGAAGGGCCTTATGTCGTCCCATTAGGATACGTATATGAAAAGGGAAAGATTGGTTTTCATTCATCACCTAAAGGTCGGAAGGTAGAATGCTTCAGCGGGGATCGGCAGGTCTGCTTCGAAGTCGATGAGGCCAACCCTGAGATCACTCAATACAAGAGCGCACTGGTTTTCGGAACAATAGAGGAGACGAAAGACAGAGAGACCAAACTTCAGATCTTAAGGAGCCTCGTCGAAAAATATCCTACCAAAAAGCGTAGGAAGATAGACTTCAAGGAGTGTGTTGATGAGGCAGCGGTTTTCCTGATAGTTCCCGAAAAAGCCACAGGAAAGAAGAGAATCAGCGAATAGCTTGTCTGGTCCTCGACCTACTGAAGAGAGTTGTGCTGAGGCAGTTTAAGCAGCTTGCACATGGGGGGGCCTGTATATGCGACTGTATATGCAGAATTGTTGGTGCCATGTGGAGAATCTTGTGAAGACAGTTCAAGCCGTGCAGAGGCCTTGCAATTTCGCACGAGTGCGAGTCCACTCCAGACTCAGCACCTTGAGCGATTGGGGGCAGCGAGCTAAACGCCTCGACCGAAGCCTTGGCGCGTACACTCCTGCTCCATCAACCCCATCTTCTATGGGAGCC
>CAZZFQ010000038.1:7268-13799 GCA_964653695.1 uncultured Candidatus Bathyarchaeia archaeon | reverse complement strand
GAAATCACTGAGGAACAGTTGGGTTCCGTGTCCTCCCAGAATAGATAGAGCGGCCTAGTGACTCAAGACCAGATCAACTGAAACATCGTGTCAAAACCTAAAGGGAACACTATTCAGAGGATGCTGTAGGCACCGGCTGAGATTTACAACGTTAGAGAAGAGCCTCCAGTACCTCTCACATGTGACTTGCTTGGCCAATGAACCTCTCAACGTGATCCACGCACCGAGAGAACCTGACGCCGTGTTTTCTCCTGATCGTTACAATGAGATGTTCCAACATTTTGGCTCTTGAGGCTCTTCCTATGCATTCGGGATGCATGGTTAGTAGGAAGTAGGGAATCCTATCTGCGTAAACAGCTTTGAACTCTTCGCTCCAGATATTGAAGACTTCGCTAGGTGGTCTGCGCTCTATCTCAAAGATCGGCCAGTCATCAAGAAACCATTCGACGGGAAGCTCCACTATGCCAGTTGATTTACCATCTTGTTTGATCACATAGGGCTTCTCATCGTTCATCAGGCTGCTGTCATACTTGAAGCCAAACATCATCAGATTCGCTAATGTGTTTTGGCTGAACTCCCAATGAGGCGCCCTGAACCCAACAGGCCTGTGACCCGCCACCTTCTCCAATGTGTCGATCGACTTCCTGAAGATCTCTATTTCGTCCTCCTTCGACCTCAGTTCACCCAAGTTCTCATGTATGTAGCCGTGAGCTGCGACCTCGTGCCCCCGTCGCACAATTTCCTTCACGCTTTCTGGGTACCTATCAGCAGTCCAACCAGGCACGAAGAAAGTAGATTTGATCTCATACTTGTCTAGCAGACCAAGCACTCTTGGAAGGCCGACCCTGGGACCGAACTGTCCCTTTGAAAGCTTCACGGGCCTGTCAGGAAACATTCGAGCTTCACAGCTCTCAGCGTCATAGTCAAAGGTAAGTAGGACAGTACATCTAGGTTCTTTCGCCCGAGCCATTAGTGTTCCGTCCTGCAGAGAAAGGCGATGCCTGGATACTTGATGCTTTTCGTGAATCCCTCTCGATCCAATCGATTCGACAGCTGTCACTACAGTTGTCCGCGCTTTTGATAGGACAAGCGACAAAAAGCACATCATGCCATAGACGAGGCGTGAGATGAGTCACATTGAACACCGATCAGATCATGAAGCTAGCTCTAGATATGGCAGGCTTCGAAGTGACCCCTGCCGACAGCGAGATATACGTTCCCGGCGATGGCCTCAGAAGAGTCTTGGTCGGGATTGACATTGGATCAGCCGAGCTAGTCATCGCCAAGAATCAAGGTTATGATGCCGTAATTGCTCATCATCCGGCTGGCGGACGAGCAAGACTTGAAGGTTGGAAGGTCTTCGAGAAGCATATAGACCAGATGAGAGAGGCAGGTGTTCCAGATGATGAAGCGAGAGAAGCAATTCGGAAGAAGATCTCGGCTCTCGAAGTTGAGGTACACTCAGTGAACTATGATCATGTTCCTTCAGTCGCGAGGCATCTGAAGATGCCTTTCCTGAATATTCACAACCCGCTCGACGAGCTGGGAAGAAGACGCGTTGCGGAAGTGATTCAAAGACAACTCTCAACTAATCGAGATGCCACCGTAGCCGATCTGATAGGCTCGATAGGAACGATCCCCGAGTTTCAACGAGCTTCCACTGAGATAAAGCTCAGGCATGGTGCGCTGTCCAATAGGGCAGGGAGAACCGTCTTCTCGCACGCTGCATACACGAACGGCGGATACGAAGTAGCGAGGACATACTACAAGTACGGTGTTAACACGGTGATCTACATTCACATATCTGAGTCAGATCTAGAGAAGCTGAGAGCAGATGGTGTGGGGAACCTCATCGTCACAGGACACATTGCCAGTGACAGCGTTGGAATCAACCCATTTCTGGCCGAGCTTCGGAAAAGAGGAGTCCATGTCGACGCGATAAGTGGAATCGTGCCAGCCTGACCTGCAGGATTCAAGAAGTTAGTTTACAGTTCTGCAGTTCAGGTGTCATGTTGATTCGCTAGTTCTGAACGCCTTTCTGCAGCTGATCTTTCCCTCCATCCTTCGGATGAACCCGGGGCATAGTCCGCATTCCGTTACCAAGACCGGAAGGCCGTCTTGAGGGCAAGTGACAACATCTATTGAAACCACTCGAAAGCGTGGTGGTTCCGGGTCAACTCCATAGGTCCTCCGAAACTTCTCCAGAGTTAGCTCAGGATTGAACAAATCTTCGGTGTCTACAACTATCTTGAAAGATCGGATCGGAATGGAGGTGTGATGGAGGGCGGTTCTAGCCGGCAATCTGGTCAGACTCTCTTCCTCTCTTAGACAGAATATCAAGCCAAGGATTATCCTGGAGGAATGAGGGTAGAGGTTGGGGTTTCTGAGGCCCGATTGAGGCAGGAACCTCTGGATACGTTCTCCTTGCTTCCAGCTGCTCAAGCTTCGTGGACTTCACTCTTGATAACTCTGAGGCTAAGGTCTCGACGGTTCGCTCAAGAGCGGATATTCTGCTCTTCAGCCTCTCTAGATCTGCACTTGGTTTTGCGTTCTTGGCGTCATGCTCGAAGAGGCTGGCGGGCAGTACCTCTTCAACCTCCTTCGAATCGTACACAATCAGTCCAAGGCCTCTTTCGCGCAGGATCGCCGCGTCCATTATGGCTGCATGAACCTTGGGAAGGACAAGATATGCTCTGTTCGCCACCTGCAGATATGACATTGCGCTAAGGGCGACCTGCAACAATGAGTTCCTCTCCCCGAGGTCATCCTTTTCGAAGATTTTCAGGTAGGTTGTGGTTCTTCCATCTGTGAATCCAAGGTCAGGCTTCTCTTCTGCACCTGCCAACATCGTATCTTGAGCAATTGGTCTCTGCCCTTTCGACGCGAAGAACTCTGCCAAACGTTCCCCTGTCTTTACCTCTGTCACGGCTCATACCAGCGTCAGAAGTTCATCCATCCCTCGAATCTTTCCCAAGACCACGAGAAATCCGCAGGGACAGCATAGCCGTAGACTATGCACCCCCTCCAAACCGAAAGCTGGGGGCTCTGCGCCATCAGTACCGTAGTCCCGGTGATGCCCTTCTCTTCTAGTAGGAAGCGTATCTTTGAAGCGGCGTCGATGGCTACGTCGCCTAACTCTGGAGGAGCTGTCCACGCAAAGTTTCCTCCAGAAAGTAAGATCTGCCTGTACAGGTACGGCTGGAGCTCAGTGGGGCAACGTTCCACAGCCTCAACGATGGCGTCACCGAAGTCTAGCATCCCCCTGAAAAACGTGTCACCAAACCTTACATCTCCTGGCTTCCTGAGGCCCCGAGAGAAATAGCTTTGAAAGAGTTCGTGGTTTGGGTCAAATACGTACTCTCCTATGAGAAAACGCATCCACGACTTTTCGGCGAGATCAACAGTTATCCTTGTCCCCGGAACTTGGTATGTTGCTCGAAATCTCTGGGGATCATTCTTAGCGAGTTGTATCGCGGCATCGAGATCCGCGGGTATCAGCCCAAGATTCTCCTTGACCTTTCGCACGAATGACTCCTCGTGTGCCAGGTCTCCGTAGCCGCAGTCTTTCAAGATCTCAGCCGTCAACGCGTTTCCGTCCCCTCCGCCTCGGTTGATGGCTACAACTGCGTCTCTGATGGGGTAGCGGGAGATAGGGCAAGTCTGAGAGTTTCCATGGCCCGATTCTATTACGACACATGTAGGAATCTTGTGGGCTATCGCGACTGAGAATGGTTGGGAAATCACTGTCGCCGCCCTTACCGATCCGAATTCGCTGTTTGTCTCACGAAATAGTTCAAACAGTTTTTCGTACATGTAGCGAGGTGCCACAGCGGAGAGGGACGCCGCCAGGTAGAAACCCGAGAACTCCGACTCAGGTGGCCTGAAGGCTTCTAGAGCGAACTGTGTGAGCTCTTTCACTACGGCCCACGATCGCTCATCATCCTTTCCAACTATTCCGTTTCGCATAGGGTAAACGAGTCTGGTTGACAGATCTTCTCTAGCTTCAAGGTATAGTGGGATGTCCTTTCCCACAATAAGCTCCTTTACAGGACCGCTGATTTGTTGAATGATCGAGGTCTTGTCGGTGAAGTATCCTCGGTTCTCAACGAGCTCTGGGCTTTCTCCACAGGTAATGGGACCGAACTTGAAGTCGCTTGTACCGAAGTCCATGCCAAACGTGTATCTCTGCTTGTAACCCTCGCTCATTCATACAACCATTAGAACGAACGCCTTGCATCGTATTTAAGCCGAAGAGATAGAAGAAAGTGAAAACCAACGTGTCAGATCGATCAATATGACGGTAGCAACTCATGCGCGTGCAAGAGCGAAAGGTTAGCAGAATATCGGGCTGTTCAATACTTGTCGAGGAGGCTCAGGTAGGCCGGCTCCATCCGGCGAAATGTCTCCATCCTAGATCTTGGATCTGTCTCTTCGGCATGTTTCTCAAATCCAAAACCATCTGAAGGTCGCTCGTCGCGACCCCTATCCTGTAGAGCTTCCCTCCGACTCTTTCGACTGCGTCCAACGCCGCAGTCCAGCTATCTTGGTCAATGGCGTATATCAGCTCATATTCTTCCCCGCCTTCATACATCGCAAGGTCAACATAGTCCACCTTATTGATCAGCCCAAACTGCCTGACCTCCTCGGTTGTTGGCAAGTTGTCCACAATGAACCCCACTCTGCTCATCCTTCCAAGCCAGTGTAGAGACCTAGCTAAGCCGTCGCTGCTGTCGATGCCGGCAGAGGCAACACCTGCTTCGGCCAGAGCGTTCGCCTCGGAAAACCTTAGTCTGGGCCTGTACGCAGCCTCAAGAGCTTTATCCCGTATCTGAGGTGTTGCTGTGGCTCCCTGAAGCAGAATCCTATACGCTATGCTTGAGAGACCAAAGGGACCCGTTGAGGCAATTATCTGGCCGGGCTTTACAGCGCTACGTCGCAGTAGCTTTTGACGATCGACCATGCCAAAAACTGTTCCGGCAAGAAAGAAATCATCCGACTCGCCCGTATCACCGCCTGTCACATGGATGCCGCACTCTCTTGCAGTCCGATTCATCCCGTCCGATATCTCTCTCAGAATGTTGGCCGTGTATTCGCGAGGGATACCCCAGCAAAAGATGGCCGAGCGAGGCTTCACACCCTTGGCGAGCAAGTCGCTCACATTCATTACGACCGCCTTTCTGCCCACATCATATGCCGTCATCCCAGGCGGAACGTCAGTCGACGCGACCAGCGCGTCAGTATGCATCACAAGCAACTGTTCCTTCGAGATCTCAAAAGCGACCGCATCATCGCCGTACCCCAAGACCTCAGACATATCCTTCTCCAAGCGATTGCTTATGAGATCCCGAACCCGATCTTCACCCAACTCAACAACAGAATCCGACAACTCAAACCACTTCGATCACTTTCTATACTCCAGTGAATCCTTAAATGAGTGCTTCGGTCCTTCAGCAACCTACAGAGCCTCGGTGGCTCAGTGGTAGAGCGGCGACCTCGTATGACTTCTAGAGAGAGTCGCAGGTCCCGGGTTCAATCCCCGGCCGGGGCTCCAACAGAAGCGGACGCTTCGCGTTGGATTTCCGTTGGGAAAGCAGAGATTCTGGGTGCAATGCTGGGAGACAAGCGGCGTTTTGCCATTAGGAGGCGGTACGAAGTCAAATGTGGCAAGGACCAATCGCGATACCTTCGAGGATCACTCGAAATCTCACTTGGCAATGACCTGAATTGGGGTCGTTATCTGTCAAGATTGCTGAACAACGTGTATGGAATCAGCGGCTCGATCTATCGATCAAAACGAGAATGGATTCTAGAAGTGAGCTCGATGAGAGTCGTTCTGGACCTGTCAAAGTATTTTTCACTAGAATGGAAAGCAAAGACTTGGCGCGTTCCGAAAGTCTTCTTTCAGGCGCCTGCCGAGATAAGAGGTGCGCTACTCAGAGGCTATTTTGACGCAGAAGGATATGTTCAGGTCTCACCTCGCCGAATTGAGATCCACGCAAGCAACAGGGACGGTCTGAGTGACACTAGAACGCTATTGGGCTTGCTCGGAATTAGCTCGAAGATCTACACAATGAGGACAGGCCGGTCTTGGAAATTGCACATACCAGCAGGAAGTCTACCGAAGTTCAAGACATCAGTAGGATTCTCCATAGCCCGCAAGCAAAGAGCACTGGAAACAATAGTCCGGCCAGCTTTGGCGGATTCGTAGCTCGCCCGAGGCTCCATATGGATCACGTTTTGGCGACGATATCTACACAGTAATTGAGCATACAGATACGAATGGCGAGAGGATGATGCACGATAATTGACAGAAACCTTCAAGAAAGAAGCTTTGTGATCTCATAGAACTCAAGGCTTCTTGACGAGATCAATGCGACAAACCTAATTATATTGGCTCTTTCAGAATAGCAGGCACATCTGCGTGATCATTGAATGCTAGACTACGCAATCATTGTTGTTGCAGCATTAGGCGTGATAAGTCTGGCAGCGATGATCACACTATTTCTAAAGAGAAGAGCGAGAGGACATTCG
>CAZZFQ010000038.1:0-7168 GCA_964653695.1 uncultured Candidatus Bathyarchaeia archaeon | reverse complement strand
ATCAAGAGAAGCTTACTGTTTCTCAGGACGAGACTCCGGAAGCACAGAGTACCAGACCTCAGCTCGAATCTGTCCAACTTCGCTCGGAAGATGAAATCGAGAAGGCAAGAGAGGAACTCAGAGTCCTGAACCTGCGGAGGCAAGTAACTGCTTCGGCGATGACCACTATCTTTGAGGTCGAAGCTCAAGGGAAGATTAGTCGGGTCAGTCGTGACAGACTCGTTGAAGAATACAAGGCCCAGTTGAGGGCTTTGGATGAGCAGATAGCTGAGAGAAGGAAGATCACTGAGCTTTCTGACCTTTTAGGTGAGAGGCAGGAGCTTGTCAAGAGCTTCGAACAGAGACTCGTAGAGATTGATGAGAGGCTGCGCCAGCTCAACGCCAGGCCTGATTCGATCTCGCCGACATCTCCGCTGGGAAACCCGCCGCAAGAACCCACGAAGATGATGGACCCTGCGACTCCGCTTGGAGGCATCAACTGCGTTGAAGAGAGCAAACCTAAGGAGAAGGCTAGGAGTCGGGCCGAGGAGCGAATAGATGCCATCAGAGAAGAGGTTTTGAAGGCGCTTGAACGGCTGGAGCAAATAGAATCGGAAGGCTAGTCGAATGAGCGAATACGAGATGCCTAGACGCATGGCGGTCATGAAGGCAGCCGAGGAGATCGAAGATGGATATGTTATTGGGCTCGGAAGCGGAAGCACCATCGCCGGAGCAATAGAAGAGATAGCCAAGGTGCTGAAGGAAAAAAACCTCAAGACCTTATTCATTCCTACATCACATCAGATCGAGTTGGCGGCGATAACATACGGCCTCAAACTGGCGCTGTTCACTGAATACCCGGAACCTGACCTTGCAATAGATGGGGCGGACCAAGTGGATGAACGGCTCAGCCTGATCAAGGGTGGAGGCGCAGCACTGGGTAGGGAGAAGGTGGTTGATGCCTCAGCGAGAAAGCTTCTAGTAGTTGTTGACGAGCGGAAGCTCGTGAAGAAGCTCGGCGAACAACAACCAGTACCCCTCGAAGTTCTACCCTTCGCTCACCAAGCCGTGATCCGAAAGATATCTAAGCTTGGAGGGAAACCGACACTTAGAGAGGGAAGGGGGAAGGTCGGACCAATAGTCACTGATAATGGAAACTTCATCGTGGACTCAGACTTTGGGCTCATAGACGACCCTGCCAACCTTGAGAGACAGCTCAAGTCAATACCCGGAATCATAGAAACAGGATTGTTCGTCGACATGGCTCATAGGGTGTTTGTCGGAAAAAGAGACGGCACAGTAAAGGTACTTGAACGAAAGTCTCGCTGATGAAGCAGCAGGGTAAAATTCAACTGACACATTCGAATGGCCCGCCCGGCGCAGTTGTGTCGAAGATCTCAGGCTGTATGAGAAGACTTAATCGCTGGGTGTAGCACTCTATCCATACGCCTCACGCCGGGATGGCTCAGCTGGTTGAGCGCCAGACCATCTGTGGTGAGACTCATAATCTGGAGAGCTATTGGGCCCAGAGGTCGAGGGTTCGAACCCCTCTCCCGGCATCAGCTTACAAGGCTCCCTACGCTGATTCTTCTCTTCTTGGCCCTGAGGATTTGTTGCGTTGTATCCGCAGTTCTAAACCCTGAGAACACGGAAGGACAAGTTTCCTGAAGGCTTGTAGCAAAGAGTTCTTTATCTTCATTCGTCACTACAACTTAGCTAGGGACTCCGAATGAAGATCGAGGACCTAGCTTCTAGAAGTTGGTATTATTTCAGAATTGGATACAACACCTACCTTGTATTCCTGTTGGGTTACGGTTCGACACTGGTGACAGTCTACTATCTGGCTATAAGGAATATTCCAGAGCTCCAGACCTTGTTCCAGAGATTTTGGTTGTTCGCCGCTCTGGCAACGGTCATAGGCGCTCCCGTATCTGTGATGATAGGGTGGGTGCACACCAAGAGAAGTGGTCTGTGGAAGGCAGAATTGGACATCAGCGTTGAAGCGAACCCATACAATTACAAGCTTCCGCCCGGCTACTGGAAGGACGCGGCCTTCCCAGCTTACCTGAAGACGCTTAGGCTTGTCAGAGCGCTTTCCGAGAGAGCAAACCTTCTCACCAAGGAGGAGGAGGCAGAAATTGAGGAACTGGAGAAGAAGCTCAAGACCTTACTGGAAGGAGGATACGTGGGGGTTCCGAGGAGAAGGCTGGATCTCTAACGGCTTAAGCGCGTACGGACCTTGGAAAGCGTTTTATGAGTTGCATTGCACAGGCGTGCCTGAGGGTCGAAGATATTGCCGCTGGGAACGAAGTTCCTACGGATGGATGACTTCGACCTTGAGAACAAGACTGTGCTTCTGCGCGTTGACATAAACATCCCTCTTGATCCCTCTACACTGCAGGTTCTTGATGATACACGGATAAGGGCGATCAGCCAGACGCTTTCAAACCTACGTGAATCAAAGGTTGTCCTTGTCTCACATCAGAGCAGACCCGGGCGAGCAGATTTCACTTCACTTGAACCGCATGCAAGAAGGCTCCAGAGGTACTGTTCACAAAGAGTGAAGTTCGTGGAGGACATTTTCGGCCCCTCCGCCAGACAGGAGATAAGACAACTTCAGAGTGGCGAAATCCTTGTTCTTGACAACTTAAGGTTCTGTGCCGAGGAGAATGTTGATTGCCCTCCTGAGGCGGCTGCGAAGACGCATCTGGTAAGACGCCTCGCGCCTCTTTTCGACTACTTTATCAACGACGCGTTCGGAACCGCTCACAGATCCCAGCCTTCCCTCATCGGGTTCACGGAGGTTCTGCCGACCATTGCTGGCAGACTGATGGAGAAAGAGCTGGACGCCTTCAATACAGTGTTAGTCAAGTCAGCGAGACCTTCAGTCTTTGTTCTTGGAGGAGCGAAGGTGGAAGACAAACTTCCCGTCATGGAGCACATCCTCAGAAACAGCAGAGCCGACAAAATACTCCTGGGAGGGATTCCAGGGAAGGCATTCCTAAAGGCAAGAGGGTTCAGGCTGGGTCCGAAGAACGAGGAGGAGATGAAAGGACTCGAAAAGTGCGTGGAGCAGGCAAAGACAATGCTTAGCAGCTTTCCAAACCACATAGAAATACCAGTCGACTTGGCAGTACTCAGAAACGAGAAGAGACTTGAAGTCACGCCCAAGGAACTGCCAGTGAACGAGAGTATCCTAGACATTGGTCATAGGACGACGAGCCGCTACGTAGAAGCCGTCAGTAAGGCAAAGACTGTTGTTGCCAATGGACCACTCGGCGTATTCGAAAAGAACGGGTTCGATTACGGAACAAAAAGCACACTCGAAGCAATCGGCAAATGTGACGGTTATACAGTAATTGGTGGCGGCCACCTTGTAGGGCTAGCATCCATAGTAGGAATCGAGGATCAGTTTTCTCACCTCAGCACAGCAGGTGGCGCAATGCTTTCGCTCCTAGCTGGGGAGAGGCTACCAGTTATAGACGCACTGGAGAGAGCAGCTGAAAGACATGGAAGCCGAAGAACTGACTGAGACAAGGCTTCCAGTTAGCCTCAACCTCGCGAAATAGCTGAGCAAACCCATATATCGTCTGAAAAGAGCAAGCGTTGTTGGTGTATATTCATATGGGAGCAAACCAGAGCTTGGCTTCCGACTACGAGAAACTTCTCGCGAAATCCAAGCAAATATCGATTCTTCAATCAACGAAATCCATTGTCGAATGGGACATGGAGACAAAGATGCCTCCGAAAGGAATCAGCCTGAGAAGCCAACAACTTGCCCTGCTCAGTCAGATCGAACATAGAATGGTCACGGATCCAGAGATAGGGGCCTTGCTCGGAGGAATTGAGAAACATCCAAGCTACAAAGCCATGGACGAACTTCAGAGAAGAAACGTCTACCTGGCCAAGAAGCAATATGATGAGCAGACGAAACTGCCCGAGAAACTTGTTGTGGAAACAGCGAGGCAACAGGCCATATCTATTGATACATGGAAGAAAGCAAAACTTGCAAAAGATTTCTCCATGTTCAAGCCTGAACTTGAAAAGCTCTTTGATCTGAAGAGAGAAGCCGCTGAAATCCTAATGAAGGTAAAGAACACGGTGACTCCCTACGACGCCCTCATCGACATCTTTGAGCCCAAGATGAGCTCAAAGTCGATTGCCTCGACATTTGACGAATTGAGGATCGGCCTGGCCTCCATATTGGACAAGTGCCTGACCGCACGAAGACAGCCAGACCCATCTATATTGAAAAAGAAAGTTCCAGTCGACATCCAACGAGAAATCTCCAACTCTTTGGCTCGCATCATAGGGTATGACGTGGAATCACAGAATGCAGGAGGCAGAATCGACGAAACTGAGCACCCTTTCACGACAGGATACTTCGACGATGTGCGAATCACAACGCATTACCACGAGGACAATGTTGCGGCTTCGCTCTTCTCAGTCCTTCACGAAGGAGGCCACGCCCTATACGAACAGAACTTGAACCATGAATGGATGTATCAACCAGTAGGCGCCGGATGCTCGTATGGCTTTCACGAATCGCAATCCAGGTTCGTGGAAAACATGGTGGGCCGCTCTCCAGAGTTCTGGGCATACTACTTCCCGCAACTGAAGGCACTGACGGGCGCTATTTTCTCCGATGTCCGTCAGGAGGATTTTGTCCACGCGATCAACCAAGTCAAGCCGTCCAAGATACGTATCCAGGCTGACGAGGTCACGTACGGATTGCACATCATCATAAGGTTTGAGATTGAACAAGACTTGTTTGCTGGCAAAGTTCAGGTGGCCGAGCTTCCAGAGGTTTGGAACCAGAAATACAAGGACTATCTCGGTCTCAAGATTGAGAATGACTCAGAAGGTGTCATGCAGGACACACATTGGGCAAGCGGGAGCTATGGATATTTCCCATCCTATGCGTTAGGAAACATCTATGGCGGACAGATCCTGTCTGCGATGGAGAAGGACATACCCAACTGGAGAAGTCTAATCTCAAAAGGCGACTTTGGCAGCATCAAGCAGTGGTTGTCTCGGAACGTGTACGCATACGGAAACATGTACGATCCGGCTGACCTTCTGCGAAGAATCACTGGAGAGAATATCAACGTCAAGCACTACATCAGCTACCTTGATGCGAAATATTCTAAACTTTATGGATATTGAGTCCAACGCGAGTCCCTCTTGATTGCAGAGTCAGCCCTTGCACGGAGTCATTGCAATCTTGCTGTCAGTCTTGCCATTCTATGTAGGCTATCGGAGAAGCTGATGAAGGCAGAGTCGACAAACGCAACTTGTCACACAGCCACATGCTTGAATCGCATTATTGAAATTCGATGTGAACCGATTCGCACGGTTTAAATCTGAAGCAATGTCATATGCGTGGGCTAGGTTTCCACAATGAAGACTTGTTTGAAGCTGTTCGGTCCGAGAATTGCTGACGCACTGTCAGCGTTGGAAGAGATGGTAGAGGAAATTCGAGAAGATGCGTCGATGAGCCGCATAGTTGTTGCGATAGATCCGTCTATGGATCTTATGACAGAGCAGATGATAAGAGACGGTGCGCAAAGCCTGGGGGAATATGATTTCGTAATAGAGTGGCGCTCACCACCTCCATCGAGAAGCCTGAGAAAGCTTATCCGAAAACTAGATGCGATTCTGGCACCGACGGGATGCAGATACACTGTTACCAGTTGTGAATTGTAGCCGAATAGAACACAATGATTCGGAGATATCTTGCAGGGCCAGAAATCAAGTGCTACATTGGAGCCCCGAGCGGGATTCGAACCCGCGGACTACGGCTGTCTCTGCTCCTGGCCTACAAGGTTCGACCTACTTCTTGTCCGTCGCTGTAACCAGGCTCAGCTATCGGGGCTTCACTGAGAACCGGTCTATCGCCATATTTCTATCTTATGCAGATTGAAGGGTATTCGCTGACTAACCAAGATTGATATGACGGGACTAGCCTACGAAGTTGAGGGAATTCCCTGAGTAGGCGGCAGAGATGCCAATAGGGAAGGTTGTTTCGCCGGCCGAGGGAGAGGTCTTCGACATTGAGCTTGAAGAGAACTTTCTTGACGCTAACAGGCGAATAGCTGAGAGGGTTCGTCTAAAGGTGGAGGCAAGCAAAGTTCTGGCGATTGACGTTATGGGTTCTGTTGGCTCTGGGAAGACTGCTCTCATCGAAGCAGCTGTGCAGAGGTTGAAGGGCAAGCGTCGAATGGCCATGATCGCGGGCGATGTAACCACGACGATTGATGCTGAAAGAGTTGAGCGACATGGAGTTCCAACGGTTCAGATCAACACAGGCAAGGAATGTCATCTGGACGCGAACTTGGTGGACAAAGCTCTGAGTAGGCTAAGCCTCAATGAATTGGATGTCCTATGGATTGAGAACGTTGGAAACCTAATATGCCCAGGAGATTTCCCTATCGGGGCACAAAAGCGGGCTGTTGTTGTCAGCGTCACAGAAGGACCTTACATGATAGTGAAGCACCCGCTGATATTCCAGACGGCAGATGTAGCCGTCATAAATAAGATCGATCTGGCAGCGGCGATGGGCGTTGATCCCGAAACACTTGCCAGTGACGCTTTGAAGATAAACTCAAGGATAATAGTGGTGAAGACCTGTGCAAAGAGCGGAGAAGGAGTGGGAGACTTCACCAGGGCGCTGGGGCTAGAGTCCTGATTCGCCTAGTCGTTCTCGGCCCGAACTCTGATGTTCCTAACTGTGCATTCGTTGCCCTCAGTCACAGTTGCCTCACCTGAGCCACACTTCGGACAAGTGAGGATCGGAATCGGAATCATTGAGTGAACCTCGTCACCGAGGTATTCCACATGTCCAAGATAGCCGCACTTGGAGCAGCGGACTTGCACCTTGGTCGTTGTAATGACTACTTTGGCGCTTTCGGCTATTGTGCCCTTCGACAAGACCCCTATGCAGAACACTAGCTGTTCATGGCTGAGAAATGTCAATTCGCCAACATCCAACCTGATTTCGAGTATGCTCGACGCCTTCTTTGAATCTGCAACATCAAGAACGGCTCTGACAATTCGCTCAGCCATGGAAAACTCGTGCAACAGGACCCCTCAACGGTCACACGCCTAGTAAATCAGGCAACTCCCTCACACTTGGAATGACCGTAGACCCAAGTTGCTTCACCTGTTCCGCCCCCCACGAGCCTGTCAG
>CAZZFQ010000037.1:0-13974 GCA_964653695.1 uncultured Candidatus Bathyarchaeia archaeon | reverse complement strand
AGAATGCAACTCTGCTCGCAGACCATAAGCATCACTCCGGCCTTCACTGCCTGATCGATTACTTCTCTCAAGCTCGGAAAGCCTCCGAGCTTTATCTTCTCAGCTTCCCCTGTCTTAACCACGGTGACCCCCTTCACTACGAAGTATATGCTTGCGTCCACCTCCATTGCTCGTGCAGTACTCGCCAGAATGAACGGCGCATACAATCTTTCCGGTGTGTCGATTCCGCTCGTCTGAACGAAAAGCATCTTCTTCTTTTCCTTGTCCATCTATTACTTCACTCCAGCTGGTTGAGGGCAAAGTCCTCTTCTTAAGGAATCAGATACACTCGCCCTGAAGAGATTTGTCCTGAAGAACGCAGGATGCTTGATCAGCAAATCTGCGGTACAGATCTAGCAGCGTGGAATCTTCATGCCACGTGGTTTCTGCTATGGTTCCACTTCAACAGAAGCCAATAGAATCCTTCGAGACTGCACGTTATGCCTAGGTTTTATAGTATCTCTTCGCCAGTCTCTTCATGAATCTCTTCGGGATTTTTCCCTTCGTTTCCTTTTCTATGAGTTCATACATGTCAGGTTGAGCTGCACAGAGATCGGTTAGGGTCACGATTCCCACAAGGCGTCCCTCCTGAGTGATGGGAAGCTTCTTGATGTTTCTGCCCACCATGAACCTCGCCGCTTCAGCCACATCCATGTCAGGCTGTCCACATATCAACGGTTTAGACATGATCATCTTGATCCGTGTCGCCTCTGCATTCCTGCCAAGTGCAAGCACCCTTGATAACAGATCTCTCTCTGTCACTATGCCCACGGGCTTGCCCTGCTCCGTCACCACTAGGCTTCCTATCTCCTGCTGAGCCATCTTGCTCGCCGCCTCTTTCACCGATGCCTCTGAATCTATCGAGAAAACGTTTGTACTCATCAGATCCTTCACTATCAATCGGACATCGAGTAAGTAGGGCATGTCAGGTACATATTAAGCATAGTTCAAACGCCACCTTGTTGCTCGACCCGACCAAACTGTCAGCTCATCAGACGTGAAAGACAGGAGATTCAAACGCGCTTTCAGAGCAGGCCTTCTTTCTCTTTTTCTTAATGCTCAGTGCATCCACACTTACGCAGATAGATCACGAATAGGCAAGCTTCAAATCCCCTGCCTTCATTTCCACAAGCTTAGGTGGACTCTTTGAGCGTGTTCGATCTGGCTCGAAGCCGTAGGACGATCAGGCGTTTTCAGAAGAAACATATTCCGTATGATGTCTTGGAAAGCTGCGTGGAAGCTGCTAGGCTAGCACCTTCCGGAGCCAATATGCAACCGTGCGAATACATAATTGTCGATGATGAAAACCTGCTGCCTCAGGTCTTCTCAACTCTTAAGTGGGCAGGGTACATCGCTCCGAAGGGAAATCCCCCTGCGGGCGAGGAGCCCACAGCCTATATCGTAGTCCTAATGAATCGTCAGAAAAGACCACAAGGAGGAGATCATGATGCGGGGATCGTTGCGGCATACATATCTCTTGTTGCGTTTGAAAGAGGCGTGGGCTCGTGTCTTATAGCCTCCGTGGACCGAGATCGGCTTCGCCAGATTCTGAAGCTGCCTGATCACTGCGAGATAAACTTGGTTGTGGCTCTTGGTTACCCAAACGAAAGCCCGAAGGTTGAAGATTTTCATGATTCGATAAAGTATTGGAAAGATGAACAGGGCGTACTCCACGTTCCAAAGAGGAAGCTTGCCGATATTCTGCACCGCAACCGCTACTAGGTAATCCGCGCATTTCCAGACCCATACCAAGAGGTTACTTTGCACTCGGGCTGGAATCCTGATGCGTTCACACAGCGAAGACGAAGTTCTATCCAAACCATACCCCAAGGACAACGAATTGGTACCAGATGGCGACACTGACTATCGGAAAAAGTAGGATCGCCGCCATTATGATCAATCGTCTTCTCGTTCTTCCAACGAGCCAAATAGGCAGAATGAAAGGAAGAAACCTCAGAAATGACCAAACAGTTCCGAAGGTGACCATGAAGAGGAACAATAGCGTCGCATATGTGCCGAAATCTTCGTCCACATCTAAGGAGGCAACAACCAAGACACCGAAGAGAACGAGAAGCAATAACCACTGAATGACCACAAAGATCGTCGATGGGTCTAAAGGCGCGTTTTGAATGGGGTTTAGTCCTGACTCAACGATGAATCGAAGTATGCTATTGATCCCGAAGGGCCAGCCCCCTTGCCAATAACTCTGTGAAGAACGATATGCGCCCCAGTCTTCAGTCAAATTGAACAAGTAGATGTTCCATCCAAGAAAAGCGATTGAGGGAACGATCAGCGCAAGTAACAGATCTTTTATCTTCTTTTCTCTGAATAGGCGGATGGCCAATGGCAAGCCAACTAGCAAGCCATAGATCTTCGTGACAGTCGCGAGCGTTGCAAAGGCCGTTGCGGAGAAATAGTGCTTCCTCAAGCAGAAAATCCAAGTTCCAAGAATCGCTACCGTGAAGAGAGATTCCGTATAAGCTATGCTAGTGAAGAAGAATATTGGCGGGAAAAGCGCGAAGAGCAGTGCCGCAACGGCTGCCTCATTCTTGCTCATGTAATGCTCGGCCAGAAGCTGAAACATCGGGATGGCAAGTACGCCCAACGCGAACGAAACTCCGAAAGACGACATAAAGTACTCGTCAGTCAGCCCGCTAGCTAGTCTGATCAGAAACGGGTACGCCGGAAAGAATGCATACGCCGGGTATGAGTATCCTGTCTTGGCGATTCTGATATACCATGCACTGTCCCAACCGTGAAACAAGAACGGCCAATCGGGCTTGGGCTGGATTCCCCATTCCCTCATCCAGAATGTTGCAAATGCTCTGTCACCGCAGGTAGCTAAGATGTAGACGATCCATACAACTAGAAGCTTCAAGCCAAAAACAACGCCGCAAGGAAGCAAGAAACGTCTCTTTCCTTCACTAAGTACAAGATCGGGGAGTCTCTGAGGCATCCATTGGACAAGAACTTTTCTGGACACTCTAGTCACTCACAGTTCTCGCAACAGGTCCATGTCCGTTCTCAGAAAATAACTGTTTACGAAAGTTTAACTGATTATGGCCTGCAACATCGCACCAAGATGAAATGCGAGTGATCGAACAGATCATCCCAAGCCGCTTCCCGGTCCTTACGATAAACAACCCTTATTGATCGAAGTCACAGACAACTGGCAAATGTTAGCAAATGATGCAGAGGGAAGTTGTGTGAGTAGGACAGAAAGCAACGAACGGTCTGCAGAACTGGGTTTTCGAAATGTCGTGAGATTAGGATATGTGAGTTTCTTCACGGATGTCTCGACCGAGATGATCTTGGGTGTGCTGCCCCTCTTCATCGTGAGGGAGTTAGGCGGAACCGCTGCCATCCTCGGGTTCATTGAGGGTGCCGCAGAAGCTGTCAACTATGCTTTCAGGGTCTTCGCTGGAGTTATGACTGACAAGATTGGCAGGCGAAAGCCGCTTGTGCTTCTTGGTTATGGGCTGTCCTCAATTGCCAAGCCCCTTTTCGCAGTCTCCGGGTCATGGATTCACGCTTTTGCTGTAAGGGTCACTGATAGAGTTGGGAAGGGAATCCGAACATCACCGAGAGATGCACTGATCAGCGACTCAGCCGCGAAGTCTGAGGCGGGAAAGGCGTTCGGTCTTCACCGCTCGCTTGACCAGATCGGCGCCGTCGTCGGGCCGATCATGGCTTTCATCATGATTCCGATTATCGGGATGCGCGGAGTGTTCTGGTTCTCCTTCGCTCCGGCTGCAATTGCCTTATTGATACTTCTCTTCTTCGTGTATGACACGAAGGGATCAGTGAGGCAGAGAAGCGTTTTCGAGAATGCCAGAGACGTGATGAATCGTGAGTTCACTCTCCTGCTCGTAGTTCTGGGCATTTTTGCCATTGGCGCCTATAACTTCTCATTCATTCTCCTGAAGGCTGGATCTCTAGGTGTCCCAGAAAGTCAGATCCCCTTGGTCTATGCCTGTCTTAATGTTGCCACCGTTATGGTTGGTCTACCGGCAGGGATGCTAGCAGACAAAGCTGGGAAAGTTCCAGTGCTTGGCCTTAGCTACATAATCTTTCTCGCCACATCAGTAGGCGGACTTCTACTAATCGGAAATCCCCTCTATGCATTTCTGATGGCCTTGCTCTTCGGAAGCTATCTCGGAATCGCTGAGACAGTCCAACGCGCAATAATCCCAGACTTTACCAGGCCGGGACTCAAGGGAACCGCCTACGCCCTCTATTACACCCTTATTGGCATAGGCTCAATGGTTGCGAACTCGACATTCGGAGTACTATGGAGCAACATAAGCCCAACTGCAGCGTTTCAGTACAGTATTCTCACAACAACTGCCGGGGTTGCTGCTCTAATCATGTTCACAGCGAGAAGGAGTCAGTTAAGGCCCTAAAGAGACTTTCCACACGTCTTGCTGAGGTCCCCCTGCATCTCTGGATGCTCGCTTATGCCCATTAACGCAGGCAGACCTCTACATGGAGCGGAAGAATCGTCGCCGTGATTCGTTGGTGTTTCCTCTAAGGAGGTGGTCCACCCAAAAAGAAACTAGGACCACTGAGAGAGCCAACAGGATCAGCTGGTCACTTGGCCGAAATAACCTCCCGGAGGCTAGTCGCTCCTCTTTTTCGATTCTTTCCCCAGTGATCGGATTGAGGAGTGTTTCGACGGGAGCATAATCATCGGTTAGGATTATGCTGCTTGATGTAACCCACTCGTCTTCGACCAATGTTCTGACATACTCTTGGAAGTCGGCAATCCTAATAGTGGAGTTGGCCACCTTCCCGAGCAGCTCTTGCTTGGAATACTTATTGGGTGCCTTTGTCGCTACAAGCGCGAGGTTCTGAACCATGCCGTAATCTTTGGCGTCTTTGGCGGTGTATCCGCCTGCTTCAAAGACGTAGACATTGCTGAAGACTTGCTTGGCCGTGTTGAATTCCGCCTTGAATAGCTCCGAGTACGGACCAGTTAAGGAGGAGATTATGTTCGAAACGATTGCTCCGTTCGGGCTAAGATCTTTGTTCAGTTCTCTAAAGAATTCTAGAGTCATCAAGTGAAAGGGAACATAGCTTCGAGAGTATGCGTCGAGCACAATCAGGTCATACTTCTTCTCTGATTTGACCAGGTAGATTCGTCCATCCTCGTTGAATATTCTCAGGCGAGGCCCTTGGTTGACATTGAAATACCTCTTAGCAGCCTCGATAACTTCACCGTCTATTTCCACAACATCAACATTCACATGATCATAGTCAGCGAGGAACCTCTTCGGCCCGGAAAAACCCCCGCCGCCAATGAACAGCACGTTAGTGATATTCGGGCTGAACACGAAGCCAATATGGAAATAGTTGTTGTAGTTGTAGACGATCCTTTGAGGATCGTTCAAATCCATAGCACTATGAAGATGATCATCTAGGATCATCGTTCGGACCTTTCCACCGTGGTAGGGATCTATTCCTTCCGTGATTACCATGTGATGGTAAGGTGTGTCTCTTTCAAGGACTACCTCGTTCAGGCTTAGTTTGAAGAGCATCACGCTCGGGCTTACAGACGTGGGCGGAGCGACAAGCACGGATATTATCAAGAGCAATATCAGAGCAACTCGGAGCTTACCTTTCAATCCCAGAAGTGAAAGCCCGATTAGCATGACTCCTAGAAGCTGAAGAATGCTTCTTATCCCTAATTCTGGAATCAAGACGAAGGCGGTGACGAACGTGCCCAGAATACTGCCTGCTGTTGAGAGTGAGTACAACTTGCCTGCTAGGTTACCTAGGTCAGATAGGTTCTTGGCCGCTAACCTTATCGCGTATGGTGATACCATTCCCAGAAGCAAGCTGGGCATGGTAAGAATAACGGCTGAGGAGATGAGCGGCGAAAGCCTATCGCCAACATTGAGTGAGATCACGAAGTCGAAGACGACTGGCGTAATGACGGGGATTATCAGGACCAAGAAGCCGGAGGTCAAGATTATCAGGGACAGCGTTGAGAAATCTGGCCGTTTGTCAGCAGCTTTGCCTCCAACATAGTATCCAGCTGATAGAGCTGTCAGGACAACTCCTATGAGACTACCCCAAACGTAAATGTCGCTTCCGAAATACGGCGGTAAGATTCGGCTACCCACCATCTCCAAAGCCATTACAACGGCGCCGCACATGAATACCTGAAGCTTCAGTCTCTGCTCCATGCTCATTCCCTTCATCTCCTAGGATAGTCTTCCTCGCCTTAGTGGATGCTTATCCTACTGGATAGCTATCCTCGGTATGTTCTTTTTCTTCATCGGCCCTGACTTACTCAATTGACAGAAACCACCTGTTAAATATCATGCCGACGACATTTGTCGCGACCGAACATGGATTATGATCTAGTGATCAGAGACGGCCGAATACTGGACGGAACTGGAAATCCTTGGTTTCGAGCAGACATCGGTATTAGAGCTGGAAGGATCAGCTTCCTGGGACACATCGCCGGGCAGGTAGAGTCAACCAAACTCCTATCCGCAAGCCGGCTAATCGTCTGTCCCGGTTTTGTCGACATTCATTCGCATTCAGACAGGACTCTCATATTCCAGCCCAAAGCGACTAGCAGCCTCCTTCAAGGAATCACTACTCAAGCAATTGGAAATTGTGGCTCGTCCATGGCTCCGATAACTGCCAAGAACCGTCATCAGATGGTGAGGAGGCTTACAGCCGGTAGCGGCAGGAAGGCTAGGGTTTCTTGGAAAACGATGAAAGAGTACCTCGCAAGACTGAGAAGACAAGGTATCGGAGAAAACATTGCGCCGTTCGTTGGTCACGGCACAATAAGGTCAGCTGTACTGGGGCCGGAAGGCGAGGGAGGAGAGAAGGTGGATCTCTCAGAGCAAGAGATCCGCCGAATGGGGGTCCTCCTTGACAAAGCCATGTATGAAGGTGCAATGGGCCTGAGCACTGGACTCACTTATCCCCCGGGGAGGAACGCAACAACAGAGGAAATAGTAAGACTGTGCAAGGTTGTCGCCAAGGGTGGTGGCGTGTATCTGACTCACATTAGGAATGAGGGAGACTATGTGATTGAGGCTGTGCGGGAGGCCATTGTGATCAATGAGAGGTCAACTGTGCCTGTGAATATTGCCCATCATAAGGCTTGGGGGAAGAAGAACTGGGGTAAGGTGAGGAATACCCTGAAGCTCATGGAGGAGGCACGCGAAAGGGGATTGGAGGTAACCTGCGATGTCTATCCCTATGATCGGGCCGGAGTCTCCCTACTGTTAAGAAGGATCTTCGCGCCCGAAAGAGACGTTGATTTGAAGCAGCTTCTCAGAAGACTTGCAGATCCTTACCAATTCGAAGGAATAAGGGAAGAGGTGGTCAAGAGGATCGCAGCAGATCGAGAGAAAGCCGATCACAGAAAGAAGCAACTGCAACGGAGAGGAGTAGCATCCCCGAGATCTGAAATCCCAGGGACTGCAGTAATAGTTCATTCCAAGAGTCAGCCGAATCTGCTTGGAAAGAACCTCAGCGAGATCGCAAGGCTTGCCAAAAAAGACTGGATCACTGCGGCAAGAGATCTAGTCGTCGCGGACAGAGGCGAAACGAAGATGGCCGGATACATGAATGAGGAAGACGTAGAGTCAGCGATCGCAAGCCCCATTTCAATGATTTCCACGGATTGCTCGTCCCATGAAACCCCTCCAGACAAAAGAGCAGCTGCAACTCACCCAAGAACCTATGGAACTTATCCCAGACTGCTGGCAAGATATGTGAAGGAACGAAAGATCCTCTCTCTACCTCAAGCCATAAGGAAGATCACTTCATATCCGGCGACAGTTCTCAAACAAAGAGACAGAGGCCTCATACGACCGGGAATGTGGGCAGACATAGTAGTTTTCGACGAACGCAGAATCTGCGACCGCTCAACCTTCGCTCAACCGACATTGCCGCCTCGAGGCATAGTCTACGTCATGGTAAACGGTAAGATCGCAGTTGACCGAGGGAACCCCACTGGCGTCCTCGCAGGAAAGATCCTAAGCTTGAAGTCTGCAAGCTGCAATTGAATGTCAAGGTTAATGAAGACTACTGCTCCTTTGCCTTGAAGAGCGGAGGAATGGCTGGCAGATCCGAAGACATCTCAGAATCCTCTCGGACTACCAACCCGTTCGATGAGAGACCTGAAAGGTTACTGGAACGCTGTCCCAGCTATCGTGATTGCGCAAGAGCTTTCACTGAGAACGGACATCTACAGTAACAAGACTTTGTGGTCTGTCGAGTAGGGCTAGTCGCATGCGTCACGTAGTCATAATGGCCGGTGGGTCGGGCAGAAGGTTCTGGCCTGCGAGTACAGAGGCGTATCCGAAGCAGTTCCTTACTCTCTGGGGAGACCGCTCTCTTCTACAGTACGCATATCACAGAGCATGCCGTGTCGTCGACCCGCGGAGCATCTGGATATCGACCAGGTCTGGTCTTGAATCGATCATCAAGAAGCAGCTTCCAATTTTGAGCAAGGACAGAGTCATTATCGAACCAGTTGGCAGAGATACGGCTCCTTCAATCGCTCTTAGTTGCTCTTGGATAATGAAGAGGGACCCGAAAGCGACCGTAATGTTTCTGCCAGCAGACCACTACATTAACCCAACAAGCAGATTTGCCATGACCGCAGCTCGAGCTCTTCATCTGGCCGAGAGAACCAGCTGCGTAGTGACGATTGGGATACACCCCAGCCATCCTTCAACAGGATATGGATACATACAATGTGATCTAGGGCGAAAGGCAAGGAAACCGTCAGCGTATTCTGTGCTAAGTTTTACGGAGAAGCCAGACTATGCGACGGCAAAGCGATATCTCAAAGAAGGAAACTACTTCTGGAATAGCGGAATCTTCATAGCCAAAGCGAGTGCGCTGATGGAGCAGCTTCAGAAATACGCTCCTCGGATATTCAAACTCGCCGATAACCTACTCACCCTCCCAAGCTTGTCATTTCAGAGAAAACTGAAGGCCATGTTCCAGAAGATGCCGAAGGTCTCATTCGACTATGCCGTAATGGAGAAGTCGACGAACGTGATCATGGTTCCGGCGGAGTTTGAGTGGAATGATTTGGGCTCTTGGAGTTCATTGGATCAACTCCCTCATCTGCAAAAGCGGCGTAATGTTTTGATAGGCCCAGTTGTTGCTTTCGATAGCGAGGGAAACATAGTATCCAGCAGCCAGAAGCTTGTAGTGTTAATCGATGTCAGGAACCTAGTAGTAGCGGTGGCTCACGGCGCTGTGCTCGTTTGCCGCAAAGAGTCCGCGCAGAGAGTAAAAGAAGCTGTGGACTTTCTAAGAAGACGAAGATACGCGGTTTACACCTAGCCTTTCGCGAGTTGGCAGCTCAGCCAAGAGATCCATGAAATGCCATTCTTTCCTAGGTCCCTCATATCGCACCGGCACCATCCACTAAAAAGAAGTTTTCCTGCCAAAAGCTTCTCGTGCAAGACTCAAAAACTCATCCAGATTTACGCCTATCTCACGGCAAACCTCTATCCGGTTCTTGAGATATCCAAGCTTTCTGAAAGGTTTGTCTTCGAATATCTTTGGAAACGTTATGGAGTTGAGTTCTGCTAGTTGGCCTGTTTGCTCTCGCTCCACCAACTCTGAGAAGAGTATAGTCACGGCGTCGGATGCTATCAAAGCCTTGTCCATGATGCTCCTAGGAGTCACTCCTGTTCTATGATCGTGAGCTCTGATCGCATGTAGGCAATCTTTTGAAAGAGAACTCGTAAGCAGTTCAGCTGCCACCAGCCCATGCTTACTCATATCCCCATGAATCTTTTCGCAGTCAAGATCGTGAAGAAGGCCACAGAGTTTCCATTCCTCGGGGTTCATTTTGAGCCTCTCTGCAACCTCTCCCATGAGTTCCGACACAGCGATGGAATGTTTCCGAGTCTCAACGCTCTTGACGTGTCTTTTCAGTAATCGAATCGCCTCTGCCTTCGAGAGCATACGGAAAAATCTGTTGCCGAAGGTTAAAAGTGAGTCGTCTCCAGGAATTAGACATACGATTGCATGAGTAGGCTATTAGGACGCACCATTGCAGACATCAATCTTGGACCGCTATGGCATGCCGAAAATGAATGCTTTATCTATTAGTTGTGTGTCTGTTTGCGAACGGTATACAGTGGATTGTTCTCGGTTAAATCCGGTGTATAACCAACTGGAAAAAGGATGTGAGAAAGCAGATGGGTTACGAAAGGCGTAGATTCGGAGGCCCTAGAACGATGCACAAAGCTGTTTGCTCCGACTGCGGCAAAGAGTGCGAAGTTCCGTTCAAGCCGACCGAAGGGAAACCGGTCTATTGTAGAGAATGCTACCAGAAGCATAGACGATATTAGGCTTAACGAACGTTTGACGGTTAGTTAGCTTACCTTTTTTTGGATCCCTACTTCTTGCTTCGACTTCTCCTTGGAAAAGAAATAATAGTACTAGGCAACGTATCACTGCGCCCGAGAGGAAGAAGGCACTCCAGTCAAGGCCACGGAACAAGGGAGGATCATGAAGCTATGAACAGATGGACCGTGGTTGTGGGCGCGATTATGATACAGCTCGCACTGGGGGCCATATACGCATGGTCCGCGTTCACAACTCCACTTCAAGGCACTGCTACCACCCCTAGCCAGTTCAATTTCTCAAAGACCGAAACGCAAGCGATATTCTCGGCGGGGCTCGCAACCTTTGCCATAGTCATGATCTTGGCAGGAAGGCTCCAGCAGAAGATCGCGCCGAGAAATGTGGCGGTACTAGGAGGACTGCTGCTCGGAGCAGGGTACATATTGGCTGGCTTCACGGGTGCATCTTTCATCGGAAAGCTTCTGACCATTGGCATGGTAGGTGGGGCAGGCATAGGCTTCGCTTATGTAGTGCCAATTGCCGTGGGAGTAAGATGGTTTCCAGATAAGAAAGGTCTGCTCTCCGGGCTCGCTGTTGCCGGTTTTGGCTTTGGGGCATTCATTTGGATAATGCTTGCGAGCCCTCCAGCCATTTTGGGCATACGAGGCCTAATCAACGTAGACAGCAGGGTCTACACAATAGCCAATGTCGATCAGGTTTTCATGATCTACGGAATAATCTTTCTAATTCTGATTGTTACAGGTTCTCTGGTGATGGTGAACCCTCCTGAAGGGTTCAAGCCTCCGGGATATGCGCCTTCGGGCTCTGAAGGCAGGAAAAGCCGACCGAGTGGGGGAGACTACTCGTCAGGTGACATGTTAAGGACTTGGCAGTTCTACGCCATATGGAGCATGTTCATGTTCGGTACTCTGACCGGCTTGATGGTCATAGGGAACATCCAGAACTTCGCGAAAGACCTAAGCTATGGCTTTCAGGGACACGGCTTCACTGCCGCGCAGGCATCTGATTTTGCAGTGATAGGTGCAGCGATCTGCCTTCCGATACTAAACGGAGCGGGGCGGATCGTGTGGGGGACCTCTTCAGACAAGATCGGAACGAAGCGAGCTCTTCTGCTCATGTTCCTGCTACAGGCAATAATGACCTTGACATTCTTCTTTACGACTGTGAACGAGTACTTGTTCTATACAGTAGGCGCGTTGATAGGCTTCAACTTCGGCGGGAACCTTGCCTTGTTTCCAGCGACCACAGCGGACTTCTTCGGCAACAAGAACTTGGGCGCCAACTACGGTTTGGTGTTCACAGCCTACGGCGTAGGCGGCATAGTCGGACCGATACTCGCAGGGATGGTCCAAGACTGCAATCTGAGCTTTCTCTATGCATTCATACCTGCCTCCCTACTTTGCTTCGTAGCGGCGATAGTAGCCTTTATCATAAGGACGCCTAGACGGAAGGAAGACTAAGTCTCGTGGGAGAATCCGGTTCTTCGTCAGCATTACTTGCGCTCAAGGGCCGCTTTCACGTTGTCGTAGGCTTTCTTTGCTTCATCCACAGCTACTCCGTCTTCCAGCGTTGTGACATCTCCTAGAGTTGCCCCTGCGACAATTGCTTTTAGCAATCTTCTCATGATCTTACCGCTTCTTGTCTTGGGAACTGAGTCAACGAAGACTACTGTCGAATCAGATGCCACGAGCGGGCCGATTGTGGTTCTCAAGTGCATTCTCAGTTCGTCAGCGAGCTTTGGGCTTGGCGAAAACTGTTGCTTGAGAACAGTAAAGATGAACGGTGTCTGTCCTTTTACAGGGTCTTCCTTACCTATGCAGGCTGACTCTGCCACAGCTGAATGCTTGATCATTGCCGACTCAATTTCGGCGGTTCCGATTCTGTGACCGGCAACTTTGAGGACATCGTCAGCCCTTCCCAAGACCCATATGTACTCATCTTGGTCTTTTACTGCAAAGTCTCCCGTGTAGAAATACATCTTGCCCTTGAACCTTGACCAATAAACATCAATGTATCTCTCTGGATTCTTGTACAATGTCATGAGCATTCCTGGCCAAGGTGATGTTATCGCCAAGTATCCTCTAGTTCCGGGCGGACAGGCATTTCCATCGTCATCGAGGACCTCCATGGTGACCCCGGGCAAGGGATAGCCGTTTGTTCCTGGCTTGAGCGGGAATATTTTTCCTAGTCCAGGATAGTGGCCGGTTAGCATTTGCCCTGTTTCCGTCATCCACCAAGTGCTTGAGGCTACAATGTCTTCTCTGCCGATGTTTCTGTAGTACCATTTGAACGCCTCTGGATTAATGGGCTCGCCAACAGAATGAGCAATCCTTACCGTGGACAAGTCGTATTTTTTGACATACTCTTCAGGGAATTTCATTAGCATTCTAATGGCGGTTGGCGTAGTATAGAATACCGTCACTCCATATCTGTGAAGTATGCTCCACCATCTATCTGGTTTCGGGTAATCCGGTGCACCTTCGTACATCACTGATGTCACGCCTGTCATCAGCGGCCCATAAACAATGTACGAGTGCCCGGTAACCCATCCTATATCCGCCGTGCACCAATAGATGTCATCGTCACGTACATCGAATATCAGCTTCATAGTAGCGTACAGGGAGACGGCATAACCGCCTATGGGAAGTTGGGCTCCTTTGGGAGCAGCCGTTGTACCCGACGTGTAAAGGATATATGAGAAGTCTTCTGAGCCACATTTCTCTGCTGGAAGAGTGACGTTTTTCGATATGTCGCTGGTCAACTCATGATGCCAGATGTCTCTCTCCTCGTTCCAAGGTATGTCGTTCCCCACTCTTTTTGCTACCACGACTTTCTCTATCTTGACCCCGTTCTGCGCGCATATTTTCACTGCTTCATCGACGATGGGTTTGAGGGCTATTACCCTCCCTCTTCTGTAGAGCCCATCTGCGGTGACTATTATTCTTGAGCCGGAGTCTATGGCTCTAGTCGCCAAGGAGTCCGCGCTGAACCCGCTGTAAACTATACTATGTCGAGCTCCCAACCTCTGAACTGCGAGCATGTAAAGAGGAAGCTCCGGAATCATCGGCAAGTAGAATGTCAGGATCTCTGATCTTTTGACTTTCAATTTCTCCTTTAGGGCGAAGGCAATTGAGTTTGATTCTCTGAATAGGTCATTGTAAGTGAACTTTCTGACTTCTTTTGGTTGCTGCGTTGCTTCGTCCCAGGGCTCCCCCTCCCATATCAGGGCCAGTTTGTTTCTTCTGCCGCACTCAATTTGCCAGTCTGTAGCTAGATAGGCTAGGTTTGTTTCTCCGCCAACGAACCATCTGTAGAACGGAGGATGGCTATCATCCAAGACCTTATTCCATTTCTTGAACCAGAAGAGCTCGTTTGCCCACTTTTCCCACCAACCTTCCACTGCCTTCTTATCCTTCACAGTGCTCTTGTACCATCTCCTGAAGTCATTAGCGTCCCATGCTCTGTCTTTCCAGCTGGGAGGGATGATGTAGCTCTCGAATTCCTTGTAGAGCTCCGCCGCTTCTTTGGCCATCTACATTTCACCTTTCGAAATTGCCATTTTGGCCCGTT
>CAZZFQ010000036.1:0-14074 GCA_964653695.1 uncultured Candidatus Bathyarchaeia archaeon | reverse complement strand
GCGTATCATCGTTCGGTGCTGTTCCTCTTTCTCCAAAGCCGAACGATAGTTGGCACACGCGTCCCGAGCGTATAGTGTAGCTAGCTCGAAGCTTCTGGCCTTAAAAAACTCGGTTGCCTCGTCGTACTGTTTCTTAGCCATAAGATAGCTTGCTCTGGCGTTCTCCGCAGTAAACCAAGCTTTCCTCTTCTCGACATCTTGATCAGCTAGAGCTTCTGTGTATGGATTCCTGAACAGGGTCTCGAATGCCTTGCTGAATCCGTGGTTGTAGGCGATCAATATGATGCTGGCGGTTTCAGAGTTTGCTTCTCTTCTCGATGTCAAGTTGCCGAGGTAGTGGCTTCTGACTCCACCATCTTCTCTCTGAAAGCTCCATAGAATCTCCTCAAGATTCCACCGATATGCGATAGATTCCCCAATCAGTTTGGAAGCATAGAGAAGGAGAGCTAGTTTGTAGGTGGAGTAGAATCCGTCCAAGCGAGTGGGCTTATCGAAGAGCCCGATTCCGTTCCACATGTCTAAAGCTCTCAAGAAGTAGTTTTTCGCCATCTCCCGATGTCCAGCATTCCACTCACTAACGCTGGCATAGCATAGGAGATCAGCATAGTCGATCCAGTCGTTCATAACTTTGCCCTTGCGGATTTCTGTCTTGATGGCGTAGTTGGTGGTATTGGCGACTACAACGACTTCAGGAGTCTCAAGAGGTATTGTGATGGTTCCACCAGCTAGAACTTCATGAATGCCGTTGCGGAGATAGCCGTACTTCATGAGGGTGGCGTTGATGGCCTTGGCTTTGTCAGGGTAGTAGTTGCAGAGAGCGAGGGATGCTAGGAGGTTGTCGGAGAGAAGCCAGTAGGTGGGAAGTATCGAGCTGTCAGGCGACTCTTTGACCAGGCCCACTTCGGGGTTGAATTGGTTGAGCAGGAAGGTTTCGAGTCTCTTGAGTTCGGCTACTCTACTTCCTGTAGGAGGAATCACGTAGGGTGTTGATCTGGCTGATGCATGCGTTTCAGGAATCGCCGCAATGAGTATCAAGGGATTAAGCGCTTTCACCAATACTATCAGAACTACGAACGTAAGTGCAGCTACTACTGGTGCACTGAATACCTGAGAGATGGCTTCAGCCATTTCTCTGGAAGTCATCTGATCACCTTGGATTACTGGGATGAGTCAAAGCTCGTGCAGAGATTCTATGTCGGTGGGCCATAGCATGCCCATTCTGGGGTTCGTGCAGTTGGTACAGAGTCGGCTCTTGGAAGGTATGGTTTAATGTCCATTATAGGTGAGTCTTGCAAGGCGTCAAGCCCTTTCACCGTTAGGAGATCTCCTTCGACTTTCATCAGTTCTACTACGGATAGGCCTAGGGGGTTTGGACGGGATGGACTTCTGCAAGCGAAAACTCCAACTTTCACTTTAGCTGCATGTTTTCTCGGAACAACCTGTAGGACCCGTCTATCGTCCTCGTTGTCCCGCAGATGAATCCAATAAAGTACGATTATATGTGAAAAGTCTTCGATGCCTTTGAGTCCCCGGCGGAAATGCGGAAAAACTCGAACCTTGGCCTCCTCTCCCACTGCTTCGACGGTCCCGATAGAACGCAGCTTACCTCTCGTGTTTCGCACGCACTTCATTGCCGTCATCAGAGAGTTGATTTCGTTGACACAAGATAAGCATTGACGCCGACTATTTTCTCCTTCGAGAAATGACTATCACCGAGACGATCAATGCAACTGCAACCACTATTGAGACTACGGCAAATACCCACGGACGCGTTAGGAGGGGCCTGATGGTCGTGGTTGGACTCAGGGTCTGAGTTTGGAGGGCCTGTGATGTCCCTGTCTGGGTGACTGAGGTCTGTGTTTCGTTTCGTTGTAGGTGTTTGTCAAAGAAGTCTGCCGTCATCTTTGTGATCTCTGCTCGGCTTGGGCTGATAGGTCCGTCGACTGGCCTGAACCCGTGTCCAGCATTCTTCACCATCACCAAGGTTGCTTGTACGCCTGCCGCAGTCAGCTTACGGTAGAGTTCTTGTGACTGCTCTGGAGGAACGAGAGTGTCCAGTTCGCCATGCACGATTAGGAAAGGGGGGTCGTCGCTTGTGATGTAGGCCACAGGGCTTGCTTTTCTGAGCCCTTCTTTGGAGCCGAAGACCGTGAGAAGTTGCGGTAGGCTGCTGCTCAGAAAGTCTGTGAGGTTGCTTGGGCCAAAGTAATCGATAACTGCTTGCACACGGCTCGATTGGTCTAAATGTTGACCGATGTCGAAGCCGGCGCTTCGGTCTGTCAGCCCGAGAAGAGAGACCAAGTGTCCGCCAGCGCTTCCGCCCCAGACGCCGATGCGATCGGGATCGATGCGGTAGGTTGCTGCATTGGCTCTCAGGCTGCGTATAGCGCATTTCAAGTCTTCAATTTGTGCTGGGAACTTGTATTTCGGCGCAAGCCGGTAGTTGATCGCGGCAACCACATAGCCTCGTAGCAGAAGTTCGGGTATCTCTAGGATGCCTGCGCCATCTCTCTTGTCGCCTCCTATCCATGCACCACCGTGCACATACACAGTTGCGGGCCTTGGCTTCCCCCACGTGGCGCTTGGGAAGTAGATGTCCATCTTCAAGTCGATTCCATCTGCTATGCAATAGGTTACGTCGCGCAGGTCTGGTGATAGCGCACTAGATGCGAGGCTCATAAACAAGAGAGGCAGAATGAGCATCAGACTAATGATGCCGGCGACGCTATGAATGCTTCTGCGAAACAACAAGCTTTCCCTCTGTTTTCCTCCACGATCAGCTAGATAAGAAGATAGTGAACCCATCATCTATAGGGAGATTCAGTGTAGCGCATGTCCATTTTGCGTCAGTTCTCAAGAGACGTGTCGAGGACGACCTACCTCTGGAGGAGTGGTTGGACACCTTACAATGGCAAAGAGGCTTGACAGTGTTAGCAAGGCTTGCCAGCGAAAAGGAACTGGCCGCCACGTTCAGACTCATTGCTGGAAATGATCAAAGCAGGATAACATACTCACTGCCCGTTGGTAACGCTAAATTGGGAGATGGAATAGAACCGCTAGGCGAATTCCTGGATGCAAAGATAAACCTAGGTCTAGGCAGCCAAGATTAGCCCACACCGAGAAAAAGGGCTCTTAACGCAAAGTGCGGGGTCCGAAAACAGCCGTCTCAGGAGGCCCTTGGGAATAGTACGGGAGACGCCCAGTTTGGTTCCGAAGCCCCCATAGAGTCTCATTATGATAATATTATTAAGGAAAGCGCCCATTTCAAAGGTTTAAGTGCAGGAAAGACGTATTTCTTTCCAAGAAGGCGTTGAAAGAAGCCTTGATCAATCACTAGTGACCGGGAGGGAGAAGAAGTCGGTTACCACTATCGTTCGAGACATACCTGTGAACAAGATCTTTCCTAACCCGTATCAATTAAGAGTTGACTGCGAACTAAAAGAGTTGATAGAGCTTTGCGAATCCATTAGAGGACATGGCGGACTGGTTCACCCCATTACCGTCAGGAAGTTGAACGACTCTTACCAAATTGCATCCGGCTACAGAAGATTGCTCGCCTATAAGAGAATGGGCGAAAAGACCATTCCAGCTATAGTATCTAACCTAACGAATGAGCAGATGCTTGAGACGGCATTGATCGAGAACCTGCAGCGTAGAAACCTCAACCCTATCGAAGAGGCGAAGGGGTTTGCCACACTGAAAGGCACATTCAACATGCATTATCGAGACATCGGGCGCAAGGTGGGCAGAACAGAGGGCTATGTCGCTCAACATGTGAGACTACTTAGCTTCCCAAACAAGATTCAGGAATTCTTGTCACGTGACAAGATTGGTGCGAGCGTGGCTGAAGCCATAGCTTCCACTCCGCTAGAGATCCAGAACAAACTAATCTCGATAATAGAAGAGGGATGGACGCCGACGGTTAGTCAAGTGCTAGCCTTTGCGAGGAACGAGGAAGAAAAAAGCAAGACACAACCAGAGAACTTGACCACACCCAAACCACAAACTCCTGATATTCAGGCACCCATCACGACTGTACGTGTGTTCGCAGGCGCGCAGATCTTTGAAACGCCAATATATGCTGACCTGACTACAGGGCCTCTTCAAACAAAGTATAATCACGATTATCTCAGGAGTCAAACCGAGATAGTCGACTCACCTGTAAAGCTGACGGCTGCAATATGGTTCTACTACGAACATATGAAGGTTCGGCCTACCGAAACTATGACCGAATTCTTACATCGAGTTACAGTCTCATATTTCGAAAAGATTCACCGGACTCACGTGAACTAGCTTATCCAACCGTGTTCGAGCCTATCCAGTTGAATGTCTCGGAGTAGGATTGGGCGTATGTTGGACCATAGATTCCGACTAGCTGCTTCGTATCAATCGTACGATCCCAAGATTAGGTCTAATCAAGGGGCCAGAGCCTGCGTATTTGAACTCCTGTAGGACGCTGAATAGAAAGGTAAGGAGGCGCTCTAATCGGCACTCTCTCTAAAGATCTCCATTAAGGCTGAACTGTTACTTCGACTGCTTTGTCTACATTGAGCCTAGATATTGTATCAAGGCTTCTTCTGCGCTCCTGGAATGCAGATGTTCTAGCTAGGGTCTAACTGATACACATTGGCGCGACGAGTTATCATTTAGAGTACACTGCATACTGTCTTTATACGAGTGCCGATACACCGCTTATACAATCCATACAACGTATGGTACAGTGAAGAAGGGGTATGTAGGGGTCTTTTCGGTACCTTCCGGGGTGCTTCCCACAGTCTTCCTCTGCCGCTCCGCACTTTTGGATTCCTCTGTATCACTCTGAGTGGAAAGTCGAGGTCTTTCTGAAAGGACTAGTACTTTGTCTGAAACTGGTTCGACGGTTTAAATCTCTAGTATTTTGCTGCATTAGTACCAATCTTTAACCCAGCTATTGTTGCATATCGTGCATACGAAGCTACTTGACATCAGAACCCTTCTGTACTTTGAAGTACTGTATGGGCGCTCTTAACAAGGATCAACCAAACTACCTCTTTCAGCACAAGCGTGCCCTGCCGTAGATTCGTTTCATTTTTCTTCATTATTGTTTTTTCTTGGAAATGCAGAACGGACCGTAAGTGTTAACTGTAGATTATTCGCCTAGGCTATCAGGCAATTTCCTCTTCCAATAGAGGTCTTGCTTGAATGAACTAGACGCCTGCTTACGGCCGGTCGTATGTCAAAAGCGAGGGTATGGTTTGCTGAAGGTTGTAAAGACGTTTTGTGGGCGTTTATGTGAGGGGAATTGTGGGATACTGGTTACTCTGGAAGATGGCGTGGTCAAGAAGGTGGAAGGGGATCTTTCTTGCCCCCTAAACGAGGGCCGCATATGTCCTAAAGGTCGAGCTATACCCGAGCTGCTTTACCATCCTGGCCGACTCAAGTACCCGTTGAGGAGAGTCGGTCAGAGAGGAGGAGGCCGCTGGCAACGGATATCGGTTGAAGAGGCTCTTTCCACCATTTCCAAGAAGTTAGCGGATTGCTCGAACAATTTCGGAAGCGAGTCTATCCTACTCTACACTGGAGCCTATAGAGGGCTAGAGAGATATTACGTTCAGAGATTTGCGACTGTTCTTGGAACACCAAACACTGTCAGCACCGACAATATCTGCCACGCGCCCAGAACCATGGCTTCCACATACACTCTTGGAGCAAGGCCATACCCTGACTTCGACAATCCTTCAAGGTGTATGATCATTTGGGGAAGAAACTCGTTACAGACTGATGGCGAAGGGACACCGGCGCAGTTCCACCGCGCATTGCAGAAGGATACAAAACTCATAGTCATCGACCCCAGGAAGATATCTCTGGCTTCAAGTGCCTCCATCTGGATAAAGCCCAGGCCAGGAAGCGACGGACTCCTCGCGCTTGGCTTGATGAAGGTAATCATAGACGAGGAATTATATGACAAAGACTTCGTCGAAAAATGGACGGTAGGGTTCGAAAGACTAAGGCAACTCGTAGCTGATCTTAGACTTGGAGATATTGCTGAAAGAACATGGGTTCCTCAATCCCAGATAGAGCAAGCAGCCAGACTCTACGCCACTAGTAGGCCAGCAGCGATCCAATGGGGTAACGCACTCGACCAGACGAGCAACGCCTTCCAAACATGTCGCGCAATACTGACCCTGTCCGCCATAACAGGAAACATAGACGTGCCTGGAGGAGATGTTTTCTTGGGCCGAGCTTCCGTCCTTTCCATATCTGAGTTCAGCTTATTCAAAGACTCATCGAGAAGCAGAAAGACCCCGATCGGAAGCCGATTCGCGCTATCGAAACAAGCCTTCATCGTGCCTAGCCAGGAGGCAAGCAAAGCCATCCTAGACGAGGAGCCTTATCCTTTGAAGGCGGCTTTGATTTTCGGCAGCAACCCTATGCTGACTCACGCGAACTCACAGATGGTATACGAGGGATTCAAGAAGCTAGACTTCTTGGTGGTTGTAGACCTTTTCATGACCCCCACAGCCGCTTTGGCTGACATAGTCCTCCCTGCAGCTGCAAACCTAGAATTCGATGAGTTCTTCCAGAGATCAGGCTACATTGCAGCTAGGCCAAAGCTAGTCGACCCGCCGGGAGATTGCAGGTCAGATCTGATGTGGATGAGCCTTATCGCGAAAGAAATGGGTTACGGGAAGTACTTCTGGGACAACGAAATTAGGGGCATAGATGCCATTCTTCAACCTGCGGGGCTCAGATTCGACCAGCTTAAGGAAATGGGTCTGCACAAAGTGAAGTGGAGCTACAGGAAACACGAGAAGGATGGCTTCAACACGCCATCGCGTAAGGTTGAGTTATACTCTAGCAGACTTCATGAAATTGGCATAGACCCCTTACCCGTCTTCAATGAACCTGAGGAAACGCCGTATGGGTCTAGGAGGAGTATCGATGAGTATCCTTTGGTCCTCACAAGCCACAAGAGCCCATTCTTTTACCATGCGAGCCACAGAAACATACCAGATCTGAGAGAGTTGTCCAGAGAACCGATCGCCGAGCTACACCCAGCGACGTGCGACAAGTTTGGCCTCAGTGAAGGCGATGACATCTTTATTGAAACGCCTCAAGGCAGGATAAAGCAGAAACTCAGAATGAACCCGGATCTTGACCCAAGGATAGTAATAGTAGCCTACGGTTGGTGGTTTCCTGAGCGAAGCTACGATAACCTCTATGGATGGGATGAAGCAAACCTCAACATCTTAATCTCCAACGCGCCTCCGCATGATCCTGCCATGGGATCAGTCAATCTACGAGGCATAAGTTGTAGAGTATCCAAAGCCAAATGAGTTGTAGTACCATGATTCCGTTGCGTTGGCCAAGAAAAAGAGCTAGCGCACGGTCCTGAACCTGTCAAAAGCAGCTGAAAACACGCAACATAGGCAACAGCGTATCTCCCGGCCTCGCTCTCAGTAGAAGAGTGTCAAACGGTGCGAGGGGTGAGATTCGCGCACCAGTTTACTAGTAAGCGCGCGCCAAGCTCGGGTTGGGCCGAGACCTTGGTCAGTCAACTAGCTGCGGCATCACACTACTTCATGAAGCCTGAGGAGAGACAGGAAGCAGGAATAAGCGATTCACTTATCAGACTTTCGCTGGGTACAGAAGACGCAGAGGACATAATCTCAGACTTGGAACAAGCATTCGACAAGACATGAGATCAGCCAACACGCGCTCGTTCGTCGTCGTTCAGCGATTTCTCATGTGTGCACCAAACGATAACGCACGTATTTGACGAGGCCTGAATGGCGGAAGAGACAGAAGAAAGTGGCAAGCAAAATGGCAAAGAGAGCTGCAGGGCGAGGTGGGCATGCTCTCACTCTGCGTGATGCACAGGATGATTGCGGTAAGAGAGAAAGACAGACTTCAAGAGTACGAGCTCGCCTGCCTCATGGAAGGTTATGTATTTGACAGACATGCTCTCCGGCAACAGGCTCGTGGAGAAAGCGTTTGTTTACCTGACTTCTCTGACTAAGGAGTGTCGAAAGGCTCTGACGGAGCGGTTTGAGCGAGAGCATAAAGGCATACCTTTCGGATCTGTTGAGAAAGTCATGAGACAGGGGGTTGAGTCATGGTTTGTCAAGAGAGACTCGAACATAAAGCTGAGCCTTGAGAAGAGCCCTGACGGAAGACCAGGCGAGATACTCTTGACCTATTCAGGATCCACCAAGGATGCGCACTTCAAGGTCCATGTTGACGGCATCTTCACGTTGGCCGGCTCTTCCAGCGAAGCGCCTTCCTACCTGAAGAACCTAAATGTGCGCGTTGACAAAAGAGACTTCACAAAATAGACAAGTCAGGTCTGAGCACTGTGTCATTGCGGAGAGGGAGGTCTCTCCCCAGCAAAAGTTTCCACTCGCTTCGTCGTCCGTCTCGTCGTTTCACGGTCAGAGCGCATTTCTGTGTACACTCGCCCGGAAAGGAGGCATTCTTTCGATGTAACTGCGTAGTGCGGGTCTGCTTTGCGAGTCGATAGACTATTGAATGTCGTGGGCCTATCTCTGTTTATGGCAAGAATTAGTGTGGTCGTTCGCCGGCAAAAGAGTAGCGAGGGCGGAACTCACACGTACGAAACTACTGATGAGATCGCTCACTGTTGGCAGTTACTTACGAAAGAACAGCAATGCAGCTTGGATGAGCAAGCTGCGAGGAACGGTGAGGACTTGCCAGTGCTTCTTGAAAGGTTGTTCAAGGAGCGAAGGCTATAGTAGCCAACCGGAATGTTCTCTGATCCAAAGTTGCATGCAGACAATTGCCGGCGTGTTTCCGCGCGCGACAAGAATTCGGTGTATTGATACGCCGCGCTTGGCGTTCGCTGTATTATGCAGGAAGAGCGTGCTATTCTGCGGTGGAGCAGTTTTGAAGTGTAGTTGCTGGTTCTGGAAACGTACTCAGAAGTCACTGGCTGGGGAAGTGAGCCGCTGAAGCCACGGCATTCCATGAACGTTGAGCTAGGATAGCGGAGGAAATTCAAGACATGCCTATGGCATTCGTCTTCGTAAATGCTGAGGTCGGCTCAGAGGATGAGGCCTTGAGGCAACTCAGAAAGATTGAGAGCGTCAAGGAAGCCTACGGCATCTACGGAATCTACGCAATCCACGATATTGTTGCTAGGGTCGAAGTGGAGACAACTGACAGACTTAGGGAAGTCATAACTTCGAAAGTGCGTAAACTCAGATGGGTCAGGTCAACGCTGACAATGATGGTTATCGAATGAAGACAGGTCCTCCGCCTTTTCGTATCAGCCGTTCTTTTCAAACCAGAGACTGGCGTAGTCTGCCATAATTCGAATGGAGGTGAAATCTTGCCCAAGAAGGTGAAGAAGAAAGGGAAGAAGCCGGCCAAGTAGATCTCGAGTGTTGAACCTTGACTAGTCTAGTTTCTCCACTCTGATTTCTATGGTTGACACGTTTCTAATGTCGTTGCCTTCGCCAACAACCTCAGTGCCTATGGATATGTTCTTGATGTTCAATTTCCCCGCGAAGAATCTCCTAGACACTACCTCAACAACGTCCACCGCTCTGCTTATTGCCTGGCCCCTAGCCTTTACGCTGAGTTCCTTTGCACCTGTTTGGAAATGCATCATTACCGCGGTCGCGTAAGCCATCAAAGGCTTCTTCCCAACGAGAATCGTGTCAGGCGGGATGGGTTCACGAGGCTTTGCTGGTCTCTGTGCTTCCGTTGAAGGCATTGCGGTTTCGCTCATTCGTAGTTCACCTCCCCGATTCAAAGCACGCAACGCTTTGCCAGCTGCTTATTCGAATCCACTATCATTAAACCTTGCCTTTGCGCGCGAAACTATGAAAGAAGGCCTGTTTAGCATACGATAACTCATTAGACTGCTGTGCCAGCCAGTTCAAACAGAACCCTTTAATTCCTGGCGTGTATCAATGTGGCGCCAGTATACAGTGGATTCCTACTTCCTAGTAAGGTCCGATGTATAACTAGCTGCAATAATAGGAGTGAGATAGAGAATGGGTTTTGAAAGACGTAGCTATGGCGGCCCTAGAGAGATGCATAAGGCGACTTGTGCTGACTGTAAGAAAGAATGTGAAGTTCCATTCAAGCCGACAGAAGGGAAGCCGGTCTACTGCAGAGAATGCTACCAAAAGCATAGAAGATACTAGGAAGACGTGTCCATAGTCGTACGATAGCTTAGTCCTTTTTTTCGGTACCCTTTCCCATTCGTAGCCTACTTCCGTCATATTCCTTAGCTATGATGTGTGTGCGCGCCAAGAACTACCCAGTTCCTTCAGATTCCAACTTCAAGAATCATATGAGTTTTCCCCATGTGTGTTCGAGGTTGCCTGCGCTCTCTCCAAGATCATCCTTTTTCATTTTCAGTGACCCATTCCTTGTCGCAAAAGAGAAGTCTACAACCTCTGCAGGATACTCGTTGTAGTGAAGAATCGAGTTGATACCCCATCGCCTAGGCTGCTGGAACTTCCAGCAAGCCCTGGCGTAAGCCTTCATCTGCAAATGAATCTGCTTTTCCTTGTCCGCGCCAGTCACATCGAATATTGGCAGCCCATTCTCCACAGTGTGTCTGATCCGAATGGCGCTCGTCTTGAATTCATATTCAGTATCTGTTTCTTGATGATAGAAGCGGATTGACCTGTAGAGCCGAATATCGCCCCAATCCAGCAGTGACGTGGGCTTCTCCGTTTTCCTGAACATCTGAGGGCCTATAAACGGATTAGAGAAAACAAGATAACTCCCATCGTCCCAGTGCACCAGCCCCCAGTACCATGGGGCTCCTGGCGCATTCACGGTAACCCTCTGATGACAAGCCGAGCCCTCCACCTCGACTCCTTCGATATGGCCCTTCATCTTCATGCCATAGATTTGCAGAATGCTGTGGCTGTATTTCCCTGTGTAATTCTTCTCACGGAATCTGTGCTCTTGCATGTGGTCATTCCACGGGGTCATCTCGAAAAGGAAATCGTTGTCTAGGTCTTGGATGTTCACCACGTATTTCTCAGGGCTTCCAAAGAAGCGGTAGTCCGTGCCATCCTTGATAGGTCGAAGTTCCCCCCTGCCACCATCATTTCGCACCTCGAAGTCCATGTCTTCCAGCAGCAATGGATGGCACATCTTTTGATTATCATACCACCAGGCTGCGGTCATCCCGTTGAACTTCAGTACCGAGCCGTCCCACGTAGGCGGCTGCCTCACAGACCATTTTCGATCCATGATTTTGATATTCTTGGTGTTCTTTGTGGACCACAGAATCATCAGTTGCTTGGTTCTGCCAGGCCTGTCTGGATCCTTCACAAAGAATAGCCACCACCACCAGTGCCAAGTTAGGCGCGGGACCACGTTATCTGTCTTGAGAAGCCAGATGTTCTGGTATGGCTTTGTCTCATCGGAGATCGGGTTACGTGGCATTGTTAGTGAGAACTCCGTCGTGCTCCCGGGATTCTCGCCATGAAAGCCAAACCATCATATAAATGACTCGATGGAAACACAGTGTCCCAACAGAGATCCAAACCTCCGTGGATTCAGCGCGCGTTGTGCAGATCTTAGATAGTTTTGAGATACTGGATCACCGTCGTTCTTTCTCGTAGCGAATGAGCTCCTTCTCTTCAAGCGTTTTCTTGAGTATGGCTACAGCACGATGAACTTCTTCCTCCTTCTTTGCCCCTGTGATTACAAGGTTTCCGCTTGTGAAGAGAAGAATTACGACTTTAGGATCATTCATTCGGTATATCAGGCCTGGAAACTGTTCAGGCTCATACATGGTCTTCTCTAACGAGTATGTTGTCTTCTCCAGATCTATGATTCCTCTCAATTCTGCAGAAGCGACCACGTTCTGTATCTGGATCTCAGGTCTCCCGTTGATCACGATTCCGCTCTTCCTCAGGTATTCCACAACCTTCATCACCGCTTTCCTAGATTGTCTTTCTGACTTGGCGCCGGTGCAAACCATTTTTCCAGAGCTGAAGATGAGAGTGGCTGTCTTGGGTTTCTTCAACCTGTAAACAAGGCCTGGAAACGCTTCGGGTCGATACTCGACCCCTGAGGTCGCTTGAACAATAGTGTGAAGGTCGAATTTCTGCTCAAGACTTGCAGTAGCAACAACGTTCTGTATATTTATGATCGGGTTGGCCACTTCTTCACGACTCCTAAGAGAGATACGCCGAGGGAACCTTCGGCATCCCATAGAGATGCTAGCACGAGCTAGACCGATGACGGTGATGCCTTTCTACTTGACTTGGTTCGCTTCCTCATACGTTGCTTTCTTTTCTGCCGTTTTCTCATCCTGAAGTCAGATCTACTGAGTCTATGTACCATAGAAACTCCATCTATGCTATGCGGTATGCGATGTGTCAGATATATGCTAGCCGCCAGGCTGCAAGGGAAGATCATGGATGCTAGCGTGCGCCACCGGTAAACAAAACCCATGCGCGAGTTTCCTTACTCTCACAACAGTGACCTGCGGGGTTCACAGACCTCGCAGAATATCTCTCCAAGATATCGTCCGACCGCCCCAGTCATAAGACAGCCACATTTAGGGCATTCCCGCTGAAACACGATGGAATATGTGTGACCGACGCGACATCGCCAAATGTCATCGACCTCGTCCATCACAAGCTCGTTAGTGCCGTCAGCTGTCAGCTTCGTACATTTCGGGCAACGCAAATTGACACCAAGAAGAAAACTCCTTCAGTTCGAGATGAACCTTGCTACTATATAGCGTGCGAACTATTGGTTGCGCTGTTATGAAGTGAATAACATGCCGACAGTCCGCCGTCTTGAGTGTGATACCAAGAAATATCTAAGAAGCACTAAACTCAAGCCCTTTCATGCTTGGGGTTTTGAAACCTGCTATTTCCGGTGCAGCGCTCTCTCCTTTTGACGCGGTTAGGTGATGCTTAAGGTGGTTCTATCTCTTTGAACCTGACAGTTCCCTGTGAACTTAATCTGACGGTGAATCTGCATGGGGCAGCTTTGTCACGTGAACGGTAGATTCCCTCTGCTTCCCAAAGGTCGCTCAGCTGTCGAATTCTTCGAAACTCGACGCCATACCTGTTGGGGCAGACTTTTTGAATCATCTTGAGGATCCTTTCCCTGACTTGTTGCTCGCTTATGCTTGGCCTTTCGTAACGTGGAATAGTGCTTCCTCCTCAGAGTAGATCGACACGTAGCTCACAGGTTGCGTTGAATATATGGATCACGGTAGGACACCACACATGCCCCGCGACCATAACCGAAAAAGTGATGCGCACACACTTACGACGGCCGCACTGACTGATACACATACAATTCTGTTGTAACGAATGAAACGACGAATGTTAGTGGGAATATCGTCAAAAAAAGGGAGAAAGCTTGCAGGGGTTCTTCCTGTTCTCTATTGGACGACTTCGCCTGTTGCGAATCTTAAACCAACAGAGTTGATCTTGGCCTTCACGTGATCGCCAGGTTTGGTATTAGGTACAAAGACTACGAAACCTTCTATTCGGGCTACTCCGTCACCGCGACGGCTGACCTCTTTGATGTCAAGGTCGTACTCTTTACCTTCTTCAACTGGCTTCTTGAAGGAACGTTCAAAGCTCATGTGTCTCACCTCGTTCACTGTGTTCAGCTAGTTCTTCGGCAGAAAACTTAAACGTCAACGCGAATTGCGGTAGGACGCTCAGCTTCGGACCGTACACCTAACCTGCCCTTACAATCGCACTGCGGCTAATAAGGCTGCTTGCGACATGTTTTTTGAACTACCTTTTGATAGTTCGAATTTTGACGGCCCCTGGCCTAGCGCAGGGTTCTTGTTGACGGCTACGAGGTAGAGCGCATTTGCCAAATGTACTTTGGCTTGTTCTGCATCCAGCAAGTCAGTTCGTTTCCCAATCGCCTTTAAAGCCGCAACGGTTGACCGTATTGTGCTTTCCCTATACCCTGCCTTACTCATCCAAAACGCAAAACGTCCAATTTCACTTAACACGTTTCGGGGATTCGTTGAAAAGTGCGGGGGGTGGGATTCGCGCACCAGTTTATCAGTAAAAAAGAGCCTACAGTGGTGGACCGAGCATGAACTGAACTATAAGTACAG
>CAZZFQ010000035.1:0-14125 GCA_964653695.1 uncultured Candidatus Bathyarchaeia archaeon | reverse complement strand
AGATACGACGGTTTCTTCAAGACGAGGAGTCACTAGGAAGGACGGAGATAGTGCCTATTGAGGATCCATATGGGCTGGCATCCACGAGCCCGGACATGGATGCGCTGGTCGTTAGCAGGGAAACCTTTCCAGCTGCCCAAGAAATCAACAAGATCAGACGAGGCTTAGGACTTCCCCTTTTGGAACTGGCCGTCGTCGAGATGACCCTTGCCAACAACGGAAAACCAATCTTAGGCCGCAGGATTAGAAAGGGAGAAATCACCAGAACTGGCAGAATCCTAAGGAAACGCCCTGGATGCAAGGCGGATTCTCTCGACACATGGGTGCTCCAATAAATTGGAGGATTAAGGAACTTTCCGATTTATTGGACAGTTTGAAATCGACCGGTCTAACTAAGCAAGATGCAAATCGAGATGGCAACGGCCTCTTACCTCATATCTGTAACATGATGATTTCATGAGTAGAGATAGTACTTCTACCCAGTTCTGTTGCTTCTAACTGCTCCCCGTTGTGTGCCTATTCTTGCTTGTGCGTTGAGATTATTCTCTTAGCGGCCAGGTAGTTCTCCCAATACTGCGCCAGGTCCCGCAATCTGCTTGAGAACTGCCTGCTAACATAGGTGGGGTCATTTCTGTACTTCTTCTCAAGCATTCCGCTTCTGACCATTGCCTTGTACGTATCACTTAGGGTTTGGGTACTCACCTTGATCCTCTTCAATACCTTGTATTGGAGTTCGCGAAGGAACATGGGCTTCTTCTCGTCCGCGAAGGCCTCGATTATCGCCTTTGCCACACCTTGCTTTTTGACGCTGTGCGGAAAAAGTATCTGACAGAAGGTGTCCAAGTCGACTATCTTTCCCAGAGTGGCCTGACGGTCGATACGTGGAAAGACCCATACCCAACGTCTCTGCCTCTCGTCGTAGTATTCTTCTCTCGGAATTGTCCCGATCCTTCCCTTGACCAATCCCATACCGCCTATTCTGAAACGTATCAACTATTGCTGGATCTTGGATCATTTAACCTTACTCTGAATCATATCAGAATTGGCTAAGTCTAGCGTCAAGAGAGCAAGATTCTTGACCAGACACATCCTGTCGCGGCTGAATTCTGATACTAATTAGATATACTCGTGTTCGCGCTCCGTGACGCTGCGGCAACACAGATTCAAGAGAGCTGCCTGACAGCTTCGAACTAGGCACATCGAACGTGATTGGCCCTTGAGCGTCACTAGCCAGAAGTATCGGAACGAGTCCCTACATAAGCTGGTGCCATGAGGAAATCGTAGAGAACAATGAAGATACGTCGCCACATCCGCTATGGGATGGAACCTCAATTGGAGTCCAGTGATTTGTCTCTACCCCTAGGGAGAGAACCTCTTCGCTGCGTATCTTTCGATGGACCGTGTCTCAGACTTCTAAGCTTCTACAGGCCCAAGTAGGCAGTACTCTAGGACCCGTCCACAACTTCGCTCCAGAAGATGTACTAGATGTGAGTCTATGCGGTGCTATTCTTGCTGCAGCGAAGGTTTCCTCACATCGGTCTTTGCGGGTAGTGATTCTGTCTGCGTGCCTTTCTGGCTGCCCGAGAAGTGAATCGTCTGATCTTGGAGCAGAACTCTTCCCAGCAGGATGTAGCAGTAGAAGAGGCGCGAGGGTGCCGTTGCTAAACGACGGCTCCCCCCTCCCTCCTATGAGATCAGGTTACCCCCCTTTTTGTGAGAAGAGGGGGGTCAGGAAAATTGGATCGTGGGCGATTCCTCCAATAAAGTGGAGGACCGTGCTTGTCCTAACCTGATCGAATCGGTCACTATGCCGTGTATCTCGTGGATGGTTGCTTCTGGGGTTCTTGCCCTTGCGGCGCAGGGAGAGGAGGTAACGGAGGTGGAACGCCAAGCATCTTGGACACAAGTATCGCCTCAGCGATTGCCGCTCCTGAGATCGCTTGGATCACGGGAATCGGAGGTCTCTGCTGAGTGTGTTCCTCAACAAGCTTCGAGATTTCATCTCTTTCTCCTGTTGTGTGAGCTTTCCCCTTTATGCTGATTTGCGCGATTGACGGTGTGTAGCCAACTGTGAAGACGAATGGGGCTTCAATGGTCCGCTCAGATTTCTGACTAAAGTCAACCAAGTTTATGTTGACTGCAATTTGCGCTTGAGATGGGAGAGGCTTATCGACATCCCATAGCCGTTCTCCTGAGATGTTTGTTATGAAGACATTGATCGCTATCACGGTGTCTGCTCCTGCACGACTACTTTCTTTCGTCCCCTTCTTAAATGAACCCCTCCTAGAACCACGATGACTATGACGACTGAGCAGATGACGAGGACTGTCCGGATGACCTGCGTAGAGATACCGCTGATCTTCACAGTGGTTTCCAACCGGCCCGAAACATATCCAAGTCGCTCTGCTGTAAGGGAAAGACTAGCATCTCCTCCTTTGAACTGTGAGAGCGTATCGCTGCTCAAAGAGATGCTGTATCTTCCAAGTGGATCTGCTACGTATGTGAGTTCATGAACGGCCAACGGTTGATTGCCCAAGCTTGCTTGGACAACGGCTGGAGTGCGGACCCCGATCTTGTCGGTGACAACAATACTAAGAGCAGCTTCCTTGTCAGAGTCAAACTCCTGAGGTATTCCAACTACGGAGACGCTGATCGCGTTGGATTCTGGAACTTGTGGTGGGCTTGCTCCAGCTCTTAGCGTGATTGTGTGCCATGCCCTCGCCACTGCAACTATTGCTGAGTTAGTTCGGTTCTCAACTATCTTCGTTAGCTCGGGGCTCCACTCTTTCTCCTCATCGATGAGGATCTGGTTGATTCTCTGCAGGAACGAGTGGCTCTGCCAGGCCATTTGGAAGCAGAAAAGGGTAAGGTTGTGAACAGGTTCCAATGGCCGGTCGTCAGCCTTCACCAACTTGAACTCTTTGAGATGAACTTCCATGGAGGCGTCAAGAATTGCGTGCAGCCCTTTGCCAGTCTTAGTTCGCGGGTTATAGTCTGCAGTGCTGTGGTAGGGCTGATGTATATCGGCGAGGTAATGGGATACTCTTCCTAGGAGATAGAAAGCCTTGTTCCAATCTGAAGCCTTCATAGCCTGCACTGCCTCTGTTGCGAATCGCTCCACGGCAAAAGCTAAGGTACCTGTTTCAGGCTTCTTTGGATCCCAAATCTCAAGATCAATGAAATGCCTGTAGTCCTCCTGCGGATCGAGGTGCTTGTAGATGCTATCTGGGTAGATCGTGGTCTCATTCAAATAGAACTCGTAGTAGCTGAGAAAACTTCTCCAAGGATCCCTCAGTAGCTGCGTGGCCCTTGAACTCACAATCATGTGGCCTGTGTCCCACCAAGCGCTGACGGGTCTTACATTGGCTTGTGGGCGCAAGATGAAGGCGAGGACTATGATCCCATATAGGATGGAAGACGAGAGAAGACCCTTTCTTGGCATAAGGACTAGTCCTTCTCTTGTCGAGGAAAGACAAACGTTGATAGAGTCTACAAAAATTCTTTATACGTCTTTCGACTGGCAGAATCAAGTGTGAATGACTTGAGAACGCGCCTTGCGCTAGTTACGATGTCTCTTCTCCTGGCATCGCTCGTAACTGTTGCCTTTTGCGAGCAGCAGGCACACAGTAACTTTGCGAACTATCATACTGCTCCTGGCAATGGCATACTTATGCCGCGCATTGGATGCCCTGCGATATTGACCTCCGGGTCAAGCTTGGAGGTGTACTTCGATCCCGGGTCACGAGGCGGAAAAGACTGGGGGCTAAGGCTGAGGTCACCCTTCATGGATCATGAGGCAAAGGTTGTCGGTGTGGTTGCCTCTGGCCCTCAATCCGTTTGGAAGCTCTCTGCTGAGGTTCCGAAGGAAGCAAGGAGAGACCTGTACGATTTGGTAATCTACTCGCGTCAGCAGACAGCTGTGTCATTTGTGGAGCGGAACAGTGTATTCATTGTTGGTGAATCATTTCCAGAAATGTTGAGGGTGGGGGTGATCACTGACCTTCACTACGGGGTCGGAACCTACTATGCACATACAACAAAGGTTCTTCGCCGCACTTTGGATGTGTTGAGCGCTCTGGACCTAGACCTAGTCGTCGGAAGCGGAGACATTGTGGACGCAACTGCTGATGAGCTCTCCTTTTCAAGTGTGGCCAGTGAATTCTTTCGACTCAGGGTTCCCATTCTTTTAGCGATCGGGAACAACGACCAATACGCGATTGACAAAGGCTTCCGCCACTGGGAGAAGCATCTGGCCCCGGAATATTACTCAGTCAAATTCGGAGAGTACTATTTCCTTGTCTTAAACTCGGGGAACGGCTCCATAGATGAAAATCAGCTCCTCTGGGCTGAGAAGGATCTTTCAGTTCAGCCAAAGGAGTCATTTAAGGTACTTGTACTTCATCATCCCTACTGGAATGAGCCTCACCCGTCGCTTTCGTCGAAGCTTCCGAATCTCATCAAGACTCATGGGATAGAACTGGTTCTGATGGGCCATACTCATCGTGATGAGGTAAGACAGGATTCGGCGTTGAACATTCTTTCGGTTGCTCTTTCCGATGAAGGTGCGGGATACCGCCTCCTGAATCTTACGAGAAAGCGAGTTGAATATGATCAAAAAAGCCAGGCGTATGATTCGCTACTTGTCAACTATCTCCAACCAAATGACTATACGTCTGCAGGTTTCGCCGCCCAGCTCAGCAATAAGCTTGCTACTGATTCTAGGCTAAGGTTGACATTTTTCCTAAAAAGTCAGCTGGCTGGAGCCACGCCAAAGGTGGATGGCGCTGAACTATCAAGGGTCACGGTTGCAAAGGAGCCGCAGGGGAAGGCTTCAGCTGAAGTAAGGTTAAACCTGCCCCCCAAGACAGAGAAGGTTGTTAAGGTGTACCTCGAGGGAGACAAGACTCCGCCTTCGGTGAGCTGCTCCTATCGAGTCGAGGGAACTGCGGTTTTCGTTTCACCGTCGGCGTCTGACGTTGGCTTCGGAGTGGCCAAGGTGACTGTCTACTATTCTGATGACAATTTGACCTGGACTATCATTCCGGCTAAGATTATCCAGCGCGCAGAACAGCATCAATTCACGGCGACCAAGGCCGCAATGTTCTTGAAGATAGAGGTGGAAGACGCCGCAGGACTGATGACGACTAAATACGTAACTGTACAGGTACCTGACCTCCAGGCCAAGAAAACAGAAAACATCCCCTCTATGGTTGAGCTGACCATACCGGTGGCATTGGTTGCGGCCTTTGTTCTCGGAGTGATTCTTCTCAGGCGAAGGAAGACACCTAGGTGATCAATGATGCGCTGCAAGAGCGGAGTGGCGATCGTCAAGGGTTCTTTTCGAGTTCCGCGAGCTAGATATGCCAGTCTTCAGGCCATGCTTGTGTTTGCCATTTTCCTTTCTTTCTTGGCTGTACACAGCCTAGTACCGCTTCGAGCGGATGTGGGATCGGCCCAAGAAGTAACATGGGAACCGCTTATTCGTCCAAGAATCGGCTTCCCGGCGTTCTTGCAACCAAATGGAAATCTTACCGTCGAATATGCCTCACAGACAAGTGAGGGTATGTGTACCGCCTCGCTCGTTAACGAACTCGGAAACTACGATCTCAAGGTATCACCGTTGTCGAGGTCTCCGGCAGGAGGAACAGTGACCTGTACAGCACGAGCAGAAGGAGTCCCAGCTGGCTTATACGATCTCAAGATCATGCACTATTCCTCATCAGGAAAGCTTTCCTGGACGAAGATCGAACCAAACAGTGTCTGCATTAGGAAGAGTTACAGTTTGCCGCTTAAGGTCTTTTGGGTTACAGATGTTCACATAAATACGAGCCCGGAGAGGATTCAGAACTTCAAAGGGATCGTGAGGCTGGCCAACTTTCTCAACCCAGATCTGGTCGTTCTCACTGGAGATGTGGTCGATAACCCAAGGGAGGAATACTACAAACTAGCGCGTCAACTAGTCTCCGATCTGGAGGTACCTATTGTTCTCGTTGGCGGAAATCACGATCATGCGACCGAAGCGAATTTCTTCGAAACGTATCTAGCACCCTGGAACGGAAGCCTGAATTTCGGGGCTATGCACATCGCCACTTTGGACACTGGACCCTACAGCATAGACGGGAAGTTAACAGAGAGTCAACTCAGTTGGCTTGAGAAAGACCTGTCACAGCACGCAACCATGCGTTACAAGATAGTGATGTTCCACCACCCGATGTTTGACACCAACAATCCCAAGAATGAAACCGTTGAGAAAGCTTATGGAGTATGCTTGCGGTATGGCGTTAGCCTGATCTTGAATGGACATATGCACCGAGACATAGTGTTTCGAGGCCCCGTATTTACCCTAGTCAATCCCATGGGGTATCCAGGCGGAACTCCGTACACAGGCATTAGAATTCTAAACTTCACAGACAGAGGAATAGATTGGCAGTATGCTGGAAGCGAGAAACCAATACCGCTCTACGATTTCAAAATCTCTTTCTCGCAGCCCAATGACGGTTTGAACTTAGGGATGGTGGTAGCTCTTGGCAATGATTGGGAGATCCCGGTTGATGGAGTTTTGAGGCTCAGGATAGGTCTTGGGCAGAAATTGACCGTTGAAGGAGTACCTGTGAGTGATGTCCTCCGTCTTGAGAAATACCAAATCGTAGTTCTCAGGATTCACCTAGGCGTTCGTGATCAGCGACGAATAGTTGTCTATGCAGTTCCTGACAAAGATCCCCCTGTTGTGAAACCTAATTCGCCCCCGGTTGTGAGAACAGGAGCAATGGTGACTGTCGTGGAATTTGCCTGGGATCTGTGGGACGATGTTTTGGGGTTGGAGAAGACTGAAATGTACTACTCAAGTGACAATTCGACTTGGACAACAGCTAGCTTAATTGAGATTAGACCTCGGGTTTTCTGGGGGTCAATGCAACTCGAGAAATCAGTCAGCAAAGTATTCTATTACGCAGCTGCATGGGACATGAAAGGCCAAAAGAGTACAACTCAAATCTACTCTCTGACGATGGCCGGAGAGAAACTGCCCGAACCACCTATCCAATCTTGGTGGATTCCTGCGGTTGCAGCTGCTGTATTACTGGTTGTTGCAATAGCCGGGATCAAGCTTCGAGCCACACGTGCCCGCTCTCAAGAAAACTAGATGCGGATTGCCAAAGTCTTCTCTGCCTCAGACCAGACCGTCATTTTCTCTCCTACCTGGAATTCGGCCTCCGGAGGAGCTTCAATGATCAGAGTGGTATCTCTCATTTTGGCCATGACGCGTTGGTTCTTGCCTAGGAATGAGACGTGGTAGACCTCGCAGTCAAATCTGTTATCGCCATGTTCGCCTGTATGGAAGTTTTCGGGTCTGATTGCGACTAGCACCTGGTCGCCTCCCTTCGGTGGATTTAAGAGGTCGGATGGAACAGCTTCGACAAATCCTCCGGTGTCAAGTTCTATCTTGATGGTCCTATCCGTGGTTGCCACTTTTCCTTTCAGGAATGTTCCTTGACCGATGAAGTCAGCAACGAAGGCATTCTGCGGTCGGAAGTAGATATCCATCGGGGACCCAATCTGCATGATCTTTCCAGTATTCATAATTGCGATTCGATCGGAGATACTCATTGCCTCCTCCTGATCATGGGTCACGTACACAGTTGTGATTCCTAGATCTCTTTGTATCCTCTTTATTTCAGCCCTCATCTCAAGCCTGAGCTTTGCATCTAGGTTGCTCAGTGGCTCATCGAAGAGAAGGACTCTTGGGCTGATCACCAGCGCCCTGGCCACGGCAATCCTCTGCTGTTGTCCTCCGCTTAGCTGATGAGGAGTTCTGCTTTCTAACCCTTCTAGGTGAACCATGCGTAGGACTTCTTCCACTTTCCTTCTGATTTCCTGTTGGGGCACCCTTCTAATTCTTAGCCCAAACGCAATGTTCTCGGACACCGACATGTGTGGCCAAAGCGCATAATTCTGGAATACCATGCCGGCGTTTCTCTTATGAGCCGGAACAGTTGTCACATCGACGCCGTCAAACCTGATTATCCCTGAGTCAGGAAGATCAAAACCGGCAATTGCACGCAGAAATGTTGTCTTTCCGCAGCCGCTCGGTCCGAGAAGCGTGTACAGTTCGCCATGCTCAATCCTCACTGAAGCGTGGTCTATTGCAACGACTTTCCCGAAACGTTTCTCAAGCTCATAGGTTTCGATAAGCATCTTGCTTTTACAACTCTCATATGCCGATGAGGGCGGTAGCCCTCTTTCGCAAGATTAGGTTGGCGCCCACTATCATGATCAATTGAACGATCATCAAAACAACTCCCATAGCCGCAGCTGGAAACATACCTCCTCCAAGGGCATAGTACTTCTCGTACATCTTGAAGGTCATAGGTGCTGTTGGGGGGTTTGCGGCTCCAATGACGATGCTTGTACTCACCTCGGACATTGAGTAGATAAAGGATAACATAGATCCGGCAAGAACGTTCATGAGGACCAGTGGGATTGTGATTCGCAGAAAGGTTCCGGTCCTGCTTGCACCGACGCTCACTGCCGCCTCTTCCAAGGCCTTGTCGGTCTGCTCAAGACCTGAGAAAACGGATCTTACTGTAAAAGGAAACTTCCTGATCGTGTATGACATTATAAGGAGCGGAGCTGCTGTGGCAATCGGTGAAAGTGGCGTCGGGAGGAATATCAGGAAGAGCCCCGTCGCTACTACGATTCCAGGAATCGCGATTGGCATCGTTACCAAGGTATCAAGCATCGACATGCCCGGTATCTTCTTTCTCGAAACCAAGTACGCTGCGCTGACACCGAGCAGAACTATCACCGACGTGGCCACTGCAGAATAGAAAACACTATTCATCATCGACTGGAACGTGTACCGGTCACTAAAGATGTTCACAAAATTCCCGAAAGTAAAGTAGTCAGGAAGAGTACCTCTTCCCCATTGCCCTGCGAAGGCGAGCAATGCGACTCCGATATGTGGAAGTAAGGCCACGAACAATACCAACGTGCAGAAAGCATACACGAGCACAGTCGTCACCGGCGAGAGTATTCGTGTCCTCGGCCGCCATCTCCCCCCCTTGGTCAACATCGCGTATCGCCTGAGGCTCACATACTTTCTAATCACCACAAACGTCACGACAGACAGCCCAAGAAGCAGAAGCGAGAGTGCAGTAGCCTCCTCTGAGATATAGCCTGCGGGTGTGAACATCCTTTGAAATATCTGGAATGTTAAGACCTTCTGTGCAAGAGTTCCTACGAAGACGATCGGGGTCCCCAAGTCTTCGAGACTCAAAATGAACACGAGTAGAGCACCTGCTTCCAGTCCCGTGGTTGCTAGAGGAAAAGTCACCTTTCTAAAGAGCTTGAACCCAGAGGCCCCTAGGTTCTCGGCCTGTTCCTCCATTGTGGGATCTATGTTCACAATGGCTGTGTACGCATTCAAGAAAACTATTGGATAGAAGAGCAAGGTTTGAACGAAAATCACCGCTGCAAAATCTGTCAATTCAACTCGAAATGGAAGCAAGTGCAGCTGGCCATACATGAGAGAGTTAAGGACACCGTCAGCCATAATCATCTTCTTGAGACCTATCGCTCCGACAAACGGTGTCGAGAGTAATGGCGCCATCAAGGCGATTCTCAAGTATTCCGAAAGTGGAAATTTGTATCGGGCAAAGATGAACGCCAAAGAGAAGCCTATAACAGATGAAAGAATCGTCGTTGAGAGGGCTACAGCAATAGAATTGGGAATAACGCCAAAGTCGTATCCTCTCACGAGAATAAGGTCATCTCCCACGAATGTTGCGATGGTTCCTCTGATTCCTTCAAATGAGACAAAAGGAAAGCTGGCACTTAGCGACAGCCGCAGTCCGAAGTAAAATGGATCAGTGAATATGAATTGGAACCACCTCACGCCGGCCTGTATAGCGCGAAAGGTGATTGCCAAAAGCGGAGCAATCAGGAACACGAGAAATACTGCCAGCACGATGGAGAGTTGCGTCCAAGAAAGTGTATCCATCTGCCAAGCAATGTCACGAATGCTCGTTCGAAGATGAGCAAGGGAAAGAAAGCCGGGATTCGCGCGCTCTTCCTCGCGATCGGATTTCCCTGGTTCCATTTGGCTGTCGCGGTCTAGGAAGGTATTAGCCCCATTATGTAGCGATATCTATCCGTAGCCGACGCTCTCCAGATCTTCGCGAATTCGGAAGCGGTGGCTGGTTCCTTTATTTTCTCGTTGATAGAGATGGCGTAGTTCTGCGTGAATGTAAGGGTCGTTCCGCCTTCCTTCCAAGATAAGGGTTTGCCTAATTCGAAGGCAAGCTCTTCAAACCTTGCTTTGGGTACCTTGCCTCGCGTGTAGGCGTCCGCGAGCTTCTGCCAAGCTGAGACGAGGTCATAATGCGAGTCCACGAAGGCCGCTTCAAAATACTCTCTGAGCGCGAACTCATATTTGAGAGCTAGATCATCATCAAATGGTATTCCGATGTTGTTGAGTGTTACATTGAAGTTTCGGTAGAGATCTTTCCTTGCCTGTCCTTCGGTTGTCTTGAACAGGTCTTCTCTGATTGGAAGTCGGTTGATGTCACGGTGAAGCCAGATTTTCTGGCCTTCAACGGAAAGAACCCACTCGATAAAGGCCTGGGCCATATCAGGATCCTTCGTTGTAGCCAGCAACGCTATTGGGTCTCCATTCACTATTGACTGATTGAATGGAAGAACATACTTGGTTCTTGGGAATTGTATCTCAGATTGATACCCGTAGAAGTCTATAGCGATGCCGAATGCTACTTCACCACTCTGAACTGCTGTCAAAGCCTCAACGGATCCTGGGTAGCTCCTACCATTTGCCGCCATTCTTGCAAGAATACTCCATCCACGATCCCATCCAAACTTTTGCAGAATGATCTCGTAGATCCTTGTGTGAGACGTAGAGAGCTTGGGGCTTGCATAGCAGACTGTTGGTCGAGGCAGAATCTTCGCCAGTTCAACGCCAGCTAGATCTTCCCACGCCTTCGGTTCAGGAAGGTTATACTTTTCGGCCATGTCATAGTTGATTATGAAACCAAAGGACGAGATCGCCGCAGCAACCCAGAGTATCTTCCCGCCAGATCCGAATCTCTTAAGTGGTGCTCCACCTATCTCATCTCTGATTTGACCGACTACTGTTAAGGTGTCCGGTCTTGTGAGAGGCGCAGCAAAGCCGGAAGGCACTAGTTCATCAAAAAGCGTTGGCCCACCGCCCCAAGCAACGTCGAAAGGTTCACCGCGCTGTTGATAGCTTTTTATTGTGTCTCTCCACAAAGGAGCGGCCACGTTGACGAAAAGAGCTTCGGTTATGCCGTACTTCCTGGCAATATCTGATGCCAAGAACTTATCGTAGGCAAGACCGGTTATCGTTGAATCATGTCGTGTGATCACCCTTAGAATCTTCTTTACTGTAAGTGGGGTAGTGGTGATACTGGGGGGCCTTTGCGGAGCCTGGAAAAAGTACGCAGAAGCAATCCCAATTGTAATGACAATGACTACGATCAAAATCGCCGCAGATCTTGTCACTCCAGATCGGGTCTTCATTTATCCGATTCACCTTTTTCGAGGATCGTATCTTCCAAAAAAAGAGGGGGAGGGAGACCGTCGCTATTTCTTCTTTCTCTTGCGGAGAATAACGAGTACGCCGGCAACGGCCACGATAACGACCACCGCGATCATCAAGTACACAGTGAAGTCCACTGGAACCTGTTCAACTGTGAGGCCCCAGGCAAGTGCGTTCTGGACGTACTTAGGCCCTTGAAGCGTGACACCTCTCTCTATAGTGGTCATCGTACTTCTGTCGCCTATGACCGATTCGCCTGCGGCTATGACTTTGCTGTAGGCTCCGTCGACTCTTACTCTTTGAGCTGCTGCAAGAATGAAGACGCCTCTCTGCCCAGGAGTCACAACCTTTGTGGGAGTTGGAGTGTTGTGGACAATTGCACCTTTATCTGTTGTGCGGTATAGCCACATCGTGTTCTCATCCAACACCTGATCAATGGGTACGTATTTCCCAGCTTTGAATCCCACAAGCACAGTAGGCCCGTGGAACTCAACACGCGAAGTGTCTTTTGTAATTGTCCCTGCCCAAGAGTCTCTGTTGACTCCGCCAGAGGTAGTATTCGCAAAGACCCTGTAAGGAGATCCCGCCGCACCAAATCCTACCGCATCTTCCACAGAAGCGAACTCGATTCTGAGGGAAGATCCGATCGCTTCAAGGACCTTGTTAGGTTGGTCTTGCTTGAAGTTACCTACCTTGGCTTCGTAGTAAGCTTCCACGAAGTCACTGTCCGAACCAATGTACAGGAACTTGCCGCCAGACTTAAACCATGCCACCACCGCAGAGATCTCTGACTGCGTGAAGTTCATCGATGGATCGTAGAGCTTACCCAGAATGAGTGCGTCAACACCCTTTAGGGTGTCACTCGTCAGTCCGTTTATTTCCCTGGCCTCGTATCCCCAAACGGTCAAGTTGCTTTTCAGATCAGTAAGAAGGACGTCGAAACCCGTTGTATACATGTCTTTCACTCTGTACATCTTCTTTCCGTCTGGGAGTGTTCTGAAGGTTCCGTCAATAGCTACGACCTTCTTTTGCGCGTTCACAGGAACAGCCGTGATGGTTGACAATGTCAGCAATGTCGCCAAAAGGAAGAATACCGCCCTTTTCACGATTCTTCACCCAATACTTAGGCCAACCAACTTGCTATAAGAGCTTTAAGGTTCTGCATCACGCTCCCCATTCGCATTGAAGTCGTGCCGGGGCCTCGCGCCACCAGAACGAAGTCGACCTCACAAATCCACAGATTACCGCCCGGCCTTGCGCCTCTTGGCTCTGCGAGCACTCGCCCGCAACCTCACCCGCCCAATCACCAACCGATCTCCAACTATCCGCACCCTAACAGGCTCGCCTCCAGAAAACGGAAAGGCGGAGTCGTCCGTCAATTTCGTCGGTAAGTAGATCCTTGGAGATCGATAAATCGTTCCCTTCCGCTTTCCGGCTTTTGCTGCGACGGCGATTTTCGTAACTATTTGCTTTACCAAACTGACTACCTTTCGCGTACGAAATTTCCTACGATTTTGCGTTAATAAAGGTTATTGTAATCGGACACGCAAAACCCGATCTGAGAGTCAGAAGCACATTCGGGAAGTTCTGAGGAAGGAGAAGGCAAAACTCGGCGGAAGAGATGGCAGACCGTAGGTGGTGGACCAGGACTAATGTCGTATTCAGACATGGCGTCGTACGAGGGCGAACCTATGGAGTGATGTCGAAGTGGACTCTGAACCCTTCGGGAAGACCCTCGGGCGTTTTCAGGTTGAATTGTTGGATCTCACGTATGTCTCTCACATGGGTACCGCCACATGGTATTCCTTGGCATCCTTCGATTGTTACAACTCTTAGGCGAGCGTCAATGGGCAAGCGGGCTAGGTTTGGGGCTTCGGGAGACGAAAGCAGAGCCTCTTGTCTTGTCATCAGTTGGCACGTTACTACTCCTCCTTTTTCTACTAGTTGATTTTCCATCTTTTCTGCCATCTGAAGCTGCCCCGGAGCTGGGACCTCGCCACGATAGCCTATGTAGCTCTCATCTCCAACCCAGGAATCGGTTGTCTCAACGCGCCTTCCGAGGACAGTCGCTAGGCAGTGATCGAAGAGGTGGGCAGCAGTATGCTTTCTCATGCATCGATATCTGAGATTCCAATCTATCTGCATTTGAGCAGGTCCGATCGCCGGGGTGCCTTGGACATACCTTCCCCAGTGCACGGCTACGCCGCTCGCAAGCATGACTTTTCTGACGTTAAAAACCACAGTGTTGGCCAGGACTTTTCCTTTGTCTGAAGGTTGTCCTCCAGACTTAGGGTGAAAGATGGATTTGTCTAGGATCAGATATGCACTTTTCCGATCGTCTGGCTCAACCTTCTGGATCCTGCAAATAGCTTCTTTGAGATAAGGATCGCTCAGATAGAGCAGCTCTGTGGCAGCAATGTCCCGTACGAGGTTCTCAAGATTCATTCGCGCTCACGTCGTCAAGTTCGTTTTTTGAGATATGACTCTTAAAGCCTTGGTTTGATACCCCTAACGAAGATCCAGCTTCAGTCACAAGAAGAGCTTGTGAAAACAAGG
>CAZZFQ010000034.1:6035-15102 GCA_964653695.1 uncultured Candidatus Bathyarchaeia archaeon | reverse complement strand
CTCTTCCAGCTTGCTTTCGATTGGGGTTCGACGGTCCCTTCTATTGGAGCATCTGGAGCGATATCGGGCGTACTTGGAGCATATGTCTACCTCTTCCCCCATGCTAGGATTAGGACGGCAGTTACATTCGGGATATTCATACGTTTGGTTAGAGTGCCGGCTTACTTTCTGATCGGGTTCTGGTTTCTCTACCAGCTGACCTTGGGCCTGTTGGCAACTGACTCCTCAGTGGCCTATTGGGCTCATGTGGGGGGATTCATAGCCGGTCTGGCGCTAGCTGGAGTCCTTGCCCGAAGAAGAGAGGCCCACCCGTTCTTCCGGCCATACTACGCTGTGTCCTAGGAAATAGTGTCGTGTCTCATTCACAGGCTACGCGGTCCCTTCTGTCGTACCAAACACAAGGCCCTCCTAGCGAGTCCTCTTCAATCTGAAAAGCGTATGCTCTGGGAAATATCTTCGAAGAGACGGACAGTTCTTTTCCAATCAATAGCAGGTAGACTCAAGCAATGTTAATCTATTCGAATGACAAGTTTCCGGGTTACACCTTAGGAGAGATTGACGGTGGAATTGAAAGGGAGCAAGACCGAGAAGAACCTTCTAGCATCGTTTGCCGGAGAATCCCAAGCAAGAACTAGATACACCTTCTTCGCCAGTGCAGCAAGAAAGGAGGGCTACGAGCAGATCTCAGCACTATTCACTGAAACCGCCGATAACGAAAAAGAGCATGCACAACTCTTCTTCAAGTTGCTCCAGGGAGGAGATGTGGAAATCACGGCAAGTTTTCCGGCCGGTATAATCGGAACTACCCTGCAAAACCTGAAGGCTGCGGCTGCAGGTGAAAAACTGGAATGGGGAACTCTGTACCCCAACTTCGCGGAGGTTGCGGACAAAGAAGGATTCACAGAGGCAGCGGACACTTTCCGTCGTGTCGGATCTGTGGAAGCGCATCATGAGCGAAGATATCTAAAGCTTCTCAGCAATGTCGAGGCTGGCCAAGTGTTCAAGAAACCTTCTGTCGTTAAGTGGAAGTGTCGTAACTGCGGCCACATTCTTGAAGCAAGAGAGGCACCTGAGAAGTGCCCCGTCTGCGCCCACGACCGAGCTTTCTTTGAGCTCTTCAGCGAAAACTACTAGATTGTCTTCAGCTCTCTTCCGACTTTTTCAAACGTCTTAATTGCATAGTCGAGGTGTTCCTGGTTGAGTGCGGCGTTCATCATCGTCCTTATGCGAGCCTTGTCCTTAGCCACCATTGGGTAGACGATCGGAAGTGCGAATACTCCTTCCTCAAAGAGTCTCGTACTCATCTTCTTTGCTACCGCACTTTCCCTCACGATAACAGGCGTGATGGGAGTTTGACTTTGGCCTATGTCGAAGCCTAAGTCTTTCAAGGACTTCTTGAAATAGCGGGTGTTCTTCCAGAGGTTTTCCAAGTGTTGTGGCTCGTTCTCGACGACATCAATCGCGGCCATGCAGGCCGCTGCCACCGGGGGCGGAGAGGAAGCACTCAGCAACCAGCTTCTCGACTTGTTGAAGGCGAAGTTGATTAGGTTCCTGCTTCCTGCAATATATCCGCCAACAACGCCGAAGGCTTTCGAGAAGGTCCCCATCTCGACATGGACTCGCCCTTCCACTTTGAAGTGGGAGGTGATGCCGCGTCCCCTCTCGCCTAGGACTCCGTCCCCATGGGCGTCGTCAACATAGATCATTGCCCCATGTGACTCAGCCACCTTCACTACCTTGTCGACAGGGGCGATGTCCCCATCCATGCTGAAGACTCCGTCAGTTATTATGAGGATTCGGCGATAGTTTTTTGTTTCTGCTTTGTCCAAGACCCGTGCCAGATCATCTGTGTCGCAATGCTTGTAAATTGCCCGGTCAGCCTTTGAGAGTCTAACTCCGTCTATGATGCTTCCATGATTCAGCTCGTCGCTAATTATCAGATCTCCTTCGTCGGCCAACTGAGGGATGAGGCCCTGATTCGCCGTGAACCCAGCTGAGAAGGTCAGCGAAGCCTCAGTACTCTTGAATCTAGCGAGCCTCTCCTCGAGCTTCATGTGTATGTCCATGTTCCCGGCGATCGGTCTAACCGATCCAGATCCCACGCCGTACTTCTCAATGGCTTCGATGGCTGCCCTCTTCAATTTCGGATGGTTGCTCAGGCCTAGGTAGTTGTTTGAGCAGAGCATAAGAACCTCTTTTCCGTCGACAATCGACTTGGGTGAGCTACTGCTCTGCAAAATCCTGAGTTTCCAGTCTAACTGATCCCTAACCAATAGTTCATACTCTTGCTTCAGAAAGCCTACGGGATCTCTCATCTCACTTTCACCCCTAACATGATTCGGGGACGGACTTGCCATAAAGCTATTGTCCAGCTAGCTCTCTTGGGTTCTGTGAATGACGGTTAGTTAGTTCAGCCTAATCCTTGTGTTACCTGAGCTGTCCTTCCACGTACCGCTTGTTCAGCTTCTCCAACATGTCTTTAGTCATAGTGGCCAAGTCGTAACTAGATTTCCACCCCCACTCTTCACGGGCAGCACTTTCATCGATGGATAAAGGCCAAGAGTCAGCGATCTCTTGCCTGAAATCAGGCTTGAATTCACATACGAATTCCGGAATGTGCTTTCTAATCTCGTCGGCGAGTTGTCCAGCTGAGAAACTCATACCTGCTAGGTTGAAGTCAGAATGATGTTTGAGTTGAGATAGGTTGGCCTCCATCAGTTGCACGGTGGCCCTGATGCAGTCAGGCATATACATCATGGGAAGGATCGTGTCCTCTCTCACGAAGCAGGTATATCTCCGGTGCTTGATCGCTTCGTAGAATATCTCTACAGCGTAGTCTGTTGTGCCGCCGCCAGGGGGAGTCTCACTGCTGATTATGCCTGGATACCGGATGCCTCGGACGTCAACACCGAATCGCCTAAAGTAGTAGTCACAAAGCAGTTCACCTGCAACCTTCGTAACCCCATACATTGTTCTGGGCCGTAGCACAGTTTCCTGCTGAGTGTTCCTGCGAGGAGTCTCTGGACCGAAGACTGCGATTGAGCTTGGCCAGAAAACTTGGGTAAGCCCGTTCTGCCTGGCGATCTCAAGAATGTTGTAGAGACCGTTCATGTTGACTTCCCAGGCGAGCTGCGGATTTCTCTCACCAACAACTGAAAGTACAGCCGCCAGATGGTAAATTGTGTCAATGTCATACTTCTTCACAAACCCCTTGATGATCTCCTTCTTGGTCACGTCAGCGAAGCCGAACGGGCCAGAGTCCAGAATCTTCTTACTGGGCTTCGTTCTGTGGCCGAGAGCGACCACGTTATCATTACCATATTTCTCGCGGAGTTCCGCTGTGAGCTCGGAGCCTATCTGACCGAATGCTCCTGTTACAAGAATTCTCTTTGTAGCACTTTTCAACAGCCAGACCTCTACCGAGTCTCGCTATCTCAAATTGAAGCTCCAAGACCTTGTAACCGTACTTAAAGGTCACTCAACTCTGTAAGGTCAAGAAGCATCGACCTTCAACAATCTGGCCTTCTCCAGTAGGATGCTTTACCCTTGTTCTCAGAATCTGCTTGGAGCGCCAATTCGGATTGACGATAGGAGGTGAACTCGTCGGAAATCAACTATTGCTCGACGAGATCCCGAAGTCGTGTCTGAGTGTGAAATGCGTTCGTGCGGTATGGATACGGCAACATCTCACCTATCCTCCGCCTCAGTTTTGTCTGCCTCTGAATGGATCCTCCTTTCGCCATGACCATTACGACCCATATATCGCCATCTGCAAACTCCCTTATGTACTGCCTGCAAGCCCCGCAAGGTGCAAGATTCTCGATCGAGGGATGGTCTGCGACCACAGCCACTGCCTTAATCTTCTTGTTTCCATGAACCACTGCATGGTCAATGGCGTTTCTTTCCGCACATACTCCGAGCCCCGCTACCTCGCTTTCCACGTTACATCCCTCATAGAACTCATCGTCATCGCCAAGCACTGCTGCTCCAACTCTGAAGCCCCACAGGACCTTCGCGTTCCTCATGCCTCTGAGAGCTGCGTCTAAGAGTCGGGATTCGATCGCCTCAGCCAAGGCCTCATCGGTCATGTTTCAATCATCCTTGAAGTAGAGGGGCTGCGTAGTTATCGCTTGCCTATTTTAGCGTGTCTATACAGCATCTTCGTGCTTGCCATCGTCTTTCTTAAGGACGCGCATCAATCCTTGAGCGATTCTCTCTGCCAGCAATAGCTCTAACGGTCCTTTCACGTCTGACCAAGCACACCTACCCTCTCTTTACGGCAGCATAGGCTAATCCAATCAGCATCGCAATCGAGGTCGCCAGGTAGACTGGGCCGTATCCAAGCATTTGGACGAATGACGCAACTATGGGCGGAGCAACTATTGTGATTAGATCCCCAATTCCGAGATAGACTGAGTTGGCTAGGCCAAGATCGAGGCTGCCAGACCTCGACACGACCAATGCCATTGAAGGAAAGATTATGCCGTGCGCCATTCCCGACGCGAAGAGAAGCATGGAAAAATGGACGAGAGAGTTGCCAAATGGCAGAGCCATCAGCGCTGCTGCATACTCAAGGAACCCCAGGCCAATCATGCTTCTTTCATCAAGTCTTCGAAGAATCCTGGGAAGAGGAATCCTGATCGACACCATGGCCAAGGAGTAGACGGCGAATAGGAGTGATATCTCGGCTGATGTGAATTGGAATGCATCTGAAAGGTAGAGGGGGAGGAAGATGAAGATTGAATTGACGCCTAGAGAGAAGAACATTTCGAGTATTGCGGAGAATCGGACGTTCTCATCCTTCAGGACATTTTTCAAGCTTCTCCTAATGTTCATAGAGGTTCTTGATCTTGGAGGGGCGGTTGTTCGGGCTGAACAGAGAACGCCCCCAAGCCCGATTAGAGACGCGACGAGATAGGTTTCCCTGATTTGAAATTGGAGCAGGAGTAAGCTACAGATTCCTGGCGCTATGAACATGGCTACGGAAGATGATAACGCGAATAGGGAGACGCCGGTTACCTTGTGCGAGGAGTAGATTTCTGAAGCCATTGTGAGTCCAATTGTGAAGATGGTCATGAAAGCTAGGGTATTGATGGCATAGGCGACAAGGACTTGAGGAGGCGCAAGCGCCAGGTACAGCATCAATAAAGAGCCTACAACTCCAATCGTTCCGAGGCGGATCAGTGGCCGGCGGCCGAATCGGTCTGAGAGTAGACCCATCGGAATTCTTGAGAAGAGCCTTGCAGCTGAGGCGGCGGATGCTATCAGTCCTATGAATGCAAGCGATGCCCCGAGTTCAGCCGCGTAGAGGTACAAAGTAGGCGTGATCATGTTAGAAGCTACCATGGCAAAGAGGGCCAAACCTACGAGTGTGAACATGGATCTTGGATTGGAGCGGGCAACCTCTTTCTCAGGCAACGGTAGGGTCCCTCATGCGCCTCCTGTCTGACTGAAACACCGGTCGTACTGTAGGCATCGTGAAGCCAGAAACTTGATCAGGGATCGCTTATAGGTCTTCCATTTGGCTGTTCTTGATGTCACATGCTCTTGCTGGTGAAAAAGTTGAAAAACCTCTCATCCAAAGGTAGGGCGCTGAGCCGAGGTGGCAGAGAGGTTATGCGGCGGCCTGCAGAGCCGCTTTATGGGGGTTCGAATCCTCCCCTCGGCACCATTCCTCCCAAGGTATGGGTTCTTACCCATGTTTCATAACCTTGTTGAACCGAAACGCGAACTGTCACCCAGTCCTTGACCCGGCAAGAGTCACTTTCTCTTACTTCTGAACATTGATAAGGAGCTGGTTCTCTGCGCATGAGATAGCGCGGTGCTACCGCCACGTTTTTGTAGTACCAAATGGATGTAGTACTACCTTGCTATGGACCGTGTGGTGTGAACGCTTGACAACGGTGACGGTGACTAGGAAGGGTCAAACAACGATCCCTCAGGAGTTACGAGAGAAGTACGGGCTCAAGGAGGGGACGAAGTTGGATGCGGTAGACGCAGGGGACGGGATCCTGTTGAGAAAGGCGCTGTCCACTCGAGATCTGACAGGAACAAGCAAAAGCACCTATGATCAGCTGAGGAAACGCTTAGACGAGATTCGGCGAGAAGATGTCTGACACGCTTTACGACACACGCTACTTTCTGGCGGTTTACACAGCCAAGGAAGCGACGCTCAAGAGGAAGCTCCTGAAGGAGTTGGAATCCCACAGACCTAGATATGCCTCCGCTATGACTATTTACGAAGTGTACAGAGTAAGCCTTGAAGTTGAAGGTCGTGACATAGCGAAAATGCGGAAGACTACTATCGAGAAGGATTTCGAGATAGTCTATGTGGATTCTGATATCGCTGTGGAAGCTGCTGAAATAAAGGTGGCTCAGGGGAGGAATTTTCCACTGGCAGATGCAATAATAAGTGCCACAGCCATTCTTCGCGGGCTCGCCTGCTTCACAGACGATGAGCACATTAAGGCATTGAGTGGTCTAAGGACGCGCTGGGTCTAGGCCAAAATCCCCTAGTTACTCGGATGTCAACTACTTCGATTTGGCTCCGTACTTTTCGTATGAAACTAGCTCTTCAAGTGGTTGTCGAGTCTTCTCAGGCTTCTCTGCTGGATACCCAATCGAAACTGTGCATATGATCCTAAGGCTTTCTGGCACATCGAGCAGTCGCCTCATCTCTCCTTCGAATGGCGCGTCTATCACACCGATCCAGCACGTTCCTATGCCTTGAGCGTGGGCCGCAAGGAGGAAGTTCTGAGTCGCAATAGCCGGGTCACACTTGAAATATTTGGGATGCTTCTGTGGATCGCCCAACACGACTAGAACTACCGGGCTTTCTGCCATGAATCTCCCGTGCGGATCGAGCTTCGCGAGCGCCTCTCTTCTCTCCTTGTTCCGAATTACGATGAAATGCCAAGGCTGCTTGTTGCCTGCTGACGGTGCCCACCGAGAGGCTTCGAGGCATGCGAGAAGCTTTTCAGGCTCAACATCACGGCTTTGATCATATCTCCTTATACTTCTACGTGTCCGAATCGCTTCGAGAACGTCCATCTTAACCATCGCTCAATTCTCAGAAAAACAGAGCTTTGCGTAATATGTGTAGCGATCATGATATCTTGGGTTGGAAGCCCAAGCGAACTACAGAAGTTCGCCTGTCACGGCATGGAGGATTACGAGGAGAAGGAATTTCTCCCTCGCCATGTATCGTTGATGCGGTTAAGTCTATTGTCCTAAGGTATCTTCGATCCGCACTTTACGCAGAACTTGGCGGTTGGCCTGTTTCCTTGCCCACATCTTGAGCAAACTTTCATCTTTTCCGGTGGAGGCGCAGGAGTCCCTGGAGGTATAGCTACCCCTATCCTTTCCTCCGCCATTTCAGCTTCTTTCGAAGGTCTTAGGAGCACAACGTCCCCGATCGCGCTGATCTCGTCGAAGAAGATTATGCTCTCCTTGACAGCTCCTCCCTGTTTGCTCTCAATCGCTATACCCATCTTTCCTTCGGAGCTGATCGCCATCTCCTTGGCTTTCCCGACTATCATTCCTATTTGGTTCACAACAGGTTTCCCGGAGAGCTCCTCCGCCTTGTAGAACCTTTTCTGAGCCATATCACCACCCGTAGGCTGACCACAGATAAGGGCTTTTCATTCTGTCTTTTTCCCACATTTCGGGCAGTAATCGGATCCCTTTGGAATCGCGGTGCCGCACTCCGCGCAGAACTTCGAGACGCGTTCAACGCGAACTCCTTCTCTACGCCTTGAGCGACGTTTCAGAAGAAGCGCAACCACAACAATTGCCACTGCCAGAATGATAGCGACAATCGCTATGGGCAATAGCGGTGGCGCTTCGGGAGGAGCTTCGACAAAGAAACTTGCCGGCTGGCTCTCGCAACCATAATGATTAGCGTCTCCTGGCCACCTGGCCCTGATCGACCACGGGCCAGCCACCTCAGGCTTAAACGTATCCGAGAAGGCACCAGAGCTCGACGTGGACACATGTTTGGCCATCTCAAACCCATCCGGCCTGGTATATACAAGCTCGACACTTGTTGCCAAGGCAGGAGTGAGCGCCCCACTAGCAAAGACGGATTGAGCGGCCTTGAGGTTTGAAGGGCTGACCACGGCTGAGACTGAGCTGTCTACTTTGCCCTTTTCAATGGCCAGGCTGACGGTTGCGGAATGCGTTTTGCCGCCACCGGTCCCGATGATTGTCAGCGTATAGGTTCCCGGAGACGCCGTCACCTCAGACAATACTTTCAGGGCTGACGCGAACGTGGGGGTGCCAGATACTAGGCTGAATGAATGTGATGTGCCACCAGGGAGGCCGGATAAGCTCAACGCCACCGGTTCTGGGGGCCCGGATGTCAGCCTGACTGTCACAGTAAACGTGGCTAGTTGTCCCGCCTTTACGGACTGCATATTGGGAGTAACATCAAGAGCGAAGTCGAAAGGCTCTCGAGCAAGCCACCACCAAAATCGCTGCCACCAATTCCACCAGTCCCACCAATCCCTTGTAGGCGTCGTATATGTCCAAGTCCATGTCGTCGTGGCTGTAGGCGGTGGCGGTGGTGGAGGAGGAGTCCAAGTTGCTATGCAAGTCGATACTCCGGTCTCCTCTACGATCAAATTGACAACCGCGTAAACATTATACTCCGAATAGCCACGACCTGGGGGGTAAGCCCACACTTTCAACCAATACTTTCCCGGTGGACAAGATGACAACACTTGTACAGTCACAGTGGTCTGGTAGTTTGGTGGTCTGCTAGGAATGTTGCTTGTTCCATCAAAGAGGAAGCCAGGGATATAGGACTGCACGGCTGGACTTTTCTCCACCATTATTGTGATAGGTGAGTCCTTGTAATCACCGGTGACGTAAACGATGAAAGATGCCGCGCAATAGGGCCGCCTGACATATATCGTGTCAGGGTAAACAGAGACCCGCCAAGGGGGAGGCACGGATTGTTGGGCATTGACTCTTTCATACCAAGAATCAAGAGAAATCTGTGCACCATCAAGGAAAGTCAGGCCAATCGGTCCGAAGAGCACGATGGTCAGAAGCAAAAGGCGGAGGG
>CAZZFQ010000034.1:0-5935 GCA_964653695.1 uncultured Candidatus Bathyarchaeia archaeon | reverse complement strand
AAAGTCAGGCCAATCGGTCCGAAGAGCACGATGGTCAGAAGCAAAAGGCGGAGGGTTCGTTTCAACCTAGGATCTCAACTCCTCCGCTAACTGGCTTTAGTCGGTTTATAAGATAATCTCAACCTCAATTAGGGTCAGAGCCTTAGACAGCTGGCTCTAAGTCAACTATGGCTGGTGGTGAAGCCTGCCTCTCCAGGTCTATAACACAATGACCGGCCGACTGGAGCCTTTCGAACCGATCAGCGAAGGCAAAGTCAACATATACGTTTGCGGGCCGACCGTCTACGACTACTGCCACATAGGCCACGCCAGAACCTACCTATCCTTCGATGTAATCGTCCGCTACTTAGAGTACAAAGGTTACAAGGTCAACTATGTTGTCAACATCACGGACATTGATGACAAGATCATTGCTCGCAGCAGAGAGGTGGATGAGGAACCGCTGGCCTTGGCGAGAAGGTTTGAGGAAGCCTTCCATGAAGATATGAAAGGTTTTCAGCTTAGGCCCGCCGACCACTACCCTCGTGTTTCAGAGCACATGGACGACATCGTCGCCACGATCAAGGAGCTAGTTGCCAAGGGATTTGCCTATGAAGTGGATGGTGACGTCTACTTTGACGTCACAAAGATTGAGGACTTCGGAAAACTGTCGCATCAGAAGCTTGACAAGATGCAGGTCGGCGCCAGAGTGGCAGTCGATCGGAAGAAGAGGAGCCCATACGACTTCGCGTTATGGAAGCGAGCTGGCGAGAAGGAGCTTGGTTGGGACAGTCCTTGGGGAAAGGGTCGACCAGGATGGCACATGGAATGTTCCGTTATGTCAATGAAATATCTTGGACCGCAACTTGACATCCATGGGGGTGCAAAGGACCTAATCTTCCCTCATCATGAGAATGAGATAGTTCAGTCTGAGGCCTATACTGGAAAGAAGCCATTCGTGAAGTATTGGATTCACACCGGCTTTCTTAGCATCGAAGGACAGAAGATGTCGAAATCTCTTGGAAACTTCGTAACGATCAGAGACCTCCTCAAGAAGCACAGAGCAGAATCATTCAGGTTCTTTGTCCTCTCAACACATTACAGGCGCCCCGTCGACTTCACAGAAGAAGGGTTGACCCAAGCACAAGCCGCCCTCGACAGCATATACGAGACACGTGATCGACTACAGGCCATGCTCAGCGATCCCGACTACCAAGCCGTAGGAACTGATGAGGAGAGCAAGTTGCTGGAAGAGATAACGGAGGCAAGAGAGAAGTTCCTGATGGGCATGGACAATGATTTCAACACTGCGGTCGCGCTTGCAAGCTTTCACCAGCTGATAGGAATCGGAAATAGGATCGGGGATGTGAAACCATCCAAAAGACTCATTGAGACGATTCTATCAACAATTAACGATCTGGGCTCGGTCTTCGGCCTCTTCCAAGAGGGGAAAAGAGAGACGGATCTCTCCGAGGAAGCAAAAGGCCTAATCGAGGAACGAAACAGAGCTAGAACGCAAAGGGACTGGAAGAAGGCCGATGAGATCAGAGAGAGACTAAGAAAGCTGGGAATAACACTGAGAGACTCTCCTGAAGGCACTACATGGGTTTCTGAGAGACAGTAACCTTAGCTCTCAACTCAAGTCAGTAGATCTGATTTCCCAGGTTAGTGTTTCTCTTACCCGATGGGTGGTGAACCCTTCCTCGTTCATTGGCTACCAATCCGATTTTGACCAGAAATGGTCACGATTGTCCAATGGTGGACAAAGCCGACCGCAACCCATAATAGCGGACAGCGGGAAACACGCGCCAAAAATCGGTGGTGACATGAAGGAAAGGATCGTCCTAGCTTACTCGGGAGGCCTGGATACGTCGGTGGCGGTGAAGTGGATGCAGGAGAGGCATCAGGCTGAAGTTGTGACGGTAACTGTCGATGTTGGGCAGCAGGAGGATCTGAAGGCGATCGAGGAGAATTCGAAGAAGATCGGCGCCGTCAGGCACTACTCAATCGATGCTAGGGAAGAGTTTGTCAAGGATTATGTGTTCAGGGCGGTGAAGGCGAATGCCCTCTATGAAGAAAAGTATCCGTTGAGTAGCGCTCTCTCCAGGCCGCTAATAGTGAGTAAACTTGTCGATGTCGCCCGGAAGGAGAATGCCACAGCTGTGGCGCACGGCTCTACGGGCAAAGGCAACGATCAGGTTCGATTCGACGTCACGATGAAGTCCTTGGCGCCAGATCTGAAAATAGTTGCGCCCATTAGGGAATGGAACCTCTCAAGGGACGAGGAGATCAAGTATGCTGAAAAGAATGGCATACCTATCCCTGTAAACATTGACAATCCGTACAGCATAGATCAAAACCTATGGGGAAGATCGATAGAGTGCGGCGTCCTCGAAGATCCGGGACATGAACCGCCGGAGGAGATATTCGAGTGGACAGTATCGCCCGAAAAGGCACCATCGGACCCTGAATATTTGATTCTAGGATTTGACGAAGGAGTTCCCGTAACCATTGATGGCAAGAAGATGAGCCCTGCGGAGACAGTGAAAGCGCTCAATGCAAGGGCTGGAAGACATGGCATCGGGCGAGTTGACCACATGGAAGACAGGCTTGTCGGAATCAAGTCTAGAGAATGCTACGAATGTCCTGCCGCAACCGTTCTGCTTGAAGCCCATAAGGAACTTGAGAAGACCGTGCTGACGAGGCATGAGGTGCTATTCAAGCATCAAGTCGACGCCCAATGGACGTTTCTTGCTTACGCCGGGCTCTGGATGGAGCCGCTCAGAGAGGACCTAGAGGAGTTCATCAACAAGACTCAGGAACGAGTGACTGGCGATGTGAAGCTAAAGCTATACAAGGGGTCAGCGACAGTTGTCTCACGCTCGTCCCCATTCTCACTTTATGATGCAAACTTGGCAACATACAATATTGAAACAACGTTCGATCAGACTTGGTCGCCGGGGTTTATCGAGATATGGGGGCTTCCAACCAAAGCAGCAAACATCCTGAAAACTAAAGGGAAGAAATGATTTGGAAGGTCCTTCGATCTCCAATCCAATGAGGCCAAAAGCCAACGCAATAGCTCAACGACACAATCAAGTCATGGTAACCTCCACCATGGTTCCCTATCCGATCGTCGGGCATGATGCTGAAGGAGCCTTGGTGAGAGACATAGACGGAAACATTTACTTGGACTTCTCGTCAGCCGTCGCCGTGATGAACGTTGGCTACAACCACGCAGACATCAAGAAAGCGATACTGGACCAAGCCGAGAGACTAGTTCACTTCGCAGGGAATGATTACTACAACGCCAAGCAGGTTGAACTCGCGGAGAAACTAGTGTCGATCACGCCTGGTAAGTTCCAGAAGAGAGTCTTCTTCTCAAACAGCGGAGCGGAATCAGTAGAATGTGCCTTTAAGCTTGCACGATGGCATACGAGGAAGCCCGGGATGGTCTCCTTCCTCGGAGCCTTCCATGGCCGCACATTCGGAGCTCTCAGCCTAAGCGCGTGCAAGGCTCTTCACAAGAAACACTTTGCCCCACTTATACCTCAGGTGATCCATGTTCCGTACGCGTACTGCTATCGATGCGCCTACAGACTAGAATATCCATCATGTGATCTATGGTGCGCCAAGTACATCGAGGAGGTTGCGCTACGATACTTTCCCAACGAGGACATTGCAGCCGTAATAGTCGAGCCCATACAGGGCGAAGCAGGATACATAGCCCCTCCCAAAAGCTTCCTTCCCGAGATTGAATCTGCGTGCCGGAGAAATGGTGTTCTACTGATCGTTGACGAGGTTCAGACCGGGTTCGGTAGAACGGGAAGAATGTTTGCCTGCGAACACTTCGGCGTGGAGCCCGACATAACCACTCTTTCGAAGGCGCTTGCGGCGGGTCTGCCTATGGGAGCTACAGTGTCTAGAGCAGAGGTTGCCGATTGGGAGGAAGGTTCGCACTCAAACACAATGGGAGGAAACCTGCTTTCGGCAGCGGCCGCGCTCGCAAACATTAGTGTAATCGAAAAGGAGGATCTCTGTGGGAGAGCTCAAAGACTAGGCGAACATGCAATGAAGAGGCTTGAGGAGTTGAAAGAGAAGAGCAAGCTTGTCGGAGACGTACGCGGTCTTGGATTGATGATTGGTGTTGAATTTGTAAAAGACAAGAACTCAAAGGAGAGAGCGGTCAGCGAGACGGAACGTATCGTCATCGAGGCGTTCAATAATGGGTTAATACTTCTTCCGGTCGGCTCGAACTGTGTCAGAATAGCTCCTCCGTTGAATATTGACATCACTCATCTGGATCAAGGCATAGACATACTGGCAAAGGCTGTTCAGAAAGTGGCGGCAAGCTGACTTGTCGAAGCTTCTTCGAGACGCAAGGTTGGGGCCCAAGAAAAAGGAAGTAGTAGACTTCACATCCTCGATCAAAGCAGATCAGAGGCTCCTTGAGAACGTCGTCAGAATCAACAAAGCCCACGTCATAATGATGGCAGAATGTCACATACTCAACCAGAAGAAAACAGCAGCCCTTCTTGAAGCGCTCGGAAGAATCGACTTGAACAAAGAGATCGCCGAGACCGGGAATGAAGATGTTCACATGTATGTTGAGGAATCAGTCATAGAGGCCGCTGGTCAGGAGATAGGAGGAGATCTCCATGTCGGAAAAAGTAGGAACGATCAAGTTTCGACGGCAATCCGAATGACACTTCGCGAGAATCTGATTAGGATTATGTCAGGTCTGACGGATGTCCAAGAAAAGCTTCTGAACGGTAGCCAAAAGCACATAGAGACCTTGATTCCCGGATACACCCATACGCAACCCGCTCAGCCAATCACCTTCGCTCACTATCTTTTGTCGTTCTTCGACGCTTTCAACAGGGATCTCGAGAGGCTAATGGAATCCTACTGGCGTGTCAACAGGAGCTCGATGGGTGCTGGAGCCCTCGCCGGAACAAGTTTTCCTCTGAATCGCGACAGGATAGCAGAGCTGCTTGGGTTCAATGGTATGGTTGAGAACTCGCTCGACGCGGTTGGTTCAAGAGATTTCATTGTGGAAGTGCAGGCAGCGCTCACGATGGTTGCATTAACCGTTTCTCGACTCATCGAAGATCTGATTCTCTGGAGCTCTCCTCATTTCAGGATCGTGGAGCTCCCCGACGAGTTCACATCGACGAGCAGCATAATGCCTCAAAAAAAGAATCCCGAGGTTCCGGAAGTAATTCGGGCTAGAGTTAGCGACATAGCTGGAAACCTTATGGCCACCGTAATGACTCTAAAGTCGTTGCCTTCCGGATACAACATGGACTTCCAAGAGATCACACCCAAGCTCTGGGAGTCGATCGATTCTTTGTCAAGTTCACTATCTATGCTCGTCAGCTTGATTCCGACGTTAAGAGTTTCTGAAACGATCCCAAGTGAACTATTGAACTTCACCACGTCGACCGAGCTTGCTAATATGCTTGTTAGAAAATACGGCGTCTCATTCAGAGGTGCCCACAGGATTGTAGGAACTCTTGTAAGAGATCTCATCGAGAAGGATCTTAGTCTCTCCGACGTGACGCCCGACATGATCAACTCTGTTTCGTCTCGCGTTGTAGGCTCTTCGGTAACGGTAACTGAGGAGGACATCCGTTCCTCTTTAGATCCTAAGAAATTCGTTGAGGCTCATGACGTCAAAGGAGGACCGTGTCGAACAGAGGTCAGAAGGATGTTGAACTCTAGGGGCCAAGAGTTGGAGATATGGAGAGAGAAAATCTCAAAGGAGGCAGACCGACTGCGCAAGACATGGGAAACGCTGCAATCAATCGAGAAAGCATACCGCTCGCCGAACGGATAGGTGTCGCTAAGGCTTAAAAGCCCTGTTGCCGATGTGAGGTAGGGTTCGTTGGAGGCACCCCTGCGCGGCAGAAAAAGAAGAAAAGCGATTCTGGTTCTCGAAGACGGTTCCTCCTTC
>CAZZFQ010000033.1:0-15467 GCA_964653695.1 uncultured Candidatus Bathyarchaeia archaeon | reverse complement strand
CGAAGCAAGAATCAAATAAGGCCAATGCCAAACAACATTCGGGAATGAAGACGCCAGTCCCAGATTGACCTTCGCCAAAAGGTATGATAGCCTCTGCGACGGTCTGACCCTTAGGGTCTAAGAGACTCGTCGATCGATGGTGATTTTCTCTAAGGAAAAGGTTTTAGAGCGGGGTTACCTCACAAGAAGCCGCCTTCACTTGAGGTATGTGATCAGAACTTGTCGATGTTTGCTGTTCCGGGCGCATATGACCGCGCTATCACAGTTTTTTCACCTGACGGGCGTCTATTCCAAGTTGAATACGCCGCGGAAACTGTCAAGAAAGGTGCGACGGTGCTCGGGATGACATCTCCTGAGGGCGTTGTCATAGCTGCAGAGGAAAGAGCGATGTCGAAGCTACAAGACCTTTCATTTATGCTCAAGATATTCCAAATAGACGACCATGTGGGAGTAGCGGTTTCTGGATTGAGCTGTGACGCGCATATTTTAGTCGACCAAGCAAGGATATACGCTCAGAGCAATCGGCTCATGTATGATGAACCGGTAGACATCGAGATCCTTACACGGAAGATAGGAGAGATCAAGCAGATGTACACTCAACATGCTGGCGTTCGCCCTTTTGGAATCTCCGAGCTCTTCGCTGGAGTAGACAAGAAGGGATGCAGGCTATTCTGGACAGACCCGAGCGGCACATTCTGGGCTTTCAAGGCTTGGGCGATAGGAGCAGGAGAGGAATCTGCAAGGAAGATCCTTGAAGCAGAGTATCATGAAACTCTCTCACTAGACGAGGCGATCCTTCTAGCCTTGAAATGTATGTCGGAGATATCCGAGGAGAAAACTGATGCGCAGAAGATAAGAATGGCGATAATACCGGCTGCCACCCGGAAGTTCCAAAGGCTCACAACCGAAGAGATAGACAAGTATCTGAAGAAGGTCAACTCAGGTAAGAAGGCCAGCGCAAAGTAGATCTACCTATTCGGAGCATTGATCCCTGGCTAGTCCACAAGTTGAGTCCCTGATCGAACCGGCCTAAAAAGAGTCGCTCTTATTGTTGAATGTTGTTGCTGAGACATATTTTGACGATGCTCCAGAATTTGTCACAGTCGGATAGGCCTCTCATGTCGTAGAGCGTCTGGAATGTTGCTGCGTAGAGGTTTAGGTTGCGCTTGCTGACGCCTCTATGCTTGGCGAGCCAAGGCTTGAATAGACTCACGATCGCTTCATCATGGTTGATGTGGATGTCGCCTCTGGCGTATTCGCCTTGGCTATGGTTTACCGTCTCGTGGCTGTACCCTTCTTCTCCAAGAAGCGTGTAGGGTGGGTAGTCGTCCGTGTATACTGTTGAGCCTTCTTCTACGTTCTGGCATACAAGCTGTTTCAGAGGGGGCTCTGAGCTCTCAAGAACCTCCAGTCTCAACGATCCCTCCCTTTGATAGATGTTGAGGAGCATCGGTTCATCCTTACCGTACGCGCCTCTTCCAGGTGGACGCCTTAAGCCTCTCCGACGTGGAGGCCTATTCGGCCTCCCACAGCTGCCTCTGCCTTTCAAACCAGCGGTCACGCAGAACTCATCCACCTCAACCACGCCCCGAAGCCTAGCCTCCACCTTGGACGCGTAGATTCGGTCCATGACCGTTCTGACGATACGGTAGCATGCCCGATAACTCAAGCACGCTTCCTTGGCCGTTGCCCTTATCGACTTCTCCAACACGAAGGCCAGATAGGTCACGAGGAACTATACGCCCAGTGAGATCTGGCTATAATGGAAGACCGTGCCCGTCCTATCGTTGAAGGATCCCCCACATACCTTACAGAGATAGCGCTGATACGCCTTGTAGTGCCCGTTCTTCTTCAGACACCTTGAACCACAGATCGGGCAGTATACGCCGTCGCTCCATCTCACGAACCTAAATATTCGGAGGCACTCCTTCTCAGTGAGGAGAAGGTACGGTTTCGGATAATCCATACGCCCTTCGATGACTCAACCCGACAATAAACCATAGCCGAAACCAAGCCAAGAAGACTAGCAACAACATTCAACAATAAGAGCGAAAAGAGTTAAGCTTTCCCAGTTGGTACTGGGAAAGGTAAGGGTAAAGAGAAGGAGTTCTGGATGGGCGAGAAGTATACAACAGCAAGGCTGTCGGTCGGCGGGGACAAGTTCGAGATTTTGGTCAAGCCGGAGGAGGCTCTCGATTTCAAGATGGGAAAACAGGTAACCGTGTCCCAGCTGGTTGTGATAGAGGAGATATACTCAGATGCGAGCAAGGGAACCCGGGCATCTGCGGAAAAGCTTCAGAAGGCATTTGGAACTACTGACAGTTTGAAGATCGCCGAAGATATAATGAAGAAAGGAGAGCTTCAACTCACAACAGAACAGAGAAGACAGTTGGTTGAGAACAAGAGAAAGCAGATCGTTGCCTTCTTGGCGAGACATTGCATTGACCCAAGAACAGGAACGCCTCACCCTCCGTTGAGAATAGAGCAGGCACTCTCTCAGATTAGGATCTCAGTCGATCCTTTCAAGAGTGCAGAAGAACAGGCGAAAGTAGTAATCGAGGATTTGAGGCCTATCATACCATTGAAGATCGAGCAGATGCGGGTCGCTGTCAAGATATTCGCTGAGCACGCAGCCAAGGCATATGGGGCTGTGAAGAATTTTGGAACGATAACGAAAGAGGAGTGGCAACGGGATGGGTCATGGATAGGAGTGGTTGAGATGCCGGCGGGCCTGTACGGCCAATTCATTGACAGGCTAGGGAAACTTACACAAGGTACAATTCAAACCAAGACCCTGAAGTGAATAGAACTTCCAGGTGTGAGCTCCAAGTTTGAGCCTGTCCAGGTACGTTCCATGGAGGAAGATCAAATCTTGGATATGTCTGAGGTGCGGAGGATGCTGCAAGCGATTCAAGATTACCATAACTTCGCATGAGTACGCGAGGTTGCTGCACATTTCTGAAGGCCTTGTTAGCACAGACAAGACGGGCAATCCTGTATTGCGAAGGGTCAATGGCAAATGCGTCGCCCAAGACAGGTATGGACTGTGCACACTTCACTACTTGGGAATGAAGCCACTGGCATGCAAGCTTTGGCCTTTCACAATATTCTCAAATCCAAGGCTTGCCAATCCTGAAACGCTCTTCGTCCACAAAGGCCGAGAGTATTCTGTGTACGTAGATAGAGCCAGTCCGTGCGTCGGAATCAACCGAGGCAATCCCGAAGTCCTTCCCCTGATCATAGAAGAAGTCGCAGAGATCTATGAGAGCCGCCGCTTGACACAGTTTCTCTCCACATCCAACTTCGTGCCTAAGAGCGTCTCATACGAATCGATACAGGAAAACCTAGCTATGGAGAAGAGAAGTCTTAGCCCAGGACCCTCTGGTACCAGAAATCTATGGGAAATGGACGTGAAGATGAGATGACTGAGAGAACTTGGCGACCTGATGACCTCCATGGCACAACAAAGGCAGTGAGGGTGGGTGGAGCAAACTTGCTGGAAAGCAGACATCTTAGATCAGGCGGCAGACTCATCAAGGAAAACGATCCAGAGAATCGACCTAGGGGGACATAAGTTGAGCAATACTACCCAAGAAGGCAAGGAGCATCGGTTAGACGTGGTTGCCCTTGACACCTATGCGTTGTTGAGGCTCTTCGTCAGCCTCCTTAGCGCACAGGCCTGGCAGCACTTGGGCCTCAGAGCGAAGACCGGGACGGACAAAACCGAAAAAGACCTCGATCGCGGAAGAGACGCAATCGACTGCATCGTGTTCCTAGTTGGCAAGTTGGAGCCTCACCTGACCGAAGGAGAAAAGAACGAGATGAGAAGGCTGCTTGCTGACCTTCAGATAAACTTCGCGAGACTCACTACAGGAAAGTGACAATGAACAGTTTTTTGCCCATTTACGCGAGAATGCGCACAATGATTCTGCGTTATGGTCTGAGTTCCGTTGTGGCATGGTGAGATCTTTGGGCTATCGGTAAAGTTCATTATGCTTCTCTTTTCGGACTAGCCCGGCCTTCTCAGCGGCCTTCTTCCACTCCTCTCTTGCTTTCCTGCTCAGGCTACATCCCCTGTAGGCCTGAGCACAAAGTTCTAAATACTCTTTCTCGTTCTTTTCGACAAGGCTTTTCGCGGCTTTCGTACAAGCTCTTGCCGGGTTTGCACAGTCTTGATTGCTTTCACATAAGGTACCGACGTATTGGCATGAGATAGAGACAAAGTCCATGCCGAGCGCTGCCCTGTGCCTTACCATGTATGTGCAGATTGTTCTCGCTAGCTCGCAACGAAGTTGCTTCTCGAATTCCTTTCTGCTCAGCTCCATCACGTATGGCTCTCCGAAACTCTTATGATTGACCTATATATTTGCCAATCGATACCTGCGTGCAAGTGTGCAGTTGTGTGAGGCACCCATGAGTGTTGCACCCTACGTGTCTTCCCCTGAAGAGGTCGTTCGAAAGATGTTGGACTTGGCCAGGCTTAGAGAAGGTGAGATCCTGTATGATCTTGGATGCGGAGATGGGAGAATAGTGATCATTGCGGCGAGGGACTACATGGCCAAGGCATTCGGAGTGGAGATTAGAGAGGATCTAACGGCAACTGCGCGTGAGCAGCTTAAGAAGAATGACCTCGAAGGAAAAGCACAGATCATCCAAGGTAATCTCTTTGAGGTAGATCTGTCGAAAGCAGATGTCGTTACCCTGTACTTGACGTCGAGCGCAAATGAGAAGCTCAGACCTAAGCTCGGAAGAGAGTTGAGAGCCAACTCAAGAGTGGTTTCGCATGATTTCTCAATCGCAGGCTGGAAGCCTTCAGAAGTCTGCGAAGAGCCTCATGGCCACACAATCTATCTCTACAGAATGGGCTCATACTAGTTCGAGAGCGCAAGGAGCGGCGTACGTCTTGGATTCTGGATTTCTGCGACGCACTAGTCAAACCGTAATGTTAAAGTAGAGAGCAACTTGTTCGTTCTTCATTTCAGTGAGAATCGGTGAATTCAAAGCTTGACCTTGTATGTCGAGAAGAAGCAGTTGGTTGCCCCAGGCGAGATTCTGGCTGAGGGAAAGTATCTATCTGGAGAGAATACTCATCGAGAGGGTCAGATCGTATACTCTTCAAGAGTTGGGGTAGTTGAAATAGTCGGCGATAGGCTTGGCGTGATTCCACTCAAGGGGCGCTATATCCCCCATGTGGGTGATATCGTAGTCGGACGAATCGTTGATATCGGCATGTCCGGGTGGATCGTCGACATTGAGGCCCCTTACCCAGCCCTTCTGCCAGCGTCGGAAACGTTTGGGCATAGAGGCCCTCGAGGTAGAATGGATCTGAGCAGAATGTTTGATGTTGGCGACCTTGTTGTATCGGAGGTTTTGGCGTTTGATAGAACCCGTGACCCTCTGATCAGCGCTAAGGGACCGGGTTTGGGAAAGATCACTGGTGGGAGGATGATTGAGCTATCTCCCACAAAGGTGCCGAGGCTCATAGGAAGAAAGGGTTCTATGATAAGTCTCATCAAGAAGGGAACCGGGGCAAACATAATTGTCGGACAGAACGGGATTATTCTGGTATCGGGCCGGTCTCGAGATTCGGAGAATGCTGCCATTCACGCAATAAGAATGATTGAACGTGAGGCCCATACTCACGGACTAACAGATCGCATACAGGTTATGCTTCGAACCATGATGAGAGGTGAATAGAATGAATCGACAAGAGGAACCTGTCGAACTGATAGATAAGAATGGTCTCAGAATTGATGGAAGAAGACTAGACGAATATCGACCGATCAAAATGAAAGTCGGAGTCCTTGACAAGGCTGATGGCTCAGCCCATATTGAGCAAGGCAAGAACAGGATTCTGGCAGCTGTCTACGGCCCGAGAGAGGCACACCCAAAACACATTGCGTTGCCACACCGGGCGGTCTTGAGATGCCGATATCATATGGCGCCGTTCTCTACGCCTGAGCGAAAGTCACCTGCACCATCACGTCGAGAGCAAGAACTATCAAAGGTCATAAGGGAAGCCCTCGAACCTGCGGTTCTCTCGGAATACTACCCTCGCACAACAATCGACCTATTCATCGAAGTCCTCCAGTCCGACGGAGGGACAAGGTGCGCCGGCATAACAGGCGCCTCCCTCGCGCTCGCCGATGCTGGTATTCCGATGCGAGGACTCGTCGCCGCAACAGCCGTAGGAAAGATTGCGGGCAAGATCGCTTTGGACCTTTCTGACGCTGAGGACAAGCAGGGCGAGGCAGATATGCCCGTGGCGATCATGCCCAAATCCAATGTCGTTACTTTGATACAGATGGACGGAACGCTGACTCACGAGGAATTCGAGAGAGGCTTTGAAATCGCCGTAGGGACGTGCCATACGATCCATGAACAGCAGAAGGCAGTATTGAAGGAGAGATACCTCGCCATAAAGGAAGAGGTTGAAGAGAAGAGTGAGACGACAAAAGGAGAGGAGGAATAGTTAGTGTCGTCAACACCGCAGCTGCCACCTGTTGCCACTGTGGCGCAGAAAACCGTTGTGGATATGCTTGCTCTCGGAAAGAGGATAGATGATCGAGGGGTTCAGGACTTCAGAGAGATGAAACTTGAGATCGGCTTGATTGAGAGAGCATGTGGGTCAGCGCTGATCAACTTGGGCAAGACAAAGGTCATGGTCGGCGTAAAGGTTGAGGAGGGAGAGCCCTTCCCAGACACCCCTGACGAGGGAGTGCTCACTGTCAACGCGGAGCTTGTCCCTCTCGCATCTCCGACCTTCGAGCCTGGACCGCCCAATGAGAACGCCATTGAGCTTGCGAGAGTTGTGGACAGGGGAATTAGAGAATCAAAGTCAATCGATCTGAAGGAACTCTGCATTCAACCTAAGAAGAAAGTCTTCGTGGTTTTCATTGATGTATACGTACTCGATCACGACGGAAATCTGATAGATGCCTCCTCAATCGCCTCACTCGCTGCTCTGCTTAGCGCAAAGATGAATGAATATGATGTTGAGGATGGGGAAGTCGTCTACAAGCCTGGGCTTAGGAAGCTTCCCATTCAGAACCATCCAGTTGCAGTCACCTTGGCGAAGATCGGTAAGTCTCTTGTGGTCGACCCGTCACTCGACGAGGAACAGGTGATGAGTGCGAGGCTTACTGTCGTCTCTGATAAGGAAGGTCGAATATGTGCCATGCAGAAAGGAGGAGCGGAACCACTTTCAATCGAGGAAGTCAAGCAGGGCGTTGCGATCGCACTCTCCAAAGCATCGGAGATCCGCTCTAGGATAACGGAGGCAGTCAAGACGTGACCAAGACGAGAAAGGTTGGACAGGCTGGCAGTTTCGGGCCGAGGTATGGAACAGTTACGAGGAAAAGATACGCGGAGATTGTCAGCGGGCTGAGAAAATACAGTGAATGCCCTCAATGTCATGTCATGGCGGTCAGAAGAGAAGCCGTCGGAATATGGTACTGCAAGAAATGCGGATACAGATTTGCTGGTGGCGCGTATATGGCACAGACAAAGCTGGGTGAAGTTGCCAGACGCTCTACGAAGGGCGCAGCGCCCAGTGCAGTTGCAATGGAGCTAGGTCTGGTTGAAGCGCCAAAGGCTGTTGAAACGGTAGCGGAGCCTCGGAAGAGGAGAGTCAGAAGGAAGAAGACCATAGAGGCTCCCAAGGAAGAATCGAAGTGATTGTGATAAGCACTTGTAGGAGACCGACGCCGCGAATAAACAGCTTCGTGAAGGACCTTTCTCATTCCCTTCAGAATTGTGTCGTCGCCCCAAGGGGCAAGATGAGCCTGCAAGAAGTCGTGGACTCAGCCGTCGAGATGGAGGCTGAGCGGCTCATTCTGGTCAACAGATGGAAAGGAGAACCAGGTGAGATCAGGCTTCAACGCCTCCACGACCAGAGGTCACGTATGGTGTATCCCGTGATTTATTTGAGGAGTGTCAAACTCCGACGGGAATATAGCGTCCAAGAAAGATTTGTGGCTGAAGCGATAACGTCTGAGGAAGGGAAGACTGCGATTGATCTCGCTAGAGTTCTGGCAGAATTCCTTGAACTACCTCTACGATTGGACAGGAACGCTTTCTGCTCATTTCATATAGCAGAGGACGATTCGAAAGAGCTCACAGTGAATCTTACGTCACCGGCCGCAACTCAGGAAGTGGGCCCCGGTTTCATCGTGCGACATCTGGCGTGGCATGAACGCAGGCCTGAGCAATATGAAAGACACGAAAGCTGAAATCGTGATACAATTGAGTTCAAGGAGACATGCGGAGGCAATCTACAAAGCCCTGAAACCTGAGACGAAGCATTCGATCGGGCCGAGATCGAAGGTTGAAATCCTTCTAAGAGGGAAGACCTTAGAAATCTTCGTGTTTGCGAAAGATCTTTCCGCATTGCGCGCCGCTGTCAATTCATACCTGAGGTGGGTATCAGGCTCCACTGACCTTATTCGAACCGTTGATCACTTCAGATGAGACAATGTTACGAGGGGGCCTTCGTCAGTTCAGAGAGGACGCTAGGGGAAACTGCTCGAACTAGAGGTGATTCATCGTCATTGCCGATCACGGCTTACAGAATGTGTGAAGAGATGACAACGTTTGGCGTCTTAGAGAGTGAATCAGTTGTCTTCATCGACCGACGAAATAGTTTCGCTATATTCTTATCCAAGCTGGCTTACAGGCGTAGTCAAAACTAATCTTTGAGGGTGGGACAATGACTGAAGAAGCACAGTTGCCTCCCCAAGTACAGGAGGACCTTGTTAGACTCCAGCAGCTACAGCAGACATTACAGGTTGTGGTAGCACAGAAGCAGCAGCTGGAAATAGAGCTGAGCGAAACGGAAAAAGCCCTCTCCGAGCTGGAGAAGATCACTGACGATGTCCCTGTTTACAAGAACGTTGGAAGCATTCTGCTGAAAGCGGAAAGACAAGGGCTGATGGGTGAGCTGAAGGAGAGAAAGGAGCTACTCAATGCTCGTGTGACAGTGCTGGGTAAGCAGGAGGAAAGGACTAGGGAGAGGATGAAAGAGTTGCAGGACAGGCTTCAACAACGATTGAGAACGCCAAGCGCCACACCGACCTAACGCGAACGATGTGAACTTCGAAGTGGGAATCGTACTGAGAAGAAAGCCGTCGGACAGCGAAATCGAGAAACTCTGCTCCACGGCTGAAGAGGCTGTGGAACGTGTCCTTGAGAGGCAAATCGGGCTAAAGCGCATAGAGGATTTCCAAGTAACTATGCGCGCTGAGGGAACGAAGCCTCTGAGGTTGACTATTGACATCAATTTGACCCCGAGTCGGCCATTGATGAAATTAGACTCTGTTCTCAGTGAGGCAACAGACGCAGCGTTCTTGGCGGCGGAAAGGAAGGCAATTGATCTGAAGCTTTGCGGGGATGGGAGGTTGTCTTGACTGGATCTTCCTATCTGAGCAGTCCGGAATCAGGACAGGTGCCACGAATGGTGGGCACCCCTCCTCCCATTTCACCAAGGGACGGCGAAGAGGGAAAGGACGCCTCACTGCAGCGCACCTAGAAGAAAGCTGTTGTTCCGGATTTGCCGAGCTTCCAACGAATTCTGCCACTGGTCAAAGCATCCAGAAGAGCGGCCATTCTCTCACATCAAAACGCCGATCCTGATGCACTATGTTCAGCGTACGCGCTTTCTTTCCTTTTGAAGGGAATTAACAAGAGAATCAGAGTTCACTTGGTTGCTCCTGAAGGAGTGAGTAGAGTATCAAGGCAAGTCCTTAGCCAAGTGAGAATGAGGCTTCAGGAACCTAAGAATCTTGAGAGCTATGATGTCATATTCACTGTTGACACGAACACTATCTCTCAGCTTGGAAGATACGAGTCATTGCTGGAGAAGTTTGAGGGGCCGGTGGTTATCATAGATCACCACAACCCAGATCCAAGAACCCTGAAGACTTCAAGCTACGTCATATGTGACGAGCGAGCCTCCTCCACGGCTGAAATCGTCTATAGGTTCTATGGAGAGTTGGGGTTGCACCTGACGAGACTGGTGGCGCTTGCGATTTTCCTTGGCATAGCCTATGATTCCAGACATTTCGCCCTTGCGACATCAGAAGTGTTCAAGCTTACGAGTGAGCTTGTTTCCAAAGGGTTGGATGCACGCAAAGCAATGAGACTCTTGCAGGTTCCTATGACTGAGTCGGAGAAGATCGCGAGGCTGAAGGGGTCGCAGCGGCTTTCCCTCAAACATGTGAAGGGGTGGGTTTTGGTGACATCACATGTGGGCTCTCATCAGGCGTCTCTCGCTAGAGGACTGATCATGCTTGGGGCAGATGTGGCAATAGTCGCAGGAGAGAAGAAAAGCAGAGTACGAATAAGCCTACGATCAACTCAGGATTTCTACGACAAGACCGGAATACATCTGGGCAGGGATGTGGCTAGGATCGTGGGAGATCTGATCAACGGAGCAGGAGGAGGACATGCCCTCTCGTCAGGCGTGTACGGCTATGGAAAGGCGATGGCGGCCCTCGACAAATGCCTTAGCACAATCACACAAAGACTCCAAAGCGAAGAGCCAGATAGCTAACCTCGTTCTCCTATTGGCCCAAGCCAGATCGATGATACGACAGCGAAAATACCGATAAATACCACTCTCCGTCATATTCGGCGAATACAAAAATGAGTAGCTACTCAAGAATGAGAATGCTAGGATCATAGACCTCGTGAGGCCTTAAACGATTGCCAATCATCGACATCAAGAATCTTTCCTTCTCCTACGCAGGCGCGACTCGGCCATCTCTCAACAGCGTTAATCTCATGGTGGAAAAGGGAGAGTTTGTTGTAGTCACAGGACCGAGTGGCTGTGGGAAGACCACGCTCTGCAGATGCCTTAACGGACTTGTGCCAAACTTCTACACTGGAGAGCTAACTGGAGACGTTCTTGTCTGTGGACTCGACATCCGACAACAACCAACCAACGTCTTATCGCGACATGTTGGATTTGTGTTTCAGAATCCTGAAAACCAACTATTCTCGCTTACAGTTGAGAGAGATGTCGCCTTCGGTCCTGAGAACTTGGGTCTTACTCGGGAGGAGACCAGGGAGAGAGTGGATTGGGCTCTGAAGGCAACTGGGATAGAGGACTTGAAGAATAGAGCACCTTACGAACTGTCAGGTGGGCAACAGCAGAGGGCTGCCTTGGCTTCTGTTCTTGCAATGAAGCCTGAGGTTATGGTCCTAGATGAGCCCACATCTTTTCTAGATCCAAAGTCTTCACTGGAGATTCTCCGTGTGGTTGCAAAGCTGAATAAGGAACTAGGCATAACGGTCGTCCTCGTAGAGCACAGACTCGATCTCGCTACAAGATATTCTAACAGAATAGTTGTGTTGGACAAGGGCCTAGTTGCGCTCGATGGTCCTGCTCGAAGTGTCTACGGCAAGCAGGCTCACCTGATAGGGATAGGGGTGCCGAAGGTGACCTTGCTGTTTCATTTGCTGAAACAGGATGGCGTAGAAATCGAGAGGATCCCTGTCACCGTCGAAGAAGGGGAGGAAGAGTTGAGGAGGATTCTCGCAGATTGATCACGGTTAAGAAAGTTCGCTACGTTTACCCGAATGGGAACGAGGTGCTTCGTGGTGTTGATCTCCACATAGAGGATGGCGACTTCGTTGCCATTATGGGAGAGAACGGCGCAGGGAAGACGACGCTGGTGAAGACCTTCAATGGCCTTCTCAAGCCAACCGATGGCAATGTGCTTATTGACGACGTTGAGACAAGAAAGACAAGTGTCGCAGCTCTCTCCCGATCAGTGGGGCTGGTCTTTCAGAACCCCGACCACCAACTATTCTGCGAGACTGTAAGGGACGAGGTGGCTTACTCTCTTAGAAATTTCGGTTATCCGCCAGACGTGATAGAGAGGAGGGTCAGAGGAATCCTAGAGACGTTGGATCTGATGCCGTATGTAGACTCGTCGCCATTCATGTTGAGTGGAGGCGAAAGGAAAAGAGTCGCCTTGGCATCTGTTTTGGTTTGGAACCCAAAGCACATAATCTTGGATGAGCCCACAATAGGCCAGGACTATCAGCAGAAGGACCGATTAAGGAACTTCATAGTTCAACTTAATACCCAGCGAAAAACTGTCGTCGTGGTAACTCACGATGTTGAGTTCGTGGCAGAATGTAGGCCACGGGTTGTCTTGCTTTCTCGAGGAAGAATCGTAGCCGACGGGAAAGCGGAAGAGATATTGAGTGACAGCACCCTTACCGAAAAGGCATCGCTTCTTCGCCCTCAGATCTCCATCCTCTTCTCTTCGGTTACAGGTTTGCCACGTGATGTCATCGATGTCTTCTCTGCCAAGGCCATCATCAACAGCACTGTTGGGGGGCAAAACTAGTGTCGATGCGGGTCTTTGAAGGCTTCAAGTTCTCTAAGCTTCAGACTCCCATCCATGCAATGGATCCAAGAGCGAAGTTCATAATGATCATGGTAGTCTTCGTGATTTCACTTCTCTTCACAAATGTTCTGATCCTCGCGATCATATTGCTGGCTCAAATACCGCTGATCTGGTTGGGAAGGTCGATCAGGCGCTGGGGAGGGTCGATGAAAGGGGGAGTTTTCCTGGCTGGCTTGATCTTTTTTATGAACCTGCTCACTGGATCAACCTTCACCTATTCACTTGCTATGACCATTAGGTTTCTTGCTCTGCTCTCATCATTCTCGGTCTTCTTTATGACGACATCACCAGATGACCTAGGACTGGCTCTGGAACAGGCACATGTTCCATATTCGCTTTGCTTCACATTTACTACGGCGGTAAGACTCGTCCCAACGATGGCTGTTGATGCCCAAACAGTGATTGACGCCCAAAGGTCTAGAGGCCTTGAACTGGATAGGGGGAACCTGCTCAAGAGGATTAGAAACTACATTCCAATACTCATCCCACTTATTGTTTCAGCGATTCGAAGAAGCATAGAACTCGCTGAAGCCCTTGAATCCAGAGCCTTCGCACTGGTCTCTAAGAGGCAGTCTCTGATCGTCCTGAGAATGAAAAGGTCTGACTATCTTGTGACACTTATTTCGGTTCTGTTGCTTTCTTTGGCCGTATGGGCCAGCCTCTATGCCCAGCTTCCTTCAATCGAGATTCCTTTTGAGTTGCCTCGACTTTGGTAGCTCTTGATCTTCTGGTCTCCTGAAGAAACTTGATAAACGCGTGTTCTGCTGTAAGCTTTTGGGTAATGGTGCCTGAGATGTATCGTAAATTTCTTGTTCCGATCGACGGTTCAGCTCTATCTGCCGTAGCTGCAAAGAAGGCTGTTGAACTTGCCGGCCTCCTCAGCTCCGAGATCCGTTTCCTTCACGTGATTGACAGCCGCACCGTTCAGGCCTTGGAGCTTACTGGAGTAGATATGATCACGGTTGACGAAAGGGTCACAAACATAGCGAATGCGTACCTCAACGAAGTGGTCAGACACGCTGAGGGTTCAAAGATCAAGGCTCACCGCGAGATAAGACGAGGACTGCCAGCCGAAGAGATCCTCGAGAGCATAAAGGAGCATGGCGTAGACCTCGTTGTTATGGCTTCAAGGGGCCTAACTGGAGCCAGACGTGCGATGATGGGGAGCACGACAGAGGAGGTTCTCCGCCTTTCGCCCGTTCCAGTGTTGGTTGTCAGATAGTTTTCAGAGAAAGAAGCCCTTTCCGTCCGCTTCAGCCAGAAGCCTTGGCTGCCTTAACACCCAGCTCGAAAGCTTTCAGATTCTTCTCAACTGTGCCCGCAGGCACACCGATTTTGATCGCGTTTCTGGCAGCTTCAGGACTTACCAGACCCGTCAGGTGAACCAAAGCTCCAAACATGACCATGTTTGCATAGTTCCTTGAAGCTAGATTCTGCTCTGAAAGCCTAGTGGCTGCGATTCTTCGAACCTTTGCAGGCGTTGACGGCACATCTCCAACCAAGTCTGAGTCCACGATGACTGTCACATCTTTGCTTAGCGTTTTCAGATGACGATCTAGTGCCGCTTGTGTCATGGCGACTAGGATGTCGGCTCGCTTGACCTCAGGATAGCCTATACTGCCAGATGAGATGATGACCTGACTCTTGGCGGGGCCACCGCGAGTCTCAGTTCCGTAGCTAGGTGCCTGAGTAGCATGTTTCCCTTCATATACTACAGCGGCTGTTCCCAAGATGGTTCCTAGCAGCACAACTCCTTGCCCTCCCATCCCTTCGATTAGTACCTCGACGCGATTATTCTTTCCCAGCTTTTGTCACCATTCTTTTCAACTCATCCAGGTTCCGCAGCAGACCAGGTTTCTCAATGTTTACGAACTCGCCAACAACAATCTTTCCCGTCAACGACCTATCTTCCATGTCCCTCGCCTTTGAGATAGAGATTGAGTTTTCCCGAAACCAATGGAGCATTCTTTTGCCGTCCTCCATTCCCAGCCTTCGTCCAAATATCGTAGGGCACTGAGTAACTGCCTCTATGAAGGAGAAGCCTTCTTTGGCAAGGCCTTCCCTTATTGCTTCCTTCAGCTGAATCGCATGGAAGGTTGTCCACCTCGCGACGTACGAGGCGCCGGAAGCCGCTACAAGTCTTGAAACTTCTAAGGGATATTCAAACGATCCGAAGGGAGTTGTGCTCGTCTTCACTCCCAGCGGAGTAGTGGGGGCAATCTGCCCTCCGGTCATGCTGTAGATCATATTGTTCGCCATGATCACTGTCACGTCAAGGTTCCTCCTTGCGGCTTGAACGAGATGATTCAATCCAATCCCTGCGATATCTCCGTCTCCTCCGAAGACGACCACTTTGAGTTCAGGCCTGACCAGCTTTATCCCAAGTGCAACTGGGATACTTCTCCCATGAGTGACATGAATTGTGTCCGCCCTGTAATGGGGAGTGGGGATCCAGCCTGAACAACCTATTCCACTGCAGAAGACAAAGTGCTTCAGGTCTGGATGGCCCGTCTCTTCAATTGCCTTTAGAAAGCAGTTAGTCAACGTTCCGCAGCCGCATCCTGGACAGAAGAAAGAAGGCAGGACTTCTTCGCGGAGATAGTTACGGGCAAAGTGAAGGTTGCGACTCATGTCTATCAACTCGCCACGTTTCGAAGTATGGCCGACGATAGCTCTTCGGGGGTGAGCATCAGCCCGCCTCCGACCTTGTTAACCTGAACAATCTTCGTGCCTTTTGGAGCCACTCTCTCAACCTCTAAGGAGAGCTGACCGAGGTTCATTTCAGGCACCAGGACTCTGCCTGCGACCTCTGCCAGTTCGCGGACCTTTTCATCAGGAAAGGGCCATATGGTTCTAAGCCGCAAGTGGGCTACTCTTACCCCCTGCTCGGCCACGATCTCGATCGCATCATAAACAGCTCGCGATGTGGATCCAAATGATACAACTCCGAGATCACACTCTTCGATTCCAGTTACCTCGAAGTCAGCAAGCTTGTCTTTGTCTCGACGGATTTTGGATGCCAGACCTTCCGCCAGTTTCCTGTGAATCTCT
>CAZZFQ010000032.1:0-15644 GCA_964653695.1 uncultured Candidatus Bathyarchaeia archaeon | reverse complement strand
GGCTGGATGATGAGTGCCGTAACCTGCTGAGTATGGCTTCTTTTGTTGGATATGATTTCAGTTTTGAGGCGTTGCGTGGAGTTACGGGCTTTGAAGAGAGTAAGCTAGTCGAGTTGCTGGAGAGGATGCATAAGACGGGGCAGATTAAGGCGAGAGTGGTTCGAGGAGAAGACGCGTGTTCTTTTGCTGACCCTATCGTAAGGGATGTTGTGCATGAGGAAGTTAGCCCCTTGATGCATAGGCGGCTCCACCACGTTGTGGGAAGCGCATTGGAGAAGGTTTACGCTAGTAAGGTTGACGAGCACTTGGCGGAGCTTGCGTATCAATTTCTGGAAGGAAGCGACAAGGGGAGGGCGCTTGGCTACTTCTTGAAGGCCGGGGAGAAGGCTGTGAAGGTTTACGCTCATGGCGAGGCTTCCACCTACTTCCAGTCGGCGCTGAGCTTAGTTGAAGAGATGGAAAGCGACCCCCAGAAAAAAGGCTACGTGCTGGAGAAGCTGGGCGATGCCAAAGAGGCTTTGGGAGATCATGATGCCTCGATGAAGCATTGGAACGAGGCGCTGCTACTCTGGAAGAAGCTTGGTGAGAAAGAGAAGGTTGCAAGGATCCATCGGAAGATGGCGAATGTCCTCTTCTTTATGATGGATGACAAAGAGAAGGCTGAAGAGCATTGCCAGGAAGCCCTGAACCTCTTGGAAGCGATGCCCGACAGCGTTGAACTGGCTGGTATGTACTCTGATAGGGCATGGATGCAATGGTATGTAGGGGATCTTGATACCGCTCGTTCTTCCGCTGAGAAGGCGATTGAGCTTGCTGAGAGATTGAACGCCCAAGATGTTGTCGCAGGTTCGTACCACAAGCTGGGAGTAGCCGTCGCTGCCAGAGATCCGAAGAAAGCCATAGAATACAAAGAGAAGGCGTTGAAAATAGCTCTCGACAACAATTGCCTAGATGTGGCTGTAAGGGCATACAACAGCATTGGGGTATCGCTTCCCCAACGAAAACGAGGAGAGCCTTATGAGAAAGGATACGAGCTGGCGGGAAAGATAGGTGACATCTGGTACCGATCAAGGATTGCCGCGAATCTGGCTGCTGATATGATCTTCGCGGGAAAGATTGACAAGGCACTTTCACTTTCAGAAGAGACTCTTGCACTGGCTAAGAAGGCTGGTCATTTGGCCAACATCTCCCTCGGACTGGGCACATTCGGGTATGCATACCTGGTCCTTGGAGAATGGGAGAAGAGTCAAAAATGGCTTGAGGAATCGTGGAGCATTGCTCAGAGGTTAAAGGCTTTCCAACTAATGTCGGGTATCATGTCAGTCTTTGGATTGCTATGTCTCTGCAGAGGAGAATACGTCAAGGCAGTAGAGTGGTTTGAAAAACTATCTGCGCACCTAGAGAAAGCCGGAGCAGAAAAAGACCTTCCGCCACTTTTTCCATGGCTGATTTCGGCGTACATAGAGCTTGGAGAAATCGACAAGGCAAACAATCAGATCGACACCCTCCGCAAGTCAGCCGTAGAGACGGCGGATGAAGAGCTCGCTGCCGTCGCGAACACGTTGAAAGCAATGGTGCTTCGAGCTCAAAAGAAATGGGATGAATCCATCAAGCTTTTCGAGAAGAGCCTCCAGGAGTGGGAGGCTCTAGATGTCCGGAAGTGGTATCTATACCCCTTCGCTAGAATGGTTCTTTTCGAATACGCTCGGGTCTACCTTGAGAGAGATCAGGAAGGAGACAGGGAGAAGGCGCATAGCCTCCTCAACCAAGCCTTGGAAATCTTCGAGAAAATAGGCGCCAAGAAAGACGTAGAGAGAGTGATAGCGAAAAAGAAGCTACTCACGGCCTAGGTGCCTTCATTCAAAGCTTGCAGAGAGTGACCAAGAATGGTTGCTGAGGGAAAAGGGAGAATCTGGAGAAGAAAGGATGGAAAGTACTTCATGTATCTTCCGAAGCACCTAGCGGAAGACAGCGCCTTCCCATTCAAAACAGAAACATCCATCCCAGTCCAAGTCATTACAGACCCCAAAGGAAAGAAACTCCTCATCAAAACAATAGCCCACAAACAACAAACCTAGCCAAGAACACCCAGACCCCCTTCTTAGAGCGACAAGAAAGGACATCTAAAAGCAGTACGTAAGCACTTTTACTCAACCCGCTCCACCAACAAAAAACCACAAACTATAATCTTTCATTGCGGTTCATTGTTGAATGCAGAAGTCCATAGAGAACTAAGAGAGTGAGAGGTCCAGACAACGCTGGCCTGTCGCAGAAGGCGAGGTCACGAAAGATATCTAGGCTCTTGAGACAGGTCCTCACCTTCCCTCCTTGAATCTTCATGTTTCCGTAGACAGGTGGCTCTACTCTCTCCCGCTACGCACTATTCTATCAAAGATATCTGCGAAGTTCGAGCTATTCAATCATGAGGAAAAGATTGTAAACAAGTAGCCTACGTGTGGAAATTTCGCACAAGCTTCAAATCTAATCTCACCTACTTTGGCTTGGATTTGAGGCGGCCGGCTGATGGAAGATGTTTTGGCGAAGTTGGTTGATGAAGCGAGAAGGCTAGGCGCCTTCTATTCCGAAGCGAGATTCCAAGAGATAGCTACGACCGCGTTGACTGTTGAGAATGGGTTGGTGAAAACCTATGAGTCGGACAATTTGAGAGGCGTTGGGGTACGAGTCCTCTTAAGCGGATCCTGGGGGTACTCCTCTTCCAGTGACCTAGGACTTTCACAACTCAAGAGGGCCGTTAGAAAGGCCATCAAGATAGCGAGATCATCCCGAAAGAGAAGTTTAGAAGCTAAGGTCGGCACGCAGAAGACTATTCATGACAAGGCCAGCGTTCAAACCAAAATAGAGTCGATCGAAGTCTCTCCAGAGGAGAAGATCCGGATCGGCATAGAAGCAAATAAGGCCGCCCTGATTGGCAATACGATCAAGAACGCAACGACACGCTTGGGCACATTCACCGATAGGAGACTCTTTGTGAACAGTGACGGAAGCCGCATAGAAGTAAACTCCTCAATGGCTGGAGTACAGCAGCTGTCAGTTGCGGCTTCAGCTGGCAAAATGGAGCGGGTTTCGGATGGGGAATCGGAATGCGCAGGTTTCGAGTTCATACGAGACAAAGATTGGATGAAGTTCTCTAGAGAGATATCGGAGCTTGCGACCAAGGCGGTGGATGCACAGATGCCAACTGCCGGAACCTTCGAAGTCATTGCTGACCCCGATCTTGTAGGTTTGATCTTGCATGAGGCTTTCGGCCACGCGTCTGAAGGAGATTACATAACAACCAAGGAGTCTGTGCTCCAGGGAAAGCTAGGAACAACACTTGCGGGCCCTGACGTTACGATCTACGATCAAGGGATAATCGAAGGAGGATACTTTGTCCCTTACGATGATGAAGGAGTCTCGAAAACTCAAACAACCATCGTGCACGAAGGGGTGTTGAAGGGATATCTGCAGTCCCGGCAGACTGCAATGGAGATGCACGCGGAGCCGACCGGCAACGCGAGAGCAATGACCTTTGAAAACAACCCAATAGTGAGGCAGACGAACTACTACATGAAACCCAAGGACTACTCCCTCGAAGAGTTGGCAGAGGGAATCGAGAAAGGATACTACATAAAGGCAAGAGGATCGGGTGGCGGACAAGTCGACGTAGGGGGAGGAGCCTTCACCTTTGCTGTGGGCCCCTCATTTCTGATTGAAAAGGGAGAGATCAAGGAAATGGTTAGAGGGACTACGGTAAGCGGCATGGTTCTTGAAACTCTACAGACTATAGACGCTGCCGGCAATGATCTCAAGATCTCAACAAGCGTGTTTGGCGGATGCGGAAAAGGGGCACAGATGGTAAGAGTGGGTCATGGAGGACCTCACGTTCGAATAAGGAAGATCACATTGGGAGGACGGGCATAGATGGCTCAACTGCTGTCGCTAGGCGAGAGAGCCGTTAAGCTCACCGTGAAGTTGGGCGCCACCGAGGCTGAGGCATATCTATCCCAGACAGTTCAAAATCTGCTGACGTTTCATGAGAAAATAGAGTCAGGCAGAACTTCTCAGCTCACAGGCATTGGCGTAAGAGCTATCGTAGACAAGAGGATCGGATTCGCATCATCCTCTTCTGCAGACTCAAGAGACATCGAGAAAGTTGCAAGGATGGCGGTGGCGATAGCCAAAGCCTCCCGGGCCGACCCAGATTGGCATTCACTTCCAAAGAGAACGGGAAGAGCCAAGGTTGAGAGAACCTTTGACAAGAGAACCGCAGAAACAGGGACAGACGCTTTGGTCAGGAAATCTGTTGAGATTATTGATTTCGTACGGAACCGCGATAGCCGGCTCGCTGTGGCTAGGGGTCACCTCACCACAGGCAAAGCGACATGCGCCATCGTGAACAGTCATGGATCTGAAATGTCGAAGAAAGGAACCTACGCCTCATTCTCGATAAGGGTGAAAGCGGAGGAGGCAGGAAAGAAGGGAACCAGTGATGAGAGCTGGCAGGCCCGCAGCTGGAGAGAAATAGAGTTCCAGAATCTAGCTGAGGAAGCCTCACAGCGAGCCATAAAGATGGTCGACGCCTCACCTATTCCCAACACTAAGACATCAGTGATCTTCGCAAACGATCTATTCGGCCAAATACTGGATGTCATGTTCACTCGCACGATCAATGCTGAAGCAGTTCAGAAGGGCAGATCTCCGTGGATGGGGAAGATCGGGCAGCAGATCGCGCAGGACAACCTCAATGTGATCGACGACGGAGTAATGAAGGGCGGCCTAATGACTTCGAGCTTCGATGATGAAGGCACACCTCAGCAACGTACCCCGATCATCCGGGATGGGATATTGAAATCTTATCTTTACGACACGTACACCGGAGCCAAGGATAAGGTCGCCTCAACCGGAAACGCTACACGACGAGGAACGGGCACGTTCGGAGCAGCAAATCCCTACGCTAGAACACCTACGCCAGCCCCTACCAACTTTGTCCTGAAGCCAGGTGACGCAAAGAGAGATGAGTTGATCGAAGAAACCAAAGACGGCCTCTATGTTGTCACATCAATCGGTGAATGGCTCTCGAACCCTATGAGCGGAATGTTGAACGCAACTGTTACAAACGCATTCCTTGTGAGGAATGGTGAACTATCGAGTCCAGTCAAAGGCGTGATAGTCTCTGGAAGCTTCTTCGATATCATTCGCAATGCAATTGACTTGATAGCAGATGACACTCGAAATGCGGGGAACTTCTATTCGCCTTCCGTCCGTGTGCGAGAAATGTCCATCGCTGGAAGATAGTAGGTCTGCCTGGGTGACCACCTTAGAAAGTCGGATGCGGAGCCACTTTGGAGTCAGTCAAATGGCTGAAAATAACAACCCTAGCCGATAACCTCACATTTCATGGAAGCCTCCTAGGCCAATGGGGCTTGTCATTCCTGCTCGAGATCACTAGTGCAGACGACAAGAAGCATACCATTCTCTTTGACACAGGTGCAGTGAAAGACGCGCTCTTCTTTAACATTGACCGGTTGAGAGTCAACCTATCGACTCTTGAAGCCATAGTCCTAAGCCATGGGCATAGAGATCACACAGCTGCAACCGTCGAGCTTGCGAGAAGATCTCGACGAAAAGTACAGACGGTCGCTCATCCATACGCCTTCGAGAGAAGATTCCTTGTCATGAAAGACGGAAGAAAACGGTTTCACCAAGTACCCAAAGGAGAAAGAGCGAAAGATATCGAGCAGGCAGGGGCTAGACTTGTACTCACGAAGGAACCATTTCAGATCATTCCAGGCGTCACTACCACAGGCGAAATCCCAAGGCTGACAAGATTTGAAAAGATTCCAGGAAGGCTATTCATTGTTGCAGGCCGCGTAACGCAACGTGACCATATACTTGATGATCAGGCTCTCATCGTCAATGTCCGCCGCCAAGGGGCGTGGATTCTTACAGGCTGCGCTCATTCAGGAATCATAAACACGCTGAAGAGGTTTGAAAATATCGTCCCGTCTGTGCCGATTCACGCAATCATCGGTGGGTTTCATCTTGTTTCCAAGCGGAAAGAGGAGATCAAACCTGTTGTTGACGCTTTGAAATCTTACAAGCCGAAGGTGATTTCGCCGTGTCATTGTACGGGGTTTCAAGCGACAAACATGATTTGGAAGGCCTTTGACCGAGAGTTCGTTCTCAACTTTTCCGGAAGAACTATTGTGAGTCAGAAAGAAACGCAACCGAGAGTACTCTGAGAGGGCGGGCCCAGATCCATACATCTCAAGGTTGGTGTGGCGTCCGAATACGTTTGGCTGAAGGACTGCTTCCGCATCTCTTGGACAAGGTCCAAGCTGTTTTCTTAGCCTAAGATCAAGACGCTTTGGCTGAGGTTGTTCATCGCCGTTCCGTGTCGTATCTCTCACATTACAGATCTACTGCACGTGCCCATAGACTTATTTCGCTGCATCACAGTTGCCTGGGTTCGCAGGCGTACGGGCAAGATGATCGTCGTGATTGCTTCTAGAAACGGTGAGAGTGCGGTCAAGGAGGCGATGCGGATTCTGAGAAGCGGCGGCAGCGTTCTAGATGCAGTGGAGGGAGGAGTCAACCTAGTTGAGGATGATCCTAATGATCGATCCGTGGGATACGGAGGTCTGCCGAATCTCCTCGGGCAAGTTGAACTCGACGCTTCAATCATGGAGGGGGCGAGCCTGCGAGCAGGTGCCGTGGCAGGTGTGCGACACTTCAAGAACCCCATAAGCGTAGCTCGCAGAGTTATGGAGCAGACCCCGCATCTCCTACTTGTCGGTGAAGGCGCTGACAGATTCGCCAAGCTGCAGGGATTTCAGGAGGTCGACCCGCTGACATCGGAAGCGAAGAGGCAATATGAAGAGCTGGCAAGTGGCAAGGCTGAGTTGTATTCAGGAGCTTACCGTAAGATCCACGACGAGCTCAGAGAATGGTACAGGAGATACGTTGAGTCGAAGAAAGACTCTGACGGAACAGTCAATCTCATAGCAAGGGATGACAACGGGAATCTTGCCGTTGGAGTATCAACCAGCGGCCTCGCATTGAAACTTCCTGGTCGAACGGGAGACTCGCCGATCATAGGTGCAGGAAACTATGCCGACAACAGAGCAGGCGCGGCCGCGTGTACAGGTCGCGGTGAACTGGCCATCAGGTTGTGCCTCGCAAAGCATGTGGTCGACCTAATGAGGCAGGGAACATACGTACAAGACGCCTGTGTCAACGGAATCACAAAGATCCTTCAACTAAACGACCCTCTTGGCGGTGGGATGAATGTACTTGCCATGAGCGCCAAAGGCGAAACCGCATCAGCATCGGTCGCACCTGATATCTTCTATTTATACCAAGATGGAAACCTGTCAGAACCAGTGAAGAAGCCTTCGTTACAAGTCAAGATATGAGTAGGACTGAACTATTTGGATAATCGACGAACTTTTCTAAGATTCCATTCGTCGTTACGACGACTGTCAACAGGAGTTTCAAGTATGAGTGGCAGGCTTCTCATCAGTCCGTTATGAAGTATGACTCTGAATCCTTTGTTTCCAATGTGTCCAAGCCCTATGTGCTCATGACGATCTATATGACTGCCAAGCTTTCCCTTCGAATCATTCAAGTGAACAACCTTCAATCGATCCAATCCGATCGCCGCATCAAGCTGCCTGAGCATCATCTCTAGTTGTTCAAGTGTTCGTACGTCATAGCCCGCCGCGAATCCGTGACATGTATCGAAGCAGATCCCTATGCGGCCTCGCTGATCTATACCATCGATAATCTGTCGTATGTCTTCAAATGTTCCTCCCATACTGTTCTTTGTGCCCGCAGTGTTCTCTAAGAGCAACTGCACATCGTTCTGTACGGCGGAGAGGGCTCTGTTGCACGCGTCAGTTATCTGTCTGAAGCCAACTTCCATCCCTGCGCCCATGTGGCTTCCAAGATGGGTCACCACGAAACGTACGCCCAGCACTCCTGCACGGTCGAGCTCTGCGATGAGTGTCTCAACCGACTTCTCGTATATGGCCTTGTCATGTGAAGCCAGATTTGGAAGGTATGGCATATGGCTGACAGCCGGTTCTATCTTCGACGCTTGAAGCTTTCTGACGAAGCTCTCCGTTTCCTCTTCGTCCAAAGGTTTGAACTTCCAACCTCTGGGATTACGTGTAAAGATTTGGAAAGTCTCGCATTTTCTCTCAACTGCCCTGTCGACAGCGCGATCTATGGATCCGGCTATTGAGAGGTGCGCTCCGATCCTCGTGAGAGATCAGCTCCCAGTAAGAGAGAAAGAGCAAGACGAACTCAAAGAGCTATCGCAGTCGACTACAAGAACAGAGTTCTACCCCATCTTCTCCACGGTTTGCTCCCGCATCCAGACATACGATAGGCAAAGCTGAGTTCTCCCTCGTTCAACAAGCTGAGCACTACATGCCGTATGGCAGGAAAAGGCAGATACGGGCAACCATACAGATCTTGCGTACGAGCACGAGCAGCATGAAGCCCATCAAACATGCATGGCTTTTCAGACTTGCATTAGCCATTGTCTTTGCTCTGTTAATTCCGACCACAGCCTTGATGGTCCAAATACCGGCTCCGGCGCTCGCTGGCTACTTTGACTTAGAAGATTCCGTGGTCTTCATCGCGGCCCTGTTGTTTGGACCGTTCGTAGGAGGACTAGCAGGTGGAATCGGCTCAGCCGTATCAGACCTTATCTGCTATCCGCTGTTCACGCCCTACACGCTTGTCATAAAGGGAGTTGGGGGGTGGCTAGTCGGAAGAACAGCGGGAAGGACCCTCAGGTCAGATTGGATGGCATGTGCAATAGGTGGAATAGAGATGGTGGCCGGCTTTCTGGTAGTCGAAAGCTTCTTGTCTGGTATCGAGGCGGCGCTTGAAGGGCTCCCTTTCAATATCCTAAGAGTGGTTGCTGGAGTTGCGATAGGCCCCCCTGCTGCGATGTTGCTCAGGAAAATGCTGCCTTCAACCTTGACTCTCAAAGCCTGAGCTTTTCAGACCCTTGCCTAGAAAAAGATTCTCACCGTGAGTTGTCGAGGCTTCAGTAGCTTTCTGCTGAGCCTCTGAATCTATAGTCGTAGATATCGGATCACTTCCTCATCGGACAGATCGTACCATTCTTTGTACGCGTCAGCGACCGCGAACATAGGTCTTGATCTAATGTTCAGGCACACGACCAGATCGGCCTTTGAAGAGACAAACTGGACGGCCTCGCTTGAGCCTGTAGGAACAGCTACGATAACCTTCTGCGTTCCTTGCTTTCCAATTGAATCAACTGCCGCCGCCATTGTGTAGCCTGAAGCTAATCCGTCGTCAACCAATAGGATCACTTGGTTTCGAAGGTTAGGAAGAGGTCTATCGCCTCTGAACTTCTGAGTTCTCTCAGAAACGATTTGCCTTGTGCGGGAAACGGATTCCTCTATTTGATCCGATGTGAGGCCCAGCTCGTTTACCAAGACCTGGTTTAGAACCACGGAGCCATCCCAAGCGACAGCCCCAAATCCTGCCTCTGTGTTCCAAGGTATCTGTATCTTTCTGACTATTACGACATCTAGAGGAATCCCTAGACGCTTCGCGACCGTGTAGCCTACTGGAACGCCTCCTGCAGGCAGAGCTAGAAGAATATCGCCTTGTCCAATGTGTCTCTGTAGTTCGTCTGCAAGAAGCTCTCCGGCGTGCATCCTATCCTTGAAGACATAGATCCTATTCCTGAATGCTGGGTTGTCTACGACCTTCAATGTCAACTCATGATCCTTCTCAGGATCATGTAGTCTGCTTGAGGGCTAGAATCTTCTCTATGCTGCCGAGGCGTTTCTCTATCGCGTCGAGTCTCGCAAGGATCTCTCTCAGCAATCTCTGAGTTTCGTTTGGAGCATAATGAATGATCCTTTGTGGTTCTATCGGAGGAGGTATGGGGGTCGGCTCGAGAGGCTTCCTAATGGGAATATCCTCATCGAAGGGTTTCCTTAACTTCTCTGATTGAGCTCTCATCTATACCGGTTCGCTTTAGCTCTTCCTGCGCATTATAGTTTTCCTTGCAGCTAGGCAAATCTACCGCAAAACCACAGGTCGAAGCCAAGAGATAGACGCACCTTTAATCCTCATGCTTCTGGCGACGCCTCTGATCACTTGAGAGGCGCTGGCTGAACCTTATTGGCATGCGAAGCCATAACCTCAATCAGAAAAGCACTTGGTGTAGGGGTGACCTAGAATGGTGAAAGTCGGGAAGACAACTATTGAGCTTAGACAAGGGGATATAACTGACATGGACTGCGATGCAATCGTGAACACGGCAAACTCCGATCTAGTATTGGGAGGCGGCGTCGCTGGGGCAATACGAAGGAAAGGAGGACCCACTATCCAAGAAGAATGCAACAAGATCGGAAGGATCAAGGTTGGAGAAGCTGTGATAACTACTGGCGGAAATCTAAAAGCCAAGCATGTGATTCACGCTGTTGGCCCTCGATTCGGCGAGGGGCACGAGGACAGGAAGCTCGCATCAGCGACGTTGAACAGTCTAATAGCGGCTGATAGCCGTGGGCTGAAGTCGATCGCGTTTCCCGCGATAAGCACGGGAATATTCAAATTCCCCGTCAGTAGGTGCGCCAGCGTAATGTTATCCACAACGATCTCCTATCTAAAGCGAAAAACGGGAATAGAGAGCGTTATCTTCTGCCTCTACGACTCTGCCACCTTTGAGATCTTTCAGCAGAGTCTAAGCGATCTCACGTGAAGCACCTGAAGAATAGAGTTTCAATAGTGCAACTAATCATCAGCTGTCTAGACAAGCGTGGTCTGCTCAAGCAAGCCAGCAATCTTCCGGATATCCTTCTCCAAGACGGCCTTCAACCTAGCCGTGTAGAGCGCCGCCCCCGGATGATACATGGGAACAATCTTAATGTCATCAGCCGAATAGATCCTTCTCCCGGTACTGGCTTTGTCCTAGTTCTTAAAAGGAGACATCGGGTGCATTCTCGAACCTCTTGATCGATCCTCTGAAGTTCATGGTATCTGGAAACATTCATGTAGCTTCACCGCTTATCCCCAGACCCGAGACGTACAGTTTTGGTTCTCTGTCTTGCACGAACATGCTCTAAATACACGTTTCCTGAATTTCGGCATCGAAAAGCTTTCAACAGAAAATCAGGGCCTATGGACACACAAGGGCTTGCAGCATGAATCGGTTTGAGAGACGTGACAAGGTTCTTTCTCAGGTCGACAGTGATTATGTCACCGCCTTGCTTCAGAAGTTGGTTTCTATTCCGAGCGTAAACCCGCCAGGAACCTATGAAGAAATCGTTCCCGTCATAAGAGATGAGATATCGGGGTACGGCGTGAAGGTGAAGCAGTATGAACATTATCAAGGCAGGTCGAATCTTGTTGCCGTTATCGAAGGTTCAAGTAGTGGGCCAACGTTACTTGTAGACGCGCATTACGATGTTGTTCCTCCATACAATTTGAATCGTTGGAAGTATCCGCCCTTCTCGGCCAAGATCATTGACGGAGTCTTGTACGGAAGGGGGTCGGCCGATTGCAAGGCAAGCCTAGCGGCAATGATGGCTGGAATGCGAGCAGTCTTAGAGTCTCAGATCTCGATCTGCGGCAAACTGATTCTAGTCGCTTGGGCTGACGACGAATGGAGACCGCCAGATTCAAAGTGGTTTAACGGAGAATCGTACTTGGGCAAGAACGGACTCATCAAGGCAGACATGGCGATCTTCGGAGAACCCTATGATCTGCAGGTTCTCTCCATGTCAAAGGGCAGAGTGTGGTTCGAGTTTGAGGTTGATGGAGTCGCAAGTCACTCAGCTTCTGGTGCAGGAGTAAATGCCATCCTGAAAGCGTCCAAGCTTATTGACATTGTTTACGGCCTCCGACTAGGCCAGCATCCCATAGGTGGGAAAGACACGATAAATGTCGGAACCATACGCGGGGGAGACCAGACGAATATGGTTCCAGATTGGTGCAAACTAACTTTCGACATTCGATTTTCACCACCTATGACATCACATCAAGTCGAGAAGAATATGCAAGACGCATGCAGCGCGCTCGTGAGAAGTGATCCAGAGTTCAAATTGAAGTCATCAAAGGTTACTGAGAAACGGGAAACCATAGAGTTTCCTTCCAACGGCAGACTCGTACAAACGATCAAAAAGGCTGGCATTACCGTGCTTGGAGTTGAGCCAAAGGTCGGAGCAGCTGTTTCCTTCGGCGACGTAGCTGACTGGAAAGATATTGTTGGTCTCAAAGAAGCATGCATGTTTGGACCTGGAAGAACCGATCAAGCCCATGCTCTGAACGAGCATGTTGCCGTATGCGAAGTGATTCAAGCGGCCAAGGTCTATGCTCTTTCCTTTGCAGACTTACTCAAGGAAGCATATTGAGCTCGCAAGTTATTAATACGGGACTAGCACTAGATAGTGTCGAGGAAATCTGAGATGGCAACTTCAAAACCCTCACGAAAGAAACTGTGGACTGCAATAGCTGGTGTGATCGTCATCGCAGTAGTAGCGTTCGCTGTCTACTCAATGATCCCAAAGCCTCCAGAATATCAGAAGACATTGGTAATCTCACTTGGGACCGACATTCCAATTTTTGACCCTCAAAAAGCAACAGGCATGCAGAACCTTGGCATAATAAGACTGGTCTGCGAGACCCTTACAGACTTCGACCCTGACACAGGAGAACTTAAGCCCTGCCTAGCCACAAGCTGGGAGGCTAACGCAGAAGCAACCAAGTGGACAATTCATCTCCGAAAAGGCGTAAAGTTCCATGATGGAACCCCCTTCACAGCAGAAGCAGTCAAGATATCAGTTATGGACAGACTGATCGATCCAGCAGCAAAGTCTCCGGCACGAGGTTCATTCACAATGATCCAGTCAATGAACATAGTGGATGACAACACGCTTGTCGTCAACACAACACCGTATCCACCCTTGATGAATCTGTTCAACTATGCACCGTCGGAGATAATCAGCCCGACTCAATGGAAGAAGCTGGGTGATGACTACTACAAGCAACCGATAGGGACAGGTCCATATAAGTTCGTAGAGCACATCAAGGGCACGCAGGTCAAACTCGTCGCTAATCCAGAATACTGGGGAACCAAGCCGCTGGTTGAAGAGATCGTAATGAAGCCTATCCCAGAGGCGAGTGCACGAGTCATGGCATTGGAGTCAGGGGCATCCCACATCATAACCAATGTTCCCCCAGCAGACTACTTCAGACTGAAGGACAATCCAAAGTTCTATGCGATGCCAGCGCTCAGTCAAAGGTCCATGCACGTATCAATCAACACCAAGAGAGGGCCGCTCAAGGACGTGAGAGTGAGACAGGCTCTAAACTACGCAGTTGACAAGAAAACCATAATCGATCGAATCTTCAAGGGCACTGCGACTATAATGGATTGCCCAGGCATCCCACCGGCAAGCTTCGGCTACACCAAGATAGGTGTCTACGAATACAATCCTGCAAAGGCGAAGGAACTTCTTGCCGCAGCAGGGTATCCCAATGGTTTCGAGGTTGAGCTGGCCTATGGTGTAGGGAGATTCCTGATGGACACTGAGGTCGTAGAGGCGATCCAATCATATCTTGCAGCTGTCGGAGTGAAGGCAAAAATCGCGCCGTCGGAATGGGCTGCTTTCAGGGCTCGAGAGAGCGAGCCAGTGGACAAGTGCACAGTCGAACTGGCTTTCGTGGGCTTTGGACTGCCCAACCTAGACGCTGACCAAGCGCTTCACGACTTCCATAGCGAGGCATGGCCGCCACTTGGCTTGGAACCAACCTTCTACAGCAACCCCAAGTTTGATCAGCTATTCGATCTGGGCAGAAGCACGACAGATGTCACAAAGCGAAAGAATGCCTACCGTGAGGCGACGCAGATACTATTCGACGAGGCTCCATGGATATTCTTGTTCTATGAACCCCAGCTCCACCTGGCTAGGTCTGAAGTAAAGAACGCAAAGATGCGACACGACGAAACAATCTGGCTGTTTGGAGTATACGTCGAAAAGAAGACGTAATATCCTCCTTTCCCCTTTTTTCGTTTGAGGCCCGAACTGAGTGATAGAGTACGTTACCCGCAGACTATTGATGACGATTCCTATTCTTCTCGGAGTCTCCCTGGTTGTTTTCGTTCTAATTCGTCTTGTTCCCGGAGACCCTGTTGTTCTCTTAGCGGGGGAGGACGCAAGTCCTGAGGCAATAAGATCCCTGAGACAACAATGGGGTCTTGACCAACCTCTTTACGTTCAGTACCTGACCTTTCTCTGGAACCTTCTCCGCGGAAATCTTGGAGCCTCCATAAGAAGCGGAAGGCCTGTTGCTGAGGAGATCCTAGATAGATATCTGAACACTGTGAATCTGGCATGTCTATCACTAGCGATCGCCTTATCGATAGGAATACTTGCTGGAGTCGCGTCAGGCACACACCCCTACACAAAGATGGATAATCTAAGTATGCTCGTAGCTTTGTTCGGCCTTTCAGCTCCGGCCTTCTGGCTTGGATTAATGCTCATGTGGCTCTTTGCGGTATACCTGAGCTTGCTACCTGCTGTAGGCGTGGGCACCATAAGTCACCTTATTCTTCCATCGATAACTCTAGGTGCAGCCGTTGCAGCAGCTGTGGCAAGACAGACAAGATCAGGCGTACTCGAAGTGATGAGACAGGACTATGTCAGAACAGCTAGGTCAAAAGGTCTGCCGGAGAATACTGTGATATGGAAACATGTGCTAAAGAACGCAATGATCCCTGTCGTGACCGTTGCAGGGATTTTCTTCGGAGGAATGCTGGGAGGTTCGATAGTCGTGGAAACAGTCTTCTCCTACCCGGGTTTGGGAAAGCTCTTGATCGACTCAATAAGCAGCAGAGACTACCCGGTTGTTCAAGGATTGATCCTAATCTATGCAGCGGTCTTCTCCCTGGTCAACTTGTTGGTTGACTTGTCATATTCCTACCTTGATCCAAGGATCAGATATGAGTGAACCTTCAATGGCTATCAAAGAGAAAGTCGAATATGTACAGGTCAGATCGATCGGAGAACTCCATCTAGTTTGGTACCGCTTCAAGCGAAATAGGCTTGCTTTAGCGGGGATGGTTGCGCTCGCCGTCTTCATTACGACAGCTTCATTGGCTCCAGTCATCTCTCCATATGATCCGCTGAAAATGACTCTAGAGGACAACCTTGCCCCTCCCTCCCAAGGCCATGTGCTGGGCACCGACGAGCTGGGTAGAGACATTCTGAGTCGAATCATCTATGGCGCTCAGATCTCTTTGATCATCGGCCTCGTTTCCGTTGGTGTAGCGTTTGCCATAGGAGTTCCGCTAGGGGCCGTGGCTGCATACAAAGGGGGGTGGTCCGACAGCATGGCGATGAGGCTGATGGATATACTCCTCTCCTTTCCTCCTATTCTTCTCGCCATAGTTGTGATAGCAGCACTTGGCCCAGGCCTATTTAATGCCATGATAGCTGTCGGAATCTCCCTGATCCCAATCTATGCAAGGCTAACGCGAGGCATGGTGTTGCACTTCAAAGAACAAGAGTTCGTTGAAGCTGCCAAGATGGTAGGGGCAAGCGACATCAGAATCCTATTTCGTCACATAATGCCTAACTGCATCGCTCCAA
>CAZZFQ010000031.1:0-15798 GCA_964653695.1 uncultured Candidatus Bathyarchaeia archaeon | reverse complement strand
GCTGTCAGCAATGCTACACTTGCCAGAATCATCCCGAAAGAGGCGATCGCGACAAGCCCAATGATCAGCGACAGGCCCAACGCGGCGTAATTTACAGAAAGAAAGTCTATGGGCATACGTAGAACAGCGACACCGAACAAGAGAGAGATCGCAACCGAGATTAATGCCACGAGTGCTGTGCTACAAGCCCTACCCAATAGGTAAACGTAGAAGCTGACCGGAGAGATGTAGACGTACTTCAGGACCTCGTAGTGCTCTCGATCCTCGTGAATCACCCATCCCATCGAGAGCATTATCTGAGCCACAAGGATGAAGAATGTGTTTCCAACAAACACGTATGTCAGATATTTCGGATCAGTGTTTTCTCCCACCTGACTGCCGACCAGAAACAGGAATATGACTATGAGCATGCCCGCAATGGGCCTGATCACAGAGTAGATTGCGAAGAGCCAAGGATCAGTCCAATTGGCGTCAACCTTCCAACCTAGCCAAACCGAGCGGCTGAACGACCTAGCGATATCCCTCACTGCCATCGCAACGTCAACCTTCCCTCTTTCCGTCCGTGGTCCTCCATATATCGCAGCATCCACCTCGCCATGAATAGGAGAACAAGCGAGAAGGCCGCAAGGGCAACAACATGAAGAGAAACCTCTCTCAAACCGGCCCCTAGAATCAGTATCTGCCTGATCGCATCAAGTCCGAAGGTTACCGGAATCGCTGAGGCGGCAACTTGAAGCCAGAAAGGTAGAAACTTCACCGGAAAGTAAAATCCAGAAAGAAAGTATATTGGTTCCTGAAGAAGATGCGACGTATGCCAAGCCTCTCTTCCATACATCAAGAAAACCGAGGCGAATACCATCCCCAAAGAGTATAGCGAGGCAAGAGCTAGGACGAAGACAAGAGCCGCCGCAGCAGGATCCCCGATAAGGAGCTCAACATGAAAGACCAAGGCCCCAACTATGAATATTCCTAGGGCTCTGAGGGTTGTATTGAATACTCCGCCGATCGCCATTCCCATGAGCATGGCCATTCTCGATATGGGAGCCATCAAAAATGGCTCAAGATTTCCTGTCTCCTTCTCCCAATAGAGTTGGGCCGCCATGTCCCAGAGAACATTCAGCCAGAAGGCTATCATAGCGCCCCCTACGATGACAAAGCCCGTGAACTCGCGGGGAGCGTTCATCATCTTGTAAACGTAAATATACGCACTGAGGGTTAGCATTGGAAGCACCGTATCCCATAGAAGCCAACTCGGCTCCCTCGCGCTCCCCATTATGCGGACATAGGTCCTGGCGATTATCGTCCGCAGGTTTCTCTCTGCGTCGCCCGAGAATGCAACTTGTCTCACTCTAGCCCCTTCCCCACGAGATGTATGAAGACGTCTTCCAAGGTCGGTTCTGGTGTTGTGATCGATAGTATCTTTGAGCCCGAGGCTCTTAGCGTGGACTCGATCTCTGAAGCAGCAGCCTGTTCTGACAGGACGACTTTCAGTGTTGACATGTCGCTTTCAATGTGGTGTGTCCAAGAGAGACCTACAACCCCCTTGACCGCCTTGAGTCTTTCATAGTCGCTGCTTCCAGCAATCTCAAACTGAAAAACCGACTTATCTCGAACCATCGTCTTCAAGCTTGATGGCTTATCACACGCAACTATCCTTCCCTCGTGGATGATTCCAACTCGGTCGCAGAGCTCATCAGCCTCAGCCATGTAATGTGTTGTCAGAAGAACAGTCTTCTCGGGCTGAGTGTTCACCCAATTTCTGACGTATCCACGTATATGTTTCGCAGATAGGACATCCAGCCCGAGCGTGGGTTCGTCGAGGAAAAGAACCTCGGGGTCGTTTATGAATCCCCGAGCAACGTTCAACCTCTGCTTCATCCCTGAGGACAGTCTATTCATCCTCGTCGTGCTCTCATCGCTCAGGCCCACTGTCTCAAGAAGGTCTTTCACTCTCTGCTTCGCCACATCGCCTCTAATGCCGTATAGTTGTGAGAAGAACCACAGATTCTCGGCAACGGTAAGAATACCGTAGCCCGGAGTCTCACCTCCAGTAACCATATTGATTATCTTTCGAACGTGGTTCGCCTCCTTGATGACATCGTGTCCCCGCACGTATGCGGAGCCGCTGCTGGGAAGAAGCAACGTGCACAGAATCTTGATCAGCGTGGTCTTCCCAGCCCCGTTTGGACCGAGAAGGCCAAACAACTCTCCCTTCCTGATGCTGATGCTGACATCGTCAAGCGCCCTCACGATTCGAGTGGATCCTTCAGTCTTCCCACTCTTGAATATCCGAGAAACGTTGCGTGTCTCAACCGAGTTTTCCAAGAGACTTGTCGCCTATGGCTGAAGGCGGCTTACGAGAACTCAAGTCACGTAGATAAGCCTAGCTCAGAAAACTGACATGAATCAGATAGACAAACCGGGGAGACTGATCCGATAGGTGAAGGCTGTTTCCTAGACTAGTTCAATCTCCACGAAAACCGATTCAGGTGTCTTTATCCTCATCAAACGTTTGAGGAATCGCTCGTTAGGGTCAACATCTACAAGGCGCTTATGTATTCTCATCTCAAACTTGTCCCACGTGTGAGTTCCCTCTCCGCAAGGGCTCTTTCTCGTCGGCACAACCAGCCTCTTGGTTGGAAGTGGAATCGGTCCCCTAAGCTTAACACCGGTCCTCTCTGCAATCTTGCCGATCTCATCGCATATCGAACTCAGGTCCTTCGGATCTGTGCTCGACAGCCTGATCCGCGCCTTGCTGACCATCCCGAAAGTTTACACTCCACCCTAACCGGATCGGGCCAACTACTAGAAGCTAGAGATCTTTAAAAGTGTTGAGGGATTGCTAGGCTTTCTCAGTTTTCTCAGTGATCTGCTGGACAACTCCGACGGCGATTGTCGATCCCATGTCTCTGACGGCGAACCTTCCCAACTGTGGAAGGTCAGAGTAGCTCTCGATAACCATGGGTCTGACAGGTCTCAACTTCACAAGCGCGCTGTCACCCGTCTTCAGGAATGATGGCTTCTCCTCAGTCACCTGTCCCGTTCTCGCATCAATCTTCTGCAGCAATTCCGAGAACGTAACCGCCATCGTTGCTGTATGCGCGTGAAGGACAGGCGTGTAGCCCGCTGCGATCGCTGTTGGGTGCTGAATTATTATCACTCGGCCGATAAACTCCTTGGCTATGGTCGGCGGCTTGTCTGTATGTCCTGCCACATCGCCTCTGTGGATGTCGGTCTTCGCGATTCCTTTCACGTTGAAGCCAATGTTGTCGCCTGGCACAGCCTGCGGGATGAGCACGTGATGCGTCTCAATGCTCTTACATTCCCCCGAAACTCCTGATGGATTGAAGATCAACACATCGTTCGCCTTGAGAATCCCAGTCTCCACACGTCCGACCGGCACGGTGCCCACTCCCGTGATTGTGTACACGTCTTGAACAGGAATCCTGAGAGGTTTGTCTGTTGGCTTCGGAGGTGCGACGAAGCTATCCAAGACCTCAACTACGGTTGGGCCCTTGTACCAAGGAGTCTTATCACTTAGCTTCGCTAAGTTGTCACCTAGCCAACCTGAAACAGGTATGAAGTTGATCTTGGAGGTGTCGAAGCCTACCACTTTCAGCAGACCTTCGACTTCCTTCTTGCACGCTTCAACCCGTTCCTTCGAGTAGTTGACTGTGGCGTCGTCAATCTTCGACAATGCCACAACGAGTTGATTAACTCCCAAGGTTCGCGCAAGGAACGCATGCTCTCTAGCTTGTCCGCCTGGACCTACAGCTACCTCGAACTCTCCAGTCTTCGTCGACACGACTAGTATCGCGCAGTCGGCCTGACTGGTGCCCGTGATCATGTTCTTTATGAAGTCCTTGTGGCCTGGGCAGTCGATGATTGTGTAGAAAACCTTTGGTGTCTCGAATTTTCTGAAGCTCAGGTCTATAGTGACTCCTCTCTCCCTCTCCTCCTTCAGACTGTCTAATACCCAAGCATACTTGAATGTCTCTCCTGCGCCTGTCTTCTCTGACTCCTTTGCATACTCGTCGATAGTCTTCTTGTCTACGTATCCTGTCAAGAAGAGCAAGTGGCCTGTCATTGTGCTCTTGCCGTGATCCACATGGCCAATCACGACTAGGTTCAAATGCGGTTTCTCGGATGCGCTCAAGGCAGTATACTTCCTCTGGTTTTCAAGCGATTCTTAGTTTAAGGCAAGGCCGCCATATTTAACCTTTGACTCAATAACGAGACCGCAAAAAGAAGAAAAAGAGAATTCATCGCTCTTTAGCGAGACGACAATGCGACTCGCTCTATTTCATCTCTCTTTCGGATGGAGGAGCTCTTACTGTCTCTTTCGGCCGCAGCGATTATTTCATCGGCCAGACATTCATCAATTGTCTTGGGATTGCTGAATGACACCTGCCTGGCACCGTCGCTGATGAAACGCAATGCGAGATCAAGTCTGCGCTGAGGTGCCATATCTACAGCTTGATGATAGACGATTCCGCCATAGCTGACCCTAGTAGTTTCCTCACAAGGAGCAGAGTTTTCAATTGCCCTAAGAAGGACCTCTACAGGGTTCTTTCCAGTTCTCAGATGAATGATCTCCAATGCATTTCTCACTATGCCGGTCGCCTTCGCCTTCTTGCCTCCTTCTCTTCCGTGCCGCATCATATCGTTGATCAGTCTCTCCACAATATTGATCGAAGACTTCATGAACCGCTTATGTTCGTGTCGTCCGCCTGTGTGAGGGCTCAGAGCCGGCCTGAGGCCAACGTATCGTTCCAACCCACGATCCGCCACCTCAATACCCTCCGTACTCCACTTTCCAAAGAGCTTGATGTCAGGCGGTGCTTTCTTCGCTTCTCTACTCAACTATTTTTGGCACCTGTCATTTCGGAATTTGGGCTTGCTATGTTGCTTCCGACCTTCAAATAAGCGTTTAGGGAAAGTAGCGGTGGTGACATCCCCGCGAGATAGACACTCCTCTCGGCGTAGGTATCTCAGCTGCCTCCTACACCTCGTGATCCTGCCAGCGCCGAGGTGTCTGCTCTACGACTGCTCTCTTCCGAGCCTGATCGGGTTCAGCAGCAAGCAGATAGCATCTTTCCTTCGAAAGAAGCTCCTACTCCACTGGCCTGACGGGGCAAGATGTCATTGTCAGCAACCAAGGCCCACATCCGATCGGTGGTGCCACTCCCACAAGTTGACGGATCCCTGCGTATAGCCGATTTCAGGTAACAGGGAACGGCTATCTCCCCGATCCCTCACCACCGCCAAGAATCAATTGACCTGACGGCCTGATATTAAACCCTCTTCTGTCTTCATCTGAAAGAGCCGCTGTCTGAAGAGATTCATGATATTGTTAGGGAGCAGGGCTACTCATCCGACGTATTCGCCTACCCGGTCCGCGGCCGCCAGGTCCTCTTCCCCCCGGGCCATATTGCACCCAAGAGAACAGCTCTTGAGGCACCTGTAGCTGATGGAACGTTTCCCGGTTTTCCTTCCATTATCTGGTTGCCAAGTATCGCAAATGCTATGGCTTCCTTTGCCTCAGAAGGAATTCCAAAATCTTCGTGGAATAGCACAGGCAGGTCTAACCTCTCTCTAAGCAGGTTGACAAGTGTCGGGTTCTTGGCTCCTCCTCCACCGAGCACTACCTCGTCTATGCGACATCGAGGGTATACAAATCTCCGATAGTTATAGGCGATGGATTCTGCTGTGAAGGCTGTTGCAGTCGCCACTATGTCCTCCTTTCTCAATCCTCTCGATCTTGCCCCTTTCAAGTACTTCTCAGCGAACTCTTCGCCGAACTCCTCTCTGCCAGTGGTCTTTGGAGGTTTCTTTCTAATGAAGGGCGACTTCATGAGATCTCTCAGCACCTTGTGATCGATCTTACCCGTCTTGGCTATCATCCCGTTTCTGTCCATCAAGAGGCGTCCCTTCGTCAACTGCCTCACGACTGAGTCAACGATCACGTTTCCCGGGCCCGTATCAAACGCAAATACGTCGCTTAACTTCGCCGACCGAGGTACCACTGTGACGTTTGCTATTCCTCCAATGTTCTGAATAGCACGTGCTCTATGCGCATTTCTGAACAGGACAAGGTCCGCGAAAGCCACCAGGGGTGCTCCCTGACCACCAGTAGCCACGTCTCTCGCCCTAAAGTCAGAAACAGTTGTTATGCCAGTTCTCTCTGCTATCACCGCTCCTTGACAGATCTGTAAGGTAGACCTGGGTTTCGAAGGTATGTGATAGATCGTCTGGCCATGGGACGCGATCATATCGATCTTTTTTGTGTCTAGCCCTGCCTTTTCTGCTATCCTTAGGGCCGCCTTGGCGAACTTCTCGCCCAATGCGAAGTTCACTCGGCAGATACGGTCAACGGTCCCTGTTCTTGGCGAGAATAGCTGGAATATTTTCCTCCTAAACGCAGGTTTGTATGGAAAGGTGTCCCAGGCCAAAATTTCTAGTCGTGTCTTCTCGTCGGCGCCGGAAACCTGAACCAGGGCAGCGGTCACACCGTCGGCGGATGTTCCCGACATGAGTCCAACTATTCTCTTCATCATTTCCACTGGCTATCGGGCGCTTTCTTCCTCGCTCTGTGAGATGAAGAGACTATCTTCTCGATATCTGCTTCTGTGTTTGCCAAGATCTTCCTTGCCTTCCTGACAGAGACACCGCGTCTCAACATGACTATTGCGAGCCTTACATTGCCATTTGCATCGTCAAGCGCCTTCTTAGCGGAGAGATGATCAACCCTTGCCACTTCAGAAACTATCCTCATGGCTCTTCTCTGAAGCTTCCTGCTTCTCGCCTCCAGATTCACCATCAATCCTTCCCATGCCCTCCCAAGCCTAACCATCGACGCAGTGCTTATCATGTTGAGAACCATCTTCTGTGCCGTTCCGCACTTCATCCTCGAACTTCCTGCAATGATCTCTGGGCCAACTCTCAGAATGATCGTTTCATCTGCCAGACATGCCATTTCCGATTTAGGGTTGCACGTGATTCCAAATCGTTTTGCACCTATCCGCTGAGCAGCTCGCATGGCAGCCAAGACGAACGGTGTTCTCCCACTCGCCGAGAGTCCGATCAGAATATCTTTACTGCAAATGCCTCTTCTATCAAGTTCTTTTCGAGCTGCTTCTTCATCGTCCTCAGCGCCCTCGATTGATTTTCTGAGTGCGCTCCATCCTCCAGCAACGATGCCCTGAAATTTCGTCGCCGAAAGCCCAAAAGTTGGCGGCATCTCCGCTGCGTCTAGAACACCGAGCCTGCCGCTCGTGCCTGCGCCAACATAGAAGACTCTCCCTCCACTTTTCAAGCCGTTTGTAACTGCATCCACAATCCGTGCGATCCGTGTTGCTTCTTTCGAAACTGCAAGGGGAACCTTGCGATCTTCCTTGTTGATGAGACGAACAATTTGCAGACTAGTCATTTTGTGAATTTCCTTCGACTTAGGATTCCTTCTCTCCGTAGCTTCGATGCCCATTGGAGCCACTAGTCGTTCTCCTTCTCGCTTTTGATGTTGTTCTGGAGCGCTTTGAGTCTTCACTACTTAATTACCCCGAGGATGAACCAATATAGGTTCGGAATGGTTGCGATGCCAAGGAAGGCTTGTCTAAGCGCCTCCCTGCAAACCACACTTCGCCTGATGCCTTCTGTAGGCAGCGTGGAGAAGAGGACAGTGCACGCTGTTGTTCCCAGAAAGATTCTTGTATTCGCACCGCACCCGGACGATGAACTTCTCTCATGCGGCGGAACCATCCTAAAGTACGTTGAGTGGGGAACGGAAGCAACTGTTCTTGTAGCGACTTCGGGAAAAGGCGGAAGCTCAAGCCCGCGAAGATCAGCCCGAGTTGAAGAGGTTAGGCGCCAGGAGTTCGAGATCTCCAAGAAGGAGCTAGGACTGTCAGATCAGTCCAAGTTTCTCAACATCGAAGAGCCGCTCATCTCCCGAATCAATGTTGAATTGTTCACGAGAAGCATCAGGGAATTGAAGCCAGATCTAGTTCTTCTTCCTCATCCAAAGGATCGGCACCGAGTCCATAGGGAAGTTTCGCTTTTGGCACTGGAAGCTCTCTTCCATTCACCTGCGGAGGCATACGCGGGGAGAGGAAGAGAGTGGTTGCCCTATGGAGCATATTGCTATGAGAGTGTCAGTGGCGTCTTTGGAGTGACAATACCGGCTGAGATGTTCGTAGTTTCAGATGTAACCAAACAGTATGCCAAGAAAATGAAGATTATGCGGAAAGCATATCGAACCCAAAGTCGCCTCCTTCGGACATATGCCGGCTGGATCGAACGTATCGCTCTGTTTAGAGGGGCAGCTGGAAGATGCAGATATGGAGAGGCATTCGTACCAGAGACAGGACACGTGCCTTTGAAAATGCTCATTGTGTAGGTACGTTAGAGCTGTCGCGAGGCATCTTCAGGATACGTCTTGAGGAGTGGAGCATTGTTTCGCTCATGGAGGTTCAACCTTCGGAAACGAGGCGCGACCATCCCAAGACATTTCTCGCTGATCCAAAGCCTGGAAGGATCGCAGGTGTACTCACGTGGAATCGACTGACATTAGGATAGTCGAACTGCACCCAGCCTATCTGGACGAGTGCGTCGAGATTATGGCTGGATCGGATCCTTGGATCACACTAGCTTTCACACGTAATAGGGCGAGAGCCTTTTTCAAACGCCATATCTCGTTGGGACAATGCTTTCTCTCTCTTCAGGATGGAAAGGTCACAGGGTTCATTGTCTTCTATGTGAAGGAGGCATTTCCTCTTGGCGGATACGTGAAAGCCATAGGTGTACACGTTCGGCATCGCAGGCAAGGAATCGGAAGAAGACTGATGAGGTTTGCAGAGAGTAGGATCCTGAAGCAATGGCCGAACGTGTTTCTTCTTGTGTCCGACTTCAACACGGACGCTCAAAGTTTCTACGAGAAGCTTGGATACTCAAAGATCGGTCGCATATCAGACGCTCTCGTGAGGGGGCATGCAGAGCTAATCTACCGAAAGACCATTGGCCCATGCGAGGGATTCGCTTCTTCCTAGGCCACAACGGCCCTATCTAGCATCTTACAAACCTCGCAAACGGATCCAGTCGTCGGTTCGCCGCATCGAAGACAGTTTCGCAGTTCTGTACGCGCCATTGATGCCTTCAGGGAATCTCGGAGCCGTTCCATAGATCTGAAGATCGTAAACTTCGTTCCTGGATGTCGCTCCTCAATTCGGTTCAGCATCTCTCTAATGTCATTTCTAAGTGCCGTTTCCAAGTAAGGGCATGGGCAAGTTTGGAATTCGATTCCTGAAACATAGGCGTATAGAGCCACCTCTTTTTCTGGTATCTCGCACAAGGGCTTCACCCTTTGTAAAAATCGACCAGCAGGGTCGACAAGGACAGGTTCGACTCTTGCAATCCTTTTTGCGTCTCCATGAAAAATGTTCAGCAGAATCGTCTGAACCTCATCATCCAGGTTATGGGCTGTCGCTATCTTGTTGGCCTTTGCCTCCCTAGCCGCCATCTGAATGGCTCTCCGTCTCAGAACTCCGCAATAAGAACAGGGAGAAAGTTCCTTCTTCGAACTGACTATTTGATCAAGAGTCTTTCCGAAAAGCTCTCGAAACGAGACAACCACGTGGTCGACGCCGAGTTCCTTGCAGGATTTCTTGGCCAGCTTGACTGCCTCGGCCCTGTATCCTCTAATGCCCTCATCAATCGTCACGGCGGTAAGGGTTGCTCTTGGAAACCTCTTCTCAAGCTTCCGTAGCACCCTAAGGAGTGTGAGGCTATCCTTTCCTCCCGAGACAGCTACAGCTATGTGATCGTCGAACCTCAGCATGTTGAACTTCGCGATTGTTCTTCGAATCTTCTCCTCGATATCTTTAAGGAAACACGTCTTGCATAGTGCCACTCCTTCATGCAATCGCCTATAGAATGCCTCGTTCCGGCAGGTGCGGCATCTCAACTGCGATACCTTCACATCTTCAAGAACCCAAATGTCACGTATGATAGGAACAGGTTCATCGCCAGGATCATGAATGAGAAGGCACTCATCGTTGATCTCACAGCCTTGACGTTCTTCACACCTAAGGACTGCAATATTGCCAGCAAATATCTGTCCCCGTCAAGGGGAAATAGAGGGAGCATGTTGATCATGGCGACATTGATGGTCACGAAGTGAATCCAAAACTCGAGGTTAAACAGCTGCATTGGCAGGTTAGGAGAAAGAAAGCTGAGCCTTGGCAAGTATGTCACATGGTTTGTAAGCTGGGTAACGCCAAGTATCGCGCGTGTCTTGTTACCTGGGTCTGGCGCTGTCTCGAGTTCAAACTTTCCTCTCGATGTCAGCACTAGTAGGCGGGTGTTCGGTTTGATGTCTGCCATGAATGCTCTCAACTCCTCAACAGTGGCTACTTTCGTGTCGTCGATTCCTTTGATGATGTCACCCGCCTTGATGCCAGCGATCTCGGCCGGGTACCCCACCGTTGCTCCTCCCACCAGAACCCCCGACGGAACGATATTGTAGAAGGGAGTTATCGTCAGCGCGAAGTTTGCCATAAGAACAAGGAAGATCAGTGCGACGGCCAGGTTCGCCGATGAACCTGCAGCAAAAACCCTAAGCTGCGTTGAGTATGAACTCTTGTCCAGCCTCTCGTCGTCCAACTCCACCAGTCCCCCGGGTACAGCTGCAGCCAAGAATATTCCAGAAGACTTCAACGGGACTCCTTCAACAAGGCTGGCTATCGCGTGAGCAGCCTCGTGAGTAACTAATAGAATGCAGATGGCAACGATCGCGTACGGAAAGTTCTCCCAACTCATCGTGACTCCAGGTATCGGAAGAAGAACCTGAACTGGTCCCGCCTCTCGCGTCCTATAGAAGAGATTGAAAGCGTTTCTCAGAAGTTGGTAAACTATGAGCAGCAGCATTCCTACACCAACCGCGGCTCCTATGTTGAAGAAGACACGCCAAACCCGCTGGAACCTTTTCGCGAAGCTTTCTAGGGTTCGGTTCAGCGACGTAGTTTTGTATACAAAATAGAGCGGGCCGACCTTCAAACCCCTCTTTTCAAGGTTGAAGCGTCTTGCCAGAAAGAAGAGTACAACCCAAGCTACCAAATAGAACACTAAACCAGTAATGGTCTGCATCCATGGGAACGTTTCTTCAACCAAATTATGACGACGTCCTGAGATACTTGCATCTGCAGTGTTTGAGACACCTCCTAATTATCTTTTAAGCTTGAACAGGCCGAGCTCGGCCTCAGTGCATGACGAAGATACTGTGAAACGAATGCTGCTTGGCTTGAAAGATTCAGGCCTTCTGCCCTAAGACAACGCCTGCTTTGACCTAGATGTGTAAGAAATCGTGACATGTGGCGTGTCCCACTTCTGTAGCGCTCGCTCTTCGATTGACGGTTGCCTCGAAAGTTCATTACTTGAGAATGACTACATGAATTGATGGAAGCGGAACGAGATTTGTCTGAGCAGGATACGAAGAAAATACATGGAGCGAGCAGTCAGACAGACGCCCTCCTGCTACTTTCCACATGCCCAGACGTAGAAGAAGCTAGAAGAATCGCAAGAACTCTTGTGGATGAGCATCTCGTTTCATGCGTCAATATCAGCAAGGTGGATTCCATCTATCGGTGGAAAGACCAAGTTGAAGAATCGGAAGAATACCTGCTGATTGCCAAAACCAGGTTCTCCGCCTATGACAAAGTGGAGAAAAAGATAAGGGCTCTTCACAGCTATGAACTGCCCGAGATCATTGCACTGCGTATTGAGAAAGGCTACGCGCCCTACCTCGAATGGATCACTGGAAATGTGTACGCATCTGAAAGTGGTTGGTGATGGCTGAAAAGCCGGTCAGCCGGACAGATAGAGTCGAGCACTTCTACGATCAGTACCACTGGAATCTTCTTGAGGACAAAAGAAAGATCGCAGCACAGATAATGGAAGCGCTGGAGGCAGAGGGCTTTGAATCTGCAATTCATGGCAGCGTGGCAAGAGGCGATGTCGAAGAAGACAGCGATGTCGATGTTCTCATACCCCACACTGTTCCATCGTATAGGCTTGAACTCTCTTTAACTAAGCAGGGCTACAAACTATTCACAAGGCTGATTGCACAGGCAACACCAAGTCACTCACCGAAAGCTCACATATATCTGAACGCTGAAGAGACCGCCTCCGTAACCTTCCCTCTCTTGAAATTCAAGAGGCTCGAATACGAATTCTACAGGTTCGGTGGAATGGTCGACCTTGAGGCGATACGATCCAGTCGACGGACGCCTGGAGTCACAAAGAGGCTTACGCTGGTAGAGCCCACGGCGAGAGGACACCTTGAGTCTCAAGTCGTCGGAAGAGAGTCAGAGGTGGCAAGGATCTTAGCTGTTAGCCCTGACATAGTCAAGGAAAGAGTCAGAGTTCTTACTCGAAGAGACAAGGTTGGCAGGACCGGCATATTCCTCGTTGTTCCATTGTCGGAGGATGAGCAGTTCGAAGAGGCCTTGAAGAAGGTCATTGAATCGAACCCAGCTGTGAGGCGAGAATACCATTCGAGAAGAAGACCGTAGCCCAACTTCAGATCAGAGATCTCATAAGGTTAGACTTCGTCTGCTTATCGCCACTGTACCATCAAGAAATAAGCTTTCGTCAATGCTTCGGATATCTCAGTAGCGCCGCAATGCCTCCTAGCGAGCCCAGCTTTGCGCCTCCCTCATGCTCGCCACTAATTACCAGCACTCTCCCACCTTTGTCTTCGACATTTCTAATCGTTTGGTCAATCATTCTTCTGCTCTCGTCGTCAGCTTCGCGCAGAGTCTGATCAAGTATCAGAATCTGGCCAATCGCCCCCTCTGATGCATCCTGAGATACTTGCTCCAGCCCATATGACACATCTCCCTTCGAACTTCCCAGTCGCCTCAAAACCTCTTCCACCGCAGAAACCTCCTCCACCGTCCTAATGTCTCTCAAGACCTTGTCGAGGACTCCACACCTAATCGCCTCGTAGGCTCCGGCCTCACCAGCGCTACTGACGCTCTTCACAGCGGCAATCTTAGCTGCAATCTCTGGAGACCTGTCTCTGACAAAGGTGGTGAATCTTTCTTTCGTGAATCCTGGCCCAACCACGACGATCTTCCTCTTAAGATCCCTATTAACTGAAGCGACAAGGTTCAGGACATCGCTGTAGTATTTCCCCAGAGCACTCTCTCGCTTCTCAGCCTCTCTCTTGCCGGGAAGCCTTGACCGAATCTGAGCCTTGACTTCAAGACCATAGCTCTGAAGCACCGCAACACATGCCTCTTCAAGATCAATCGCAACGAGAACAACTGGCTCCTGCCTTAAGACAGCTCGTTGTAGCCTCTCCAACTGGTGGCCATGCCAGCGCTTCTTAACGATGATGACCTGATGCCCTGGTTCAAGGCTCAACGTATGGTATGAGCCCTGAATGTGAAAATCTTCGGGGGCTTCTGTGACGACGCCTAGGACTCTAAGTCTTGTAACTGCCCTGTCAAAATGGACCTTCTCAACTCTCAGAGTGACAGAGACTGGCATTCTGCGGCTTGATGGGCGGCCAACTCCATCCATCTTGACCTCTCGAGTGGTTCTTGCGTGAACCAGATCGTCTCTTTCGATAATATTATGAAGATGCCAAAGATCATCCAAGGTCTGAACTAGCACTTTCACGGAGCCATGCTTCACATCTTTCCGAAGTACTTTCAATCCTCAGACTCTTCCGTCCCGTGCATGTCTCTTAGCATGTTGCATGAGATTTCAAGACGGTCATCTTTTTATATAGTGCACTTGTCTATACCGGCTGGCATCGGGACATAGCATTGAATCCTGAAGAAGAAGACAGCATATGCGAAGCGTTAGAGCAACTCAGAATCAACCATAGCCTTCGCCAATGGAGAGTATGTGCGCTCATATGCGACTCCTTGGCCGACAAGTTCAGGAACCTGTACGAGAAAGAGAACAAGAAGTAGTGCTCCTTCTTCTGGCTCGTCAAAGTGACCTGAGCTTTTCATAGAACTCCAGAAGCAACTTGGTCCTCTCGTCATCGACGTTCAGGCTAAGAACCTTCATCCCTTGATTGAACCTTTCATACGCGATAATGTGTGCCTCAATCAGCGGTTCGATGATTCTTGCCACAGTTGACGGCGAACAATCTAGGAACCTTGCTAACGTAGACTGATTGAAGACTTTGCTCCTATTCTCAAGCATGTATTCAACCAGTCTAGTCTGAGCCTTCGATTGAAAAATATCTGTCAGCCTCACCAAGTCGGCTCCTCTAGAACAGGGTCTGCAGGTCCGAGTTCAAGAGTCTTTCCTAGCTAGAGGCTAGACTTCTTGAACCTCGCACTTGATCCGTTTGAGGACATCCTCTGCCTTGGGTGCCTCGAGCTTAATAGTGTAAAGCATACGGGGAGTTCGAAGCTTCAGCTTCACCAGATCCTTAAGCCTCTTCACTCTGCAAGCTAGCGCCGTCTCGGAAAGCTTGACGAATTCCTCCGCATCGTAGATTTCTGTAGGCATCATTCTCCCCATTGGGCATGCTTTGTTCCGTCTCTAACGGTTTAAAAAGCATTTGGGCCCAGATACCATCGATGAGTATTCCACAAGGACCTGTGGAGCTGGGATTCCAGGCGTTCACACGCTAGAAGACTTTCCGAATATTTGAGGCGTCTCGACATCGACGTTCCACCATGGGTTACTCCACCTCTTTTCGATCTTAGGTACAGCATCCAGAGTGCTCTGAATACAACTGAAAATCCGGGTAATATCACCACTTGGAATCCCTATCTTCTTCAAGATAGCCTCGTTTCTCAATATGCTTTCAACATTAAGTCTGAAAGTCAAGGCGAACTTCTTGTCTTTTTCAAGAGTTCTGTGTATCTTGTCCAAGTTGATGTCGTTCTCTCCTTCTCCAAGTTCGTGGTCAAGGAATATTGCGCACAGATCCCTCATGTCTTTCTCTTCAATGCCGATCAGAAGGCGATCGGTCCTGTAGTCAGGATAGTTGAGAATTCTATAGTCCAACTGTTGGCGGACCAGTTCCTCTCTCGCCTTCGCCGGAACGTCAAAGATGTATTGACACTTCGTCAGAATGATATTGTGCACTCCGATTGTGTATAGGCTGTTCTTTGAGAGTCCGAACATATCTCGAACGTCGATCTTGTGTCTTAGGTCAACCGAGTCGGTGAATATGTCAAGCACACCACATTGGACGTCTCCGTCTTCAAGGATCTTCTCGATCGTTCTTACGCGATACCGCTTACCGGCTCTCATCGCGTTGAACCTACGATCAGATCGTGCCACAAAATAGTAGTATCTTGTTCCACAAAGATCGCCAAGAGCTAGTAGGAGCTTGTACAAGTCTTGTGCTCGGCTCTTAGGAGCGATCAGGTCTATATCATTCAGTTCTCGAAAGAATGGGCTTGAGGGCTCGTTTGCGCTCGGGCACAGCATGCGAACTGCTGCTCCACCAAAGAATAGCACTGCTATTGGTTCCTTGGCGAGTCTCTGAGTGGCCTTCGCCGGGAAGAGTTCCTCCATTCGGTGAGCGTTCAGTCCAGCCCAGACTGTGACCAAACCTCTCTCAATATGGAAGTTTGACCTGTTAACGTAGTTAGGGACCCCAAGGTCTGTCGTGATCTGTCCGTAGTCGACATCTGAAGTTAGGGGCGTGTCAACTTCATAGGTGGTTCCGTCATAGTCTTGAAATAGAGTGCGACGCGGCAAGCCCTATCTCTCTGATGCAATGTCGTTGAGAGAGTAGAAAAAGTTACGGGTGAATTGTCAAGTGGG
>CAZZFQ010000030.1:7752-16037 GCA_964653695.1 uncultured Candidatus Bathyarchaeia archaeon | reverse complement strand
TTCGAGCTCACCGATAGGATGAACTGCCCGATGCCCTTTGCTACACAAGGATTGTTGGAAGAGGGCAAGTGAGTTCCTAAGACCGTTGAGAAACTCAGCTAGCCCACGCATGTGAGGACGCAAAGCCTAAAGCGAAGCTCAGCGAACTCTCCCGTGGAATTGCGGAAGAGCATCAATTGGTCCGAGGATCAGAGATCATCAAGGAAGCCCTGGCCAGACCGTCTATCTTCAAGGACGAAGGGCCACTGTCCATAGATTATGTTCCCATTGACCTCCCGTATCGAGACGAGAAGCTGAGATTTCTAGCCCAGCTGTTTCGCTTCACTCTTGACAGTCCCGGCTCAATGAACCAAAGAGTTCTCATAACGGGCAGTATCGGAACGGGTAAGACTGCGGTTTCGAAGCGTTTTGGGATCGATCTAATGAGGGCCGCAAAGTCGCGGAAGATCAATTTGAAGTATGTTCACGTCAACTGCAGAGAATGCCGCGGCAGCCTCTTCTTGATCCTGAAAAGAGTTCTTGGCGAGTTTGTCCCTAGCTTTCCTCAGCGAGGCTACTCCTCTGAAGAGTTGCTTCAGATACTCATGGACATATTGGATCGAGACAACGTATTTGCTGTCCTAGCTCTTGACGAGCTTGATAGTCTTATCCGTACTGAAGGAACCGTTCCACTCTACAACTTGACCAGATTCCAAGAAGCGCGACTAGACAAGCCTATGCGCCTCTCGCTGATCGGGATCCTTCGCCAACCAGAATACCTGAAGCGTCTCGATAGAAGCACTCTCGGAACGTTGCAGCAGAATATGCTTGAGATGGAGCCTTACTCCATCGAGCAACTTGTCACGATACTTGAAAGTAGAGTCAAACTCTCATTTAAGGAAGGCACTGTGCCTGAGGAATCGATTCGGTTCATCGCCGAGCTAGCGTCCACCACGGGCGACGCGAGATACGCCATTGAGCTTGTTTGGAGGTCCGGAAAGTACGCTGATCTCGAAGGAAAGAGAGAACTTGAACCTGAACATGTGAGAAGGGCCGTATCCTCGGTCTATCCGACCGTTAGAGGAGACTATGTGAAGACCCTTTCGCGGCAGGAACGAATCCTTCTCCTCGCTGTTGCCAGAGCGCTTGAGTCTTCAGGTGCGGCCTATGCCACTATGGGCGAGATCGAAAAAGTCTACAGGATCGCCTGCGAGGAGTTAAGAGAGGCACCTAGAGCGCACACGCAGGTCTGGAAGTTCGCTCGCGAGCTTTCAGCCCTAGGGATCATTGAGGCAAAGAAGTCCGGAAAAGGAGTTAGAGGCCGAACTACTCTGATCGGGCTGACTGCAACACCAGCATCAGCAATGAGGAAGTGGCTAGAACTCTCATTAGGAAGACGTGGCAAAGAGGTTCCAGAACCCACCTTCTAGAACTAGAGACTCTTGACCTCGGCAATCGCCTGTCAAAAAGCTAATAGACAGGAGAGAAAGGCCTGACTAATCCTACGCATCTGTGGGACAACATCGGAAGGGATCGGCTCAAAGATGCCAAAACCCTATTCACGGTTCAGAATGGTCGACATAACTGGAAAGGATGAAGAGCAGCGAGAGGCTCTCGCGGCGGGCAAACTGAGGCTAGGAAAAACAACGGTAGAGCTTTTGAGACAAGGAAAGACTGAAAAAGGAGATCCACTCGCCGCAGCTGAGATAGCCGCAATCTTGGCAGCGAAAAGAACAAGCGAAGTAATACCCCTGTGTCACCCGCTACCCATCTCCGATGTGAAGGTGACAGAGAAGATCGTTGACGATGGCTTGACTGTTGAGGTTCTGGTAAAAGCGACTGCGAAGACTGGTGTAGAGATGGAGGCCTTGACTGGGGTTGCCGCCTACCTCTTGACTGTCTGGGACATGACAAAGCAGTACGAGAAGGACAAGGCAGGGCAATATCCCTTCACTGCCATCGAGGAGATCCGTGTCGTTAGAAAGGTGAAAACGAACGTCCGCGAGTAGCTCAGTCAAAGAGCATAAAGAAAAGGCACCCTCCTCGGTAAGTGTCGCCATCATAACCTGCAGCACCTCCAGATACACGTCTCGAAAGAAGGGCGAAGCGATTAACGACCCGTCAGGAGATCTGATCGAATCACTTCTGTCGAGCGCTGGACACAAGGTTACAGACAGAGTTCTCATATCAGATAGCAGTCGGAAATTGACGCGAGAGATCAAGAAGGCAGTAGGCTCGCGGAAGGTGGATTCTGTCATTGTGTGCGGAGGGACGGGGATAACAAAGAGAGATATAACGATAGAGGCAGCGGAAAGGCTCCTTGACAAGCACATGCCAGGTTTCGGAGAGATCTTCAGGAGACTGAGCTATGATAAGGTGGGGTCGGCGGCAGTTTTGTCGCGAGCACTAGCTGGAGTCATGAACCGCAAAGTGGTGTTATGCCTGCCAGGCTCAACTGATGCCGTCAAGTTGGCGATGACTCAGCTGGTTCTTCCAGAGATATGCCACATGGTGAAGCACGCGTCAGAGTGACAAGGCATTGCCTAACGCTGGTCCGATCGTCGACAGATATGGAAGGCCGTTTCTCAACTTCAGAATCTCGGTGACTCAGAGATGTAATCTCAGCTGCCCTTACTGTCACAGGGAAGGACAACCCCAAAGTAGGGATGAGATGACGACTGCTGAGATTGCCAAGGTAGCTGGAATCGTAGGCGGATTAGGCGCCAGACGGCTTAAGCTGACCGGGGGAGAGCCACTCATTCGCGAGGACATTGCGGAGATCGTCAGACTCGTCAAGGAAGGGAAGGAGATCGAGGAGATCTCGATGGTCACCAACGGGACCCTACTTACCTATTCGCTTGCTACAGACCTGAAGCGAAACGGGCTGGCTAGGATCAACATCAACATACCTTCAGTTGATGCTGAAACCTACCAGAGTCTGACTGGAGGTAGACTCAACGATGCGCTTGAGGGAGTCAGGGCAGCCAAGTCGACGGGTCTCCATCCTGTGAAAGTGAACATGCTTCTCTTGAGAGACGTCAACGACAATCAGATAGACTCCATGCTACAGTTCTGCCACCAGACTGGCGCCACACTGCAGCTGATCGAATTGGAACCATTAAACGTGGAGAGCAACTACTATTTCCAGCATCACTACTCACTCGATCAAGTAGAGAAAGAGTTGTCCGATAAAGCGGAGAAAGTCGAGGTGAGGCGATCTATGCACGGAAGAAAGGTGTACCACCTTGGCGACGCACAGATTGAAGTTGTCAAACCTGTTGAGAATACAGGATTTTGCCTCCACTGTTCGAGGATGAGGCTTACCAGCGACGGCAAACTGAAATCTTGCCTAATGCGATGCGACGACCTTGTGGATATTCTTGGCTCGATCAGGTCTGGCGCAAGCGATCAAGAAGTCAGAAAACTCATAGAATCCTCGGCTAGGATGAGGCGGCCCTTCTACGGCGGGCAGCTTTCCTAGTGGCTAACTGGCGTTCCTTGACCTTGACGGGTTTCCTCGCCTTTCTCTCTTTCTCTTTGATGCTCTTTCCAGATAGGTACTGGACCATCTCCTCGTTCAAATCAAGCCACCCAGTGATATCTGAAGCCATTTCTGAGTTGTTCTGAAAGACGAAAGATAGGTATGGCAAGAAGTGTTTGACCGCTGCCATGCTTGAGACGTGGCTCTTTGCTCCTATCTTTGCTCCTATCGCTGACCGGAGTGCTCTCTCCTTCCTTGTTCTGGATAGCGATGTGATCCTGCTGGGAAATCTCATCGGTGTCCAAGCTGGCTTTGTCCTCTCCTTTGACAACGCAACTCCAATAGTCATTTGATCTATGGCGAAAGGAAGAAGCTGCCACGCCTGCAGCCTCTTCATCCTTGCCAAGTAGAGATCTGCTTTCGATAGCGCCCCCAGGGCGTTGGCTAGGTCTCTGGGATCCGTGAGTTGTAAGGGTGCGTTCTCGTAGATCCACTCGAAGAACATGTCGAGGTCGACATCCGCCATGTCAGTGGCTCTTCTAGCTTGAGTGCCGCTCTTGGATGAGAAGACTGTTCTCAAGGCGTCGAAGATTGTATCCTTTCTATCTCTCCAGCTGAGCCACTCAACGTCAGCGTAGTTAAGCTTCTTCCTGCCAGTAGTGAACGTTTGAAGGTCGTTTATGATAGATCGCATGTCGCCTTTGTTTCGATCGATAATCAACCTTAACGCTTGTTCGTCTGCTTCTATCCCTTCGGACACGCAAAGCTTCTTTAGATACGGAAGAGAGTCGCGCACCCCGAGACGCCTAAATTCTATGGCGAAACACAGTTCGCGAAGGGGCCTGATTTTCGGATCCCAAGGATCATTTGCAGTGAGAGCGATTGGGCACCTGGCGTGCTCAATCGTTTCGACTAGTGTCGAGATGGCTCCTTTGTCTTCAGACAAATTGATGCCGTCAATCTCATCCAACAAGATCAGGCGATTTCTTCCAAAGAGTTCGCCTTGGGTGGCTGCGCCTCCCGCTATCTTCCTAAGGTGTTCTTCGGTCCTTTTGTCACTTGCATTTATCTCGACTAGGTCGAACTTGAAGTCGTTGGCAGCGGCTTGGACTGTGACAGTCTTCCCGGTTCCAGGCGGACCGTGAAGAAGCGCCGCCTTCTTCGGCGGTATCCCTTTCTGCCATGAGCTTATCCAAGCGATGAAGCTTTCCTTTGCCTCTTTGTTTCCTGCAACATCTGAGAGCGTCTTGGGCCTGTGCTTCACTGTCCAGAGAAGAGGCATCTCGAATTCACTAACGGGTTTCCTGAGCGATCGCAGCGAGTCTCGCAAGCAGCGCGCTGAGTTGTACTTCTTCGTCTCCGCCTTCTATCAGTCGGAAGTCAACCTCTCCGATCGCGTCTGCAAGTGCTATCTTGTCTTTCTCTGGAGCGTCAATTCTGAAGATCTCAGAATGCATTTGCTTGACGATGTCTGAGCCGGACAGGCCATACTGCACGAGAAGCGACCTCAGCATCTGTCTCGCCTTTAGGAATTCTCCTTTGAAAGCAAGGTCAAGCATGTCTCTTACGTCCTTGGGCTTTGCCCTGCCCACGACCATGTAGACGGATCCTTCAGAAATGGGCTTCCCCAGTGAGGATGCGGCCTGAAGCGTGTTTGTGGCTTTTCGAAGATCGCCTTCGGCAACTTCGACTAGCGCGGCTACTCCATCCGCCTTAAGGTCAACTTTTTCCTGTTTCGCTATGTGATTTAGGTAGTCAGCGACGTCTTGGCTTTTTAGCGGGGTGAACCTGAACAAGGCGCATCTTGATTGAATAGGCTCGATGACCCGTCCTGAGTAGTTGCAGCAAAGTATGAACCTGCAGGATTCCGTGTATCTTTCCATGGTTCTTCTCAATGCCTGTTGCGCGTCAGATGTCATGTTGTCCGCCTCGTCGAGGACAAGGATCTTGAAAGGAACATCACTTATCGTCGCAATTCTTGCGAATTCCTTTACTGTGGTTCGTACGACATCGATTCCTCGGGCATCACTCGCGTTAAGCTCCATAAATGCATCCATATACCTTTCACCGAAGAGGTCGCGCGCCAAACACAATGCAGCAGTGGTCTTTCCGGTACCCGGAGGGCCAGCAAACAGGCAATGCGTCATCGTCTTGGTCTCAACAAACTTTTTGAGCCTACCTACAATCTCGGTCTGGTTTCTCATTTCAGACAATGATCTCGGCCTATACTTCTCAGCCCACATCGCACGTTCCATTCTTGGCCACCATCCTGTGCTGCAATTGAGCTAGGGGTTCACGCGCCTAGCTTAAAAATCTCGGCAAACCGTCGTCTTGAGACATGGTTCGTTCTAATACAGGCAGTCAGAAGAATGCCAAGGAACATGCGTGCGAGGACAGCGCCTCGTTGCCTTATTGATCCCAGCGGCCCTGATCTTCGACTAGACGAGTCTGAAGTCTTCTTTCACTGTCGTCAAGACGAGATGGGTGTTAGTTCTCTCGATGAATGGCATTACAAGCAGAGATTTCGCGAAGCTACTGAGATCTTGTCTGTTCTTGAACTTGGCGACAATGACAGCATCCGTCAGACCTGTGATATCATAGACCGCACAAACACAGGGCAGTTTTGCGATTTCCTTCTCCATTTCCAAGAGCTTGCCCTTAGACACTGTTATCTCTGTCACGGCTGTTATTTCATAGCCCAATCTTTCGTGGTCGAGAATTGTTGAATATCGCTTTATTATGCCGTCCTGCTCAAGTTTCTTTGTCCTTGCCATCGCCGTAGCCGCTGAGACACCAACTCGCTTGGCAATCTGCCTATAGGAGAGTCTAGAGTTAGAGAGTAGAACTTCAAGAATTCTGACGTCTGTTTTGTCCAGCGCCGTTCTCTCCTGCGCTCTGCATGCATTTGTTCACCAACACGCTCTCTTGCTTAATAAACGTACGGGGAATCCGGAAAAGGCTTTATATTCATACAGAGAGCTCTGCTAGGGTCAAACGGCAATGATAGGTGTTTCACACGTCTAGGGCGTCCATAAAACAGAATCAGAGGAGTAAGGCCACCCTTGCCTTGATTGACGAGCGCACTGAAGATTCTGACATGTGGCTTTTCGAGCACTACGAGAAAGAGCGCTTGAAGTCGATCGGTGTAGTAGAATGAATACCGAGGCTTACGGATCGTCCATGAAGGGTCACGGGCTATGAAATATCGTGGTTCCTGAGGTTCCCAGGCTATCTCAACCTGAATCTCAGTACGGCATGTGAATAATCTCCAATCGCTCCAAGACGCCTAGCATCCTTCGAGGTTCAAGAATGAAAACAATGTTTGAGAGATATCACATCGAAGTCAAAGATGCGCCGTCGAAGATCAAGCTACCCCCGAAGTTCACAATCAAGAGATACAACAATTGCCTCAATGTTCAGGAATGCGTTCAGGCTTGCATATATGAGGCTCACAAGATTCAGGATGACGGCCAGATCGCAAACCCAGTCGAGGACTTGTGTCGAGGATGTCATCTCTGCACTTTGGCATGTCCAAAAGGTGCCATCTCAGTAGGAATCAATCCGAAATTTGCGGAACTGGGAAACTCGTATTTCAATCCGGAGAGAATGGAGACGATCTATTTTGAAGCAGAAACCGGGAGAGTTCCTGTCTCCGGAACTGGATACAAAGGCGCCTTTTCAGGCAGAGGCTTCGATGGCATTTGGTTCGACTTTTCGGAGATAGTCAGACCAACGAGAGACGGAATACACGGCAGAGAGTACATCTCGACTGCTGTGGACTTGGGAAAACGACTTCAGTACCTCGAATTTGATGGCAATGGAAATGTGCTTTCAAACCCCCCGAGAACATTAGAGATTCCAATACCGATGATCTTGGATGCCCCTCTTGAATCTAGCTTTGGCAGGAGCCTTCAGCTTGCATTGGCAAAGGCTGCCAACCGACTTAACACTTTCGCCATAGTAAATGCGAAAGAGTTCTCTGCAGAGCTAGCTACCTACAGGGCAAATCTGATACCTAGAATTCATTCGCGAGAAATAGGCCAGTTCAACAACCTAGTCAAGACCTCAAGGATCATTGAGGTCGATGTCGAGGAGGATGAAGCGCAAGAGCGCGCCAGGGAGATAAAGGAAATCAATCCCTCAGCACTAGTTTCATTACACTTTCCCTTTGACAACAAATCTGGTGAGAGAGCAGAAGATTTCGCAAGAGCAGGAGCGGACATCATTCATTTCTATGCTAACGAGGCGACCTTAGAGCAGAATCCAGATACCATAGTAAACGCCATTCGGTCTACTCACTCGCATCTTGTAGATCGCGTTATCAGGGACAAGGTGACCTTCATTTCAAGTGGAGGAATAGCCGAGGCAGCGCATATTCCCAAGAGCATAATTCTCGGCGCCGATGCCGTCTCGATTGGGCTAACCTATCAGATCGCTCTCGGATGCAAGGTTTGCTACGGAGACAGACATGCAGAAGACTGCCCGATCAAAGTGGAGAATGAGGATATCGAGTTAGCGGCCCAGAGAATCGTGAACCTGATCGGTTCATGGAGAGACCAGTTGCTCGAAGTGCTAAGCGGGATGGGCCTGCGAGAGGTGAGGAGACAGAGGGGCGAGATGGGCAGAGCTATGTTCTACAATGATCTTGAAGCGAAAGTTTTTGGAGATGGAGAATAGTGCAAAGACAGCTCGCCTTTCAAATACCAGATGCTAAGCCTACGCCACTTACCTATCTGAGCGCGATACAGAAGTACGAGCTAGTTATGGATCGCTCAAGATGCACGATGTGCGAAGCTTGCATAGAAGCCTGTCCTGAGTTCATTGG